>NZ_CP171131.1:2193438-2506787 GCF_043187535.1 Luteimonas sp. WGS1318
TCCACCCTTCGAATCTCAATCACCAATCACCAATCACCGCCCCGACGCTCCTCGTGCTCCGGAGCGGCCAGACGTTTAGAAACGGCACGTGTGGGGCTGACAGACGGCGTGTTGTGGGCCTGCGCGCACCTTGCTGCGATCGTGCGGGTGGCGATGGCGCGAAGCAGCGCCGCACTTTCGAATCCCGAATCCCGAATCACCAATCCCGGCTCTTCACCCACTTCCCCGCCATCCGGCGCAGCGAGGCGTCATAGGCCGGACCGTCGGCGACGTCCGCGATCGCGACCCACGCCAACGCATGCGATTCCTCGCTGACGACGAAGGTCTCGTCGGCGCCGGCGTGGACGATGTAGCGGACGTCGTAATGCCAGTGCGCAGGTACGCTCCTGTACTCGGGAATCCAGTGGCGGTCGAGATCGAAGATCACGGGATCGACGCGCACTAGGCGCAGGCCGGTTTCCTCTTCGGTCTCGCGCAGCGCGACGCCTGCAAGATCCGGGTCGCCGTCGGCGTGGCCGCCCGGCTGCAGCCACAGTCCGAGCTTGCGGTGGTGGGTGAGCAGCGTGCGCATGCCATCGGCGCTGACGACGAAGGCGGACGCGGTGAAGTGTCCGGCCAGGCGTTCGCGCACGAAGGGGTCGGCCGGATCGTCGAGCAGGTCGCGAAACAATGCCGCGGTGCCGGCTTCTTCCGGATACCGTAGACCGTAGTCGACGAACGCGGCCGCGAGTGCTGGATTCCGGGATGGAGCGGAGCGTGAGTCGGGCACGGGAATGTTGCGCTGCGGCGTGACAGGGGCGGAAAAATGACGCGGATCGACGCACTCGCACGCGCAATCCACGTCGCTTGTGCGGGGCGTCCGCGTTTGGCATGGTACCGCGATCCCCGCGCAGCCAAGCCGCGCGGATTTCGAACCGCGCAAGCGTTCGCACGACCACTCGGGGAAGTACGCACCCATGCTCAAGAGTCTGTTCCGGGTCAAGCCCGTTGAAGCCGCGCCTCATGTCGACGCCGGTGAACCCGTGGAGGGCAGCCTGCACGGCGAAGCCACCCTCAAGCGCACGCTGACGGCGAAACACCTGGTGCTGCTGGGCATGGGCGCTGTCATCGGCGCCGGCATCTTCGTGCTGACCGGTCAGGCCGCGGCGAACCACGCCGGCCCGGCGATCATGCTGAGCTTCGTGCTCGCCGGCCTGGCCTGTGCGTTCGCCGGCCTGTGCTACGCCGAGTTCTCGGCGCTGCTGCCGGTGTCGGGCAGTGCGTATTCCTATTCCTACGCCACGCTCGGCGAGTTCGTCGCCTGGTTCATCGGCTGGTGCCTGGTGCTCGAATACCTGTTCGCCTCGTCCACCGTGGCGGTGGGCTGGTCGGGCTACTTCGTCAGCTTCCTCACCACGACGCTGGGCATTCCGTTCCCGGCCGAACTGGCCAGCGCGCCGCTGGCCTGGGTGGATGGTGGTTTCGTCCGCACCGCCAACATGTTCAACCTGCCGGCGGTGATGATCGTCGCGGCGGTCAGCGGCCTGTGCTACGTGGGCATCACCCAGTCGGCCTTCATCAACGGCATCGTCGTGGCGATCAAGACCGCGGTGATCGCGGCGTTCCTGGGCTTCGGCTTCTTCTACGTCGATCCCGCCAACTGGACGCCCTTCATCCCCGAGAACGTGGGCCCGGGCCAGTTCGGCATGGACGGCGTGTTCCGCGCCGCGACGATCGTATTCTTCGCCTACATCGGCTTCGATGCGGTGTCGACGGCGGCGGGCGAGGCGAAGAATCCGCAGCGCGACATGCCGATCGGCATCCTCGGTTCGCTGGCGATCTGCACCGTCATCTACATCGCCGTGTGCGCGGTGCTGACCGGCATGCTGCCGTATACGGAACTCAATACCGCCAAGCCGGTCGTCACTGCGCTCGAGGCGTATCCGAACCTCGCCTGGCTCAAGACCGCGGTCGAGATCGGCGCCATCGCCGGCCTGTCGTCGGTGATCCTGGTGATGCTGATGGCGCAGCCGCGCATCTTCTACACGATGGCCCGCGACGGCCTGCTGCCGAAGGTGTTCGGCAAGGTGCACCCCAAGCACCACACGCCCTACATCGGCACGATCGTGGTCGGCATCGCGGCTTGCCTGCTCGCCGGCCTGATGCCGCTGAGCGTGCTGGGCGAGCTGGTGTCGATGGGCACGCTGGTCGCATTCGCCACCGTCTGCCTCGGCGTGCTGGTGCTGCGTCGCACGCGTCCGGAGCTGCATCGCCCGTTCCGCGTGCCGATGGCGACGATCATCTGCCCGCTCGGCTTCCTGTCGTGCATGTTCCTGTTCTTCCAGTCGTTCCGCGAACACTGGCACCTGTTCGTGGCCTGGACGATCATCGGCATGGCGATCTACTTCCTCTACGGCCGGCGCCACAGCAAGCTCAACGTCCGCGCCTGAGCCTCGTTCCTGTCCGTCCACGGCCCGCCTTCGCGCGGGCCGTGTCCGTGAGGGCCCCGCCCTCTCGTCACGCCATCCGGTAGCGCCGATGTCCACGACCTCCACCGCCAAGAAGATCGGGCCGGTACTGGCGACCTTCGTCGTCGCCAACAACATGATCGGCTCGGGCTTCTTCCTGTTGCCCGCATCGCTCGCCGGCGTCGGCGGCGTCACCGCATTCGCCTGGCTGCTGGGCACGATCCTGGCGGTCGCGCTGGGCGGCGCGTTCGCGCGGCTCGCCCGCCAGTATCCCGACCTCAACTCGCCCGACGACTACGTGCGCCCGGCGCTGGGCCGCGACATGGGCTTCCTCGCGACGACGCTGTACTGGATCTCGTCGTGGATGGGCAACAACGCGATCGCGGTCGCGGCGTTCGGTTATCTGGTGATCCTGCTGCCGATCGACGACGGCGGCAGCGTGCGTCTGGTCGGCCAAGTGGTGCTGATCTGGTTGATGTTCGCGCTGAACCTGCTGGGACCGCGCTCGATCGCGCGTTTCCAGTCGATGTGCGTGATCTTCGGCCTGCTGCCCGTGGTCGCGGTGCTGGTCGCCGGCTGGGGCAGCTTCGATGCCGACATCTATCGCGACGGCTGGAACGTCACCGAGAATTCCGACACCGCGGTGGTCTTCGGCGCGCTGGCCTCGGTGTTCTGGGCGTTCGTCGGGCTGGAGACCGGGGCGATGGTCGCCGGCGTGGTCCGCGACCCCAACCGCAACGTCCCGATCGCCACGCTCGGCGGCATCCTGATCGCCGGCGTGGTCTATCTGGTGTCGTCGGTGCTGATGATGGGCATCGTGCCCGCCGAGCAGATGGCCGCCTCCAGCGCGCCGTTCGCGCTGGTCGCCGGGCAGATGTTCGGCGCCTGGGCGATCCCGGTGATCGCCGCAGCTGCCGCGCTGAAGGCCACCGGCACGCTCGGTGGCTGGATGCTGGTCACCGGCGAGTCCGGCGCGCGGGCCGCGCAACGCGGCTTCCTGCCGGCGATCTTCGGGCGCGTGCGCGCGAACGGCTCGGCCGGCTGGGGGCTGTTCATCATCGCGCTGTCGATGACCGGCATCGCCGTGCTGACCCAGGCGCCGACGGTCGGCGAGCAGTTCGGCACGATCATCGAGATGGTCGTCACCCTCGTCGTCATGGCCTATGTGGCGGCCGGATTGAGCCTGCTGTTCGGCACACCGGCGCGGCGACCCACCGGCAGTGACCGCGCGCTGGGCATGGGCGCGCTGCTCGCCTGCGGCCTGCTGGCCTGGTCCACCGACACCGACATCCTGGTCGGCGCATTGATCGTCGCCCTGCTCGCCTGGGCCGCCTACCGGGGCTTCTCGCGCCGCCGCGGCGACGAGGTGCCGCGGCCGTGAGCCCGCGCGACGACGGCCACTGGTTCCCGGCCAAATCCTTCGGCTACGGCTGGGGCCTGCCACAGCGCTGGCAGGGCTGGGTGGTGCTCGCGCTGTACATGGGCGCGGTGATCGGCATCGCCCTGCGGTTCCCGCCGCAGCGGTCGATGGTCGCGTTCCTGGTCTGTGTCGGTGTCGCGACGCTGCTACTGATCGCCGTCTGCGCCGTGAAGGGCGCGCCGCCCCGCTGGCGCGGGCGACACTGATGCCACGCGGCGCGCGTTAGACTTTGCGCCATGTCCGAGACCGCACTCCCCTACGACGTCCATCGCCTGCGCGAACTCGCCGGCGAGCTGATCGTCAACATCCGCGAGCTGGCCCACGCCGGCTGGACCCCGGCGACCAGCAGCAATTTCTCGCGCCGCCTCGATGATCGCCACGCCGCGATCACCGTCTCGGGCCGCGACAAGGGCAAGCTGAAGGAAGACGACATCATGGTCGTCGACTTCGACGGGGCCGCCGTCGGCAGCGATCACCGGCCTTCGGCCGAGACCCTGCTGCACACACAGCTCTATCGCCGGTTTCCCGAAGTGGGCTGCATCCTGCACACCCACTCGCCGAACCAGACGATCGCATCGCGGCTGTTCGCAGGCGCCGGCCACGTGCGTCTCGAAGGCTACGAACTGCTGAAGGCGTTCGCCGGCAATGCGACCCACGAGATGGCGATCGACGTGCCGGTGTTGCCCAACAGCCAGCACATGCCCACGCTGGCCGCCCAGGTGGATGCCCTGCTCGACGCGCAACCGATGTGGGGCTATCTGATCGACGGCCACGGCCTCTACGCCTGGGGCCGCGACATGGCCGAGGCACGGCGGCACCTCGAGGCCTTCGACTTCCTGCTGCACTGCGAACTGGAACTGCGCCGCTTCGGCGCCCGCGCCTGAATCCGGGTACGGACCACGCACCCGTGGAACGCCCGCGTTCCGCCGCGGTCAACGCTCCGGCGACGGTGCTTTGCTAACCTGAGCGGCCCCGCATCGCGCCGAGTCCGATCGCCATGAGCCGCCTCCGCATCTTCGCCGACACCGCGCCCGAAACGCCCCTGTTCGACAGCCGCGAGGCCGACGCCATCGCCCGCGAACTGCAGACGATCGGTGTGACCTTCGAACGCTGGCAGGCGGCCGCGCCGGTCGCCGCCGGTGCCAGCCCCGAGGACGTCATCGCCGCGTACAGGGCCGACATCGACCGCATCAGCGCCGAGCGCGGCTTCAACACCGTCGATGTGATCAGCATCGCGCCGGACAATCCCAAGCGCGACGAGCTGCGCGCGAAGTTCCTCGAAGAGCACTTCCACAACGAGGACGAGGTGCGCTTCTTCGTCGACGGCTCGGGCCTGTTCACCCTGCACGTCGACGGCAAGGTCTACGAGATCGAGTGCGTCAAGGACGATCTGATCGGCGTGCCCGACGGCGTGACCCACTGGTTCGACATGGGCCCGGAACCGCGCTTCGTCGCGATCCGGTTCTTCGAGCAGCCCGATGGCTGGGTGGGCCACTTCACCGGCTCCGACATCGCGCAGAAGTTTCCGCGTTACGAGCCCGGCGCGCGCTGAGGCTGCGTCTCGCGATTCGACGGACGCGTGCGGTCCTGCGGAAGCTCGACTCACGATGACCCCTCATTCCCGCGCAGGCGGGAATGAGGGATTTGAAGGGGGCGCGCGGATCCAGCCGAGCGCAGCGGTTGGACACCCGCCAACCCGGGGCGTCTCCACACCGCACGCCTTACACTTCAACGCCCCGAACCGGCTGACGCACGGATGATCCTGACCGACATCGAAGGCACCACCAGCAGCATCTCGTTCGTCAAGGACGTGCTGTTTCCCTACGCGCGTCGCGCGCTGCCCGGTTTCGTCGCCGCACGGGGCCACGAACCCGAGGTGCGTCGCTGGCTCGATGCGGTGGCGGACGAGGCCGGGACGGCCGACGACGCGGGCACTGTGGCAACCCTGCAGAGCTGGATCGACACCGACCGCAAGCACACCGCGCTCAAGGCGCTGCAGGGGATGATCTGGGCCGACGGCTATCGAGATGCCGACTTCACCGCGCACATCTACCCGGATGCGGCCGAGGCACTGCGCCGCTGGCATGCGGCCGGCGAGCGGATGGCGGTGTATTCCTCGGGCTCCGTGCCGGCGCAGAAACTGTTCTTCGGGCACAGCGATGCCGGCGACCTGACCGGTCTGTTTTCGGCCTGGTTCGATACCGAGATCGGCGGCAAGCGGGCACCGGAGAGCTACACCCGGATCGCCGAGGCGCTGCAGGTCGCGCCGGTGGAACTGCTGTTCCTGTCGGATGTGGTCGCCGAGCTCGATGCCGCGCGCGAGGCCGGCCTGGGCACGATGCTGGTCGATCGCCTCGAGGATTATCCCGAACCGCGCGACGCCACCGCGGCCAACGGGCATCCCCGGGTGACCCGCTTCGACGCGATCGATCCGGCGCGCTGACCCGGCCCCCCCTGGCGATGCGCGGCCGGTCGTCGTCCTCCACACCTCAACGCCCCGGCGCGCGCAGGTTCGCCGGCGTCCTGCTCGCGTTCCTCATCGTCTGGGCCGCGCCGGTGGCCGCCGACGACATCGCGCCGGTGTCCTCGCAGGCCGCGCGCGACCGCGCGCAGATCGACTCGACGGTCGCGGCGATGCCGCCGCCGGTCGACGAGGCGCCGGTGCTGTACGTGATCGGAGTGGCCGGCGACGGCACCGAAGACGTCTTCCGCAACGAGGTGCGGTTCCTCGAGGACGGGGTCGCACCGCGCCTCGGCGCCAGCGCCCGCACGCTGGCGCTGATCAACCATGCCGACAGCCTCGACACCGTGCCCCGGCCGCTCGCCACACGCGAAAACCTCCGCCATGCGCTGCACGCGATCGCGCCGAAGCTGCGCGCCGACGATCTGCTGTTGCTCTACCTCACGATGCACGGCGCGCCCGACCATCACCTGGGCGTCGTCTGGCCGCCGCACGTGGACGAGACCCTCGCGCCGAAGGAACTGCGTGCGCTGCTCGACGGCGCCGGCATCGGCCCGCGCATCATCGTCGTCTCTGCCTGCTACGCCGGCGGCTTCATTCCCGCCCTGCGCGCACCCGACACGCTGGTGATCACTGCCGCCGCGGCCGACCGGCCGTCGTTCGGCTGCGGCAGCGAATCGACGATCACCTTCTTCGGCCATGCCTGGCTGCTCGACGGCCTCAATCGGGACCGCGACTTCACCGCGGCCTACCGCGACGCGGTCCGCGCGATCGCCCGCCGCGAGGCCGCGCTGGGCTATACGCCGTCACGCCCGCAGATCGACATCGGCAAACGTATGCGTCCGCGCCTGGCGCGCTGGCTGGCGACGCTGCCACCGGCGGCGCCGGCGCGCTATCCCTACCCCGTCGACTGAACCCGTCATCCCGCTGGCCCGCGCGCCCAGGTGCTGGCAATGCGGCGGCCGGCCGAACGGCGTCGAACATGGGACATCCGATCCACCGGCGCAGGCCCGCGATGCCGGCGATCGCGCCGGCGACCGGTCAGTCCCGCATCCCGACTCGCACACGGCGCACGTGAGCCGGCCGCGGCTCAGTCCTCCGGCCAGGCGTCCAGCCGGTATGCGGTCGAAGCCCGGCGCTCGCCGTGCCAGGGATCGAACACACGCACCTCGATGCCGTGCGTGCCGAGCGGCAGATCGGTCGGCAACGCGCCCCGCCACAGATGCGTCGACAGGTCGGCTTCGGGCGACCGGTCGAGTCCGCGCAGTGCGCTTGTGGTGTCGTCGCGGACGTTCTCCATCACCAGCCTCGGGTCGGCCCGGTCCACGCGGCGCATCGGTCGCCAGTCGCCGTCGCCGACGCGGTACTCCACACGGGTATCGGCCCGGCCCATGAACACGTTGGCGTAGACGCCCCAGGCCGGATACGCGCCGCGCCGCAGCACCCGCGGCGCGTGCAGGGCCATCGCGCCGGTCGTCGACGGATCGTCGTCGTCGCGCCGGGCTGGATGCCAATCCAGCCGGTACGCGCTGCCGGCCTCGACGCGCAGGGATGCGAAGCCGTGCGGCGTGCCGTCGGCCATCGTCGCGGCCGGGATCCCCGAGGCATCCTGTGCCCCGCTCCAGAACGCACCACTGGCCGCGCCGACGTTGTACTCGTGCAGTGGCGTCGCGCCGTGCCAACCGCGCTCGGGCCCGTGCAGCACATGGCGCTGCGTGTGCCGGTGCCCGCTGAGCAGCAGCACCTCGGGAAAGCGCTGCAGCAGGGCGAACAGACGCGCGCGATCGGTGCTGCGCACGGTCTCGGGTGCGCCGTCGGCCGCAGTGTCGAACCACGGGATGTGGGCGCCGACGATCAACAGGCGATCGGTCGGGGCACCGGCGAGATAGGCCTCGACGAACGCGAACTGGTCGTCGCGCAGGCCACCGACATACGACGGCCGCACGCCCGGCTGGTAGATCACGTTGTCGAGCATCAGCACGCTGGCGCGCGCGTCTTCCCAGGCGTAGGTCTCGGGCCCGTAGACCGCGCGGTAGGATGCGGTCGATGCCGGATCGTTGCCGGCCTCGAAATCGAGATCGTGATTGCCGGGCAGATGCAGCCACGGCACGTCGAGTTGCGCGGTGGCGCGATTGATCGCCGGATACAGTCCAGGCACGTCGTTGCCGATGTCGCCGAGCGTCAGCCCCAGCGTCGCGGGCACCTCGCGCGCACGCGCGACCACCGAGCGGGCGTAATAGTCCACCTCGGCCTCGCGCCCGGCCTGGGGATCGGCGAAGACCAGCAGATCCAGGGCCGCGGCGGCGTCGCCTTCGGGCTGCAGCGCGAACGCGCAGTCGGCCCCGCGCGTGCCGGCGGGCCGCCAGAAGCGCGGCAGCGCGCCATCGCGTGCCAGCGTGTAAGTGGCCGGCTTGATGACGAAGACGACCGCACGGCGACCATCGAGACCGGCGTAACGACCGTCCGTACCGGTGTCGACGATGCGGCGGCCATCGGACACGCGGATGCCCGCGAGTCCAGGCTCGCCGGCGTCCTGGAGGCCATTGCCATTGCGGTCTTCGAAGACGCGCCCGCGATCGCAGGCGAGTGCCGGCGCGGCGAGCATCGACGTCAGGGCAAGCAAGCACAGCGGGCGGAACGGCAGACGCATGGGAGAGACCGGGCGGGTGCGACAGGCCGACGATTATGCCCGCGGGTGATTTCAGCTGGCCGCTGCCGTACGCTGACCGCGTCCGCTTATGACCAATGGACGGGTCGCGGTGATATGCCGAAGCGCGCGCGGAACAGGGAATCTCCACAAGGGGCAACGGGAATGGGGTCAGGCCGCGTTGGGACGCGCTGCTGGGCATGGCGGCTGACGGCACGCCTGCTGCTGGTCGCGTGCCTGCTGCTGCCCGGCGCCGCCGCGGCGCGCAGCGTCGAACTGATGCCGGGCGTCGGCACCCTCGCCCTCGGGCCGCAGGTGCGCTATCACCACGATCCGGCGGGTGACGAGGACGCCGACGCCGTCTGGAACCGTGTCGAGCACGACGCGCTGGCGCCGCTGCCCGACGGCAACGGCGCCTTCGGTTTCCAGTCGGGCGCGTTCTGGTTCCACGTGCGCGTGGTCAACCACGACCCGGCCGAAACCCGCTGGCTGCTGGTGCAGGAATACCCGCTCAGCGACCGGGTCGACGTCCATGTACGCCGCGCCGACGGCCACGCCGTCACCCACGCCGGCGGCGACCATCGTCCGTTCACCGCGCGCAGCATCCGCTACCGCCACCCGAACTTCGCGCTGGACCTGCCCGCGGGCGTGCCGGTGGACGTGCTGGTGCGGGTGGAGAGCCAGAGTTCGATGCAGGTGCCGCTGCAGCTCTACACCCCGTCGGCATTCACCGAAGTCTCGCGCGATGCGCAGTTCGCGATCGGCCTGTATTACGGCATCCTGCTCGCGCTGTTCTTCTACAACCTCGTGCTGTGGCTGTGGCTGCGCGACGCCAGCTACTTCTGGTACCTGTGCCACATCACCGCATTCGGCCTGGTGCTGTTCACGCTCAACGGCCTCGGCTTCGAATACCTGTGGCCCGAGTCGCCGTGGCTGGCCGACCACATGGTGCCGATCTCGATCTGCCTGGCGCTGATCGCGATGCTGCAGTTCTCGCGCACCTTTCTCGAACTGCCGCGGCGCTGGCCGGCCGGCAACCGCCTGCTGCAGGCGCTGATCGCGTTCTTCGTCCTCCTGGGCATCGCATCGGTGTGGCTGCCGCTGCGCATCTCGACACCGCTCGCCTCGCGCGCGGTGCTGATCGGCGTGGTCGGGATCGTCGTCGCCACCGTGGTCGTGCTGCGCCGCGGCTACACGCCGGCCAAGCTGTTGCTGCTGGCGTGGTCGGCGTTCCTCATCGGCACCGCAGTGTTCACCCTGCTCGCCTTCGGGGTGCTTCCCAAGGCCTTCCTCACCGAATACGGCGTGCAGATCGGCTCGGCGCTGGAGATGCTGCTGCTGTCGATCGCGCTCGGTCACCGCTATGCCGCGCTGCGCAACGAAAACCAGCGGATCGTCGCCGAAACCAACCAGCGGCTCGAGCGCAAGGTCGCGCAACGCACGCAGGAGGTGCGCAGCGCGCTGTTGCAGCTCGAGGAAGCGCATATGCGGCTGCGTGATTCCAGCCGCCGTGACGGCCTGACCGGCCTGTACAACCGCGCGTGGTTCCAGGAAGCGTTTGCGCTGCTGTCGGAACAGGCCCGGATCGCCGGCACGCCGCTCGCGCTGATGATGATCGACCTCGACCACTTCAAGGCGATCAACGACCGCCACGGCCACTTCGCCGGCGACGACTGCCTGCGCTGGGCGGCGCACCGTATCGGCCGGACGCTGCGCCCGCACGACGCCCTGCTGGCCCGGTTCGGCGGCGAGGAATTCGTGGCCGCGATTCCCGGCGAAGATCCCGAGGGCGCCGCGGAGATCGCCGACACGATCCGGCGCGCGCTCAGCCAGGAACCCTGCCCGTCGGGCGACCTGCGCATCCGGGTGACCGCCAGCATCGGCGTGCACGTGATGGCGCCGCCGCACGGCGAGCGGATCGAAACCGCGTTCGCCGTCGCCGATCGCGCGCTCTATGCGGCCAAGGCCAGCGGCCGGGACTGTGTCGAGGTCGCGTCGTGAGCGGGGGCTCCAATGCGCAGGCGATGGCGACGGCGGCGCCTCGCAGCGCTCAGGGGGTGACCCGCGCCACGGGATCGGGCGCGGGGCGACCGTAGAGGAAGCCCTGGCCGTACTGACAGCCGAGCTCGTCGAGCAGATCGCGCTGCTGCCGTGTCTCCACGCCTTCGGCGATCGTGTCGATGCCCAGCGTGCCGGCCAGTGCGAGGATCGCGCGTACCAGGGCCAGGCTTTCGGCATGCATGCCGCTGCCGAGGCCCTGGACGAAACTCTGGTCGATCTTCAGCGCCTGGATCGGGAACCGGTGCAGGTAGGACAGCGCCGAGAATCCCGTTCCGAAATCGTCCAGCAGCGCCATCACGCCGTGGCCGCGCAGCGTCTCGAGCATGCGCAGCGCACGCGGCGCGTCGTCGAGCAAGGCGACCTCGGTGATCTCGATGCGCAGCCGACGCGGGTCGGCACCGGCGTCGTCGACCAGCTGCAGGAGCCGCTCGACGAAATCGTCGGAGCGGAAATGTCGAGGCGAGACGTTGATCGAGACGTAGCCCTCGCGCGCATCGGTCGCCATGCGACGCACGACCTTGCGATACATCAGCCAGTCGACCTGCTCGATCAGGCCGCTGTCCTCGCCCACGCCGATGAACTCGGTCGGCGGCAGGATGCCGTGAACCTCGTGGCGCCAGCGCAGCAGCGCCTCGTGGCCGATGACGGCGCCGTCGGACAGACGCACGATCGGCTGGAATACCGGCTCGAACGCGTCCTGCAGGATCGCGCGCCGCAGGTCCGCCTCGAGGTCCAGCAGGCGCGTCGCTTCGGCGCGCATCGCTTCGTCGAAGCGTTCGCTGCGGTCGCGGCCACAGGCCTTGGCGCGGTACATCGCCGCGTCCGCGTCGCGCAGCAGGCCGTGGCCGTCGGCGTAGTCGGGATGCGACATCGCGATGCCGATGCTGGCCGAGGGATAGAGCTCGCGCCCGGCCACCCAGATCGGCCGCGCCAGCGCTTTCAGAAAGGCATCGGCGGTCGCCTCGGCGGCGCAGGGATCGTCGACGCCCGCGAGCATCACCGCGAACTCGTCGCCGCCCAGCCGGGCCACCAGATCCTGCGGGCCGAGCATCGCGGCGATCCGCTGGCCGATCTCCACCAGCATCGCGTCGCCGGCCGCGTGGCCCACGCTGTCGTTGACCAGCTTGAAGCGGTCCAGATCCAGGAACAGCACCGCGAACGGAGCCCGCGCGCCATGCTCGTCCGGCTGCAGCGCATGGGTGAGCCGTTCCAGCAGCTGCAGCCGGTTGGGCAGGCCGGTCAGCGGATCGTGGCGAGCCTGGTGGACGAGGCGCTGCTGGGCGCGGACACGTTCGCCGATCTGTGCGCGCAGTTCGCGATTGGCGTCCTCGAGTTCGCGGGTGCGCGCCTCCACCCGGAACTCCAGCTCCGCGTGGGCCGCCTTCAGGGCCTCCTGCGCACGCTTGCGCTCGAGTGCGCTGTCGATGTGGTGGGCGACGAAGGTCAGCAGCGCCTGGTCGCTGGGTGCGAAGCCGATCTCGGGATCGTAGCTCTGGACCGCGATCACGCCGACGGGCCGGTCGTCGCGGGTCAAGGGCACGCCGAGCCAGCACTGCGCGCGCGTGCCGCGGCTGCGCACGTCGCCGCGCGACTCCAGCAGCAGGATGCCCTCGCGCCGCGCGAGCAGCGGCTGGCCGCTGGCGATGACGTATTCGGTCAAGCCGTTGGCGAGCGCGCGCGTGCGCCGGACCGCGTCGCGTTCGTCGGCCGAATACGGAAACTCCAGCTGCTGCCCGTCCGCGCTGAGCATGGCGATGTAGAAGTTCCGCGCGTACAGCAGTTCGCCGACGATCGCGTGCAGGTCGGCATAGAAGCGCTCCAGGCTGCCGGCCGCGATCGACAGTTCGCTGATCCGGTACAGCGCGCGCTGCAGGGTTTCGGCACGCGCCCGCTCGGCGATCTGCGCCTGCAGGCCGTAGTTCGCCTCCTGCAGTTCCAGCGTGCGTGACGCCACGCGGCGCTCGAGCTCGGCCTGGGCCTGTTTGCGGTCGAGCGCGGTGAGGATGTGCTGGGCGACGAATTCCAGCAGCGCGCGGTCGTCGTCGGTGTAGCGGCCCGGACGGTCGTAGCTCTGGACCACGATCGCACCGCAGACGTGGCCGTCGCGGCGCAACGGCACGCCCAGCCAGTCGGCGCTGTCGGGCCCGGTCAGCGATTCGGCATCCCGGACACCGTGACGTCGACGCAGCTCGGCCGATGGCCCCAGCATCGGCTGGCCTTCGCGCAGCAGCGCGATCGTCAGGCTGTGCGGCATCGCATCGAGTGCCAGTTCCTCGTCGGGATCCGCGGTCCACGGATCGAGCTCGTCGACGAAATACAGGAACCGCATCGTGTCGCGCAGATCGTCGTAGAGCACGATGTAGAAATTCTCGGCCGTGGTCAGGCCGCCGACCACGCGATGGATGCGGCCCAGCACCTCGTCCATCTCGAGCGTGGAGCCGGCGAGATCGGCGATTTCGTAGAGCGCCTGTTGCAGGCGTTCGGACCGGCGCAACTGCTCCAGACGCAGTTCCGCACGCAGCGCATCAAGTGCCATCGCGGCGCCACGCAGTGCGAGTTCGAGCCAGGCCGACTCGGCGTCGGCGTCGCTGGGTGGTTCGATCGCGACCGCGAGATGCAGGTCGCCGGTCTGCAGCCGGCGCACGCCGCGATCACCGGGACCGTCCGTCGCCGCTTCCACGCGCTCGTGCAGCGTGCGGGGTGCGTCCGGCGAGCCCACCGTACCGGCACCGAGCAGCGCGCACCGCCAGTGCAGCACCGCCACGCCGCCGGGCGCCGTGTCGACGATCGGACGCAGTCGCGCACCGACGTCGACGGGCGACTGCCGGACGGCCGTCGATATGCGATGACGTGCGGACACGATATTCCCGGATCTCGATTCCCCGGCGGCAGCATACCCAAATCCGGCATCCCTTCCGTGCGCCCGACCCCGTTCCTGCCCGCTGCACGTTGATGCTGCCATGCACGCGACATCACCCGCCGCACGCCCTGACTGCACACCCGGTCCGGTCTTCCCGCGCGTGCAGCCACCACGTACCCTGCCCGCCATGGACGACATCGCCAGCGCGCAGGCACCACCCGGCGACGATGCGTTGATGCTGGCCTATGCCGCAGGCGACGCAGCGGCGTTCGAAATCCTGTATCGCCGCCACCGCGACCGGCTCTACCGCTTCCTCGTGCGCCAGCTGCGCAGTCCCGCGCTGGCCGACGACGTGTTCCAGGACGTCTGGCAACGCGTGATCGCCGCGCGCGAAGGCTGGCGTCCGGACGCGCTGTTCACGACGTGGCTCTACCGCATCGCACACAATCGCCTCGCCGATCACTGGCGCGCGGCGCGCCACCGTCCACCGGCGCCGGACGACGCCGATGCGCGGACCGCCGCGATCGCCGATCCGGACACGCCGGAGCGCCAGGCCGACGCGTTCGAGCAGCGGCGTCGGCTGCACCAGGCGCTCGACGCGCTCCCCGCCGAACAGCGTGAGGTGCTGCTGCTGCGCCTGGAGCACGAGCTTTCGCTCGAGGAGATCGGCGACATCACCGGCGCGGGGCGCGAAACGGTCAAGTCGCGACTGCGCTACGCAATGGACAAACTTCGCGCGATGTTGAACCCATGAGCCACCGCCCAACCCCGCCTCTCGATCCCGACGAGCGCGCACTGGCTGCGCGGCTCACGGGTGATCCGGTGGCCTCGCCGTCGCCGGCGCTGGACGCGGCGATTCTCGAGGCCGCGCGCGCTTCGGTGGCGCCCGCGACATCCGCCACGCAGTCCGGGGCGCCGGTGTCCGCGGCCCGGCACGCCGCGTCGACGCATCGACGCCCGCGGCGTCGCTGGCCCGTCGGTGCGGGCGTCGCGGCGGCATTGCTGGTCGCCGTCGGCGTCGCCTGGCAGCTGCGTCCCGCGCCCGAGACGCGTCCCGAGCCGTGGTCGGAGGCGCCGACGACGATGCAGGCGATGCGCGCGCCCGAGGCGTCGTCCGCGGCCGATCGCGCCGAAGCCCCGCCCCCGACCGCCGAGCGTGCCCGTGCCGCGGTCGATGTCCGCCAGACCGCGGCCACGCCCACGGAAATGCCTGCCGATCCGCGCTCCCGCGAACCCCAGCCCTCCGTGGCCACGGCCCGCTCTCAGACTCCGCCTCCGCCGCCACCCGCGCCCCCTGCTGCCGCCGAGACGGCACGCATGACCGCATTCGGGTCCGACGCGGTAGCCGCGCCGCAGTCGTCCGTCGCGCCGGTGGGTGTGGCCGCAGCCCCCGCAGTGGTGGGTGCACCGGCGCCGGCGCGCAGCGACGCGACCGCGCGTCGCGCGGCCCCGATGCTCGAGGCATTCGAGGACCTGCCCGACCACGACGAGCCCCCGGCCACGGCCGATTCCCCCCAGGTACGCGCGGCCTGGCTGGAACGCGCGCGCGAGTTGCTCGACGCCGGTGACATCGTCGCGGCCCGCGCGAGCCTGGCCGAATTCCACCGGCGGCACCCGGACGCTGATCTGCCGCCCGATCTACGCGCGCTGCTGGACTGAGCCCGCGATGCCGCTGGACACGCTGGCCGCGCCGGCCACCCACACGCTGGAGATCAAGCACAGCCGCTTCGTCGCCCATGCGGCGCCAGTGGACGACGAGGACAGCGCGATGCGCGTCCTGCGCGAGATCCACGTCCCCGACGCCACCCACAACTGCTGGGCCTGGCGGGTCGGCGACCAGTACCGTTCCAGCGACGACGGCGAACCCGCCGGCACTGCGGGCCGGCCGATCCTCGCGGCGATCGACGGCCAGGGCTTCGACCGCGTCGCCGTCGTCGTCGTGCGCTGGTACGGCGGCATCAAGCTCGGCGCAGGTGGGCTGGTGCGCGCCTATGGCGGCTGCGCGGCCGAGTGCCTGCGCACGGCCGCCCGGCAGCCATTGATCGATCTCGCGCGCCTCACGTTGCGCGCGCCGTTCGATGCGCTGGGCAGCGTGCATGCGGCCCTGCCGGCGGTCCAGGCCCACAAACTGTCGGAGACCTTCGATCCCGACGGCGTCGCGCTGTGCATCGAGCTGCCGCGCGCGCAGGTACCGGACTTGAAAACCCGCCTGCGCGATGCCACACGGGACCGGGTCGAGTTCGCTCCCGCTGCGGACGATGCCCCCTGATGGCCTTCCGATCCCCGCGCGCCCCCGACCCTGCCCAGCCCAAGGCCCCCGTCACCGCGTTGAAGACCCTGTGGCCGTTCGTGATGCGACAACGCGGACTGTTCGCGGCCTGGTTGATCGCGCTGGCGCTGTCGTCGGTCGCCACGCTGAGCCTGCCGGTGGCGGTGCGCGGGATGATCGACCAGGGCTTCGCCGACGCCGACCGCATCGACGCGACGTTCGCCGTACTGCTGCTGGTCGCGATCGCGCTGGCGTTGTTCACGGCCGCGCGGTTCTTCTTCGTATCGCTGCTCGGCGAGCGCGTCGTGGCCGATCTGCGCACCCGGCTCTACGGCCACCTGCTCGATCTCGACCAGACTTTCTTCGAACGCAACCGCAGCGGCGATCTGGTCTCGCGGCTCAGCGCGGACACCGAACTGCTGCGCGCGGTCGTGGGTTCGACGATGTCGGTCGCGCTGCGCAGCACGGTGATGGTGCTGGGCAGCATGGTGATGCTGGTGGTCACCAGTCCGCGCCTGGCGGCGTTCACGCTGATCGGCATTCCACTGTTCGTATTGCCGCTGGTGCTCGGCGGCCGCCGCCTGGAGAAGATTTCGCGCAAGAGCCAGGACCGCATCGCCGATGCGAACGCACTCGCCAACGAGACGCTCGGCGCGATCCGCACCGTCCAGGCGCACGCGCGCGAGCCTTATGAACGCGACCGCTTCGGCGGCGCGGTGGCGATCTCGGTGGCCACCGCGCGCCAGCGCATCGGCTTGCAGGCGATCATCACCGCGGTCGCGATCACGTTGATCTTCGGCGCGGTGACCGCCGTGCTGTGGTCGGGCGCGCACGATGTCATCAACGGTGAGATGACCGCGGGCACGCTGGGCCAGTTCGTGCTGTACGCACTGTTCGGTGCCGGCTCGGTGGGCGCGCTGGCCGAGGTGTGGAACGAGCTGCAGCGCGCCGCCGGCGGCATGGGCCGGATCTCCGAACTGCTGGTCGAGACCCCGGGCATCCGGGGCCCGGCGCAGCCCGGCACAGCGATGGCGAAGGCACGCGGCGCACTGGCCTTCGACGACGTCACCTTCCACTACCCGACCCGGCCCGACAGCCCGGCGCTGGCCGATTTCACGCTGCACGTCGCGCCTGGCGAAACGGTGGCGCTGGTCGGTCCGTCCGGCGCCGGCAAGAGCACCGTGCTCTCGCTATTGCTGCGCTTCCACGATCCTGCGCAGGGCACGGTGGCGATCGACGGCGTCGACATCCGCACCCTGTCGCCCGACGACGTGCGCGCGCAGATCGCGCTCGTCCCGCAGCAACCGACGATCTTCGCCACCACCGCGCGCGACAACATCCGCTACGGCCGGCTCGACGCCAGCGATGACGAGGTCGAAGCGGCGGCGCGCGCCGCCGAGGCGCACGTGTTCCTCGACGCCCTGCCGGACGGCTACGACGCCCAGCTCGGCGAGCGCGGCGCGCGCCTCTCGGGCGGCCAGCAGCAGCGCATCGCGATCGCGCGGGCCCTGCTGCGCGACGCACCGATTCTGCTGCTCGACGAGGCCACGTCCGCGCTCGACGCCCAGAGCGAGCACGCCGTGCAACAGGCGCTGGCCCGTCTGATGGACGGACGCACGACGCTGGTGATCGCCCACCGCCTGGCGACCGTGCTCAAGGCCGACCGGATCGTGGTGATGGATGCCGGGCGCATCGTCGCCCAGGGCACGCACGCCGAACTGATCGCACAGGGCGGGCTCTACGCGGAACTCGCGCGGTTGCAGTTCATCGACTGAGCCTGCATCGACCCTCGTAGGAGCGCGCTTGCGCGCGATGGGCGCTGTGGGCAACGCCGCGTCGCGCGCAAGCGCGCTCCTACACGTTGCCCTGGTCTTGGTTTTGGCTTGGCCTTTGGCTTTGGCTTAAGTTTGGGTTTGGGCTTGGGCTTTGCTTATCGCGTTGGCGTTTGATTTGAATCGAGCCGTAAAGCGAGCCGAGCATCGCAGGGCGGCGGGGTCGAAGAGCAGCCCATGTCTGAGCGCAGCGAGTTTGGGCTGCGTGCCCCGCTGCCCGAGAAGCGCAGGGGACCGCCGCGGCTGTATCGCGGCGGATCGCGTCCGGCGAGGGGACGTTTTGGTTCCTTTTGGGTCCCTCCAAAAGGGACTCGCACGCGCAGCGAGCGAAAGCCCTGCACTTGCTTTCGCTTCTTCGCTCGTCGCTTTGCGACTTTGATATTCGAAGCAAAAGATCAACCGCAGGAGCGAAGATCAAAGACCGGGCTTCCGCGCTGTCGCGCGGCTTACTTTTGTCTTGGCAAAGTAAGCAAAACCGTCTTCGCCGGACGCGAGCCGATGCGATGAAGCCGCATCGGTCCCCTCCGCTCCTCGCCTGACGCGGCACATTGGGACCTTCACGGCGTAAGCTCCCCCGTCAAGCAGACACTTCAAAAGTAGAGCTTTCGGCGTGGTGTCTGCGGTACTCGAGCGGGGTCATTCCGCCGAGCGAGTCGTGGGATCGTTCTTCGTTGTAGTCGATCATCCACCAGTGGGTGGCTTCCCGGACGTCGTCGAGACGGACGAAGAGATTGAGGTCAAGCACTTCCTCGCGGAATGTGCGATTGAAGCGCTCGATGAAGGCATTCTGATTTGGCTTGCCGGGCTGGATGTACTGCAGCGCCACGCCGTTCGCCTTGAGCCAGTTGGTGAACGCATCGCCCAAGAACTCGGGACCGTTGTCCGAGCGCACGACCTGCGGCAAACCATGATCGCGTTTGATCTGCTCGAACACACGGACCAGCCGTTGCGAGTTGATCGACGTGTCCACTTCGATGTGCAGGGCTTCTCGGTTGAAGTCGTCCACGACGTTGAACGTGCGAAACCGTCTGCCGCAGGCGAGCGCGTCGCTCATGAAATCGACAGACCAGACCGTGTCTGGCAGCCTCGGCACATAGAGCGGCACCCGCTCGCGCTTGGGCAGGCGCCGTTTGGCGGCGCGGCGCAGGTTGAGTTTCATGGCCTTGTACACGCGATAGATTCGTTTGGGATTCCAGGCCGGCTGCTGCTTGCGAAGATGGTTGCTGCACTTCCAGAAGCCGCGGCTGGGGTGCGCCTCAACGAAGCGCGCGATTTCAGCGATCAGCTCGGCATCGCGCACCGTCCAATCCAGAGGCGGCGCGTACCACGCCCCTCGCGACAAACCGACGCATGCGCAGGACCGGCGCAGCGGCCGCGCGTGGACCTCGACGAGGAACCGCACGGCCTCGCGCTTGCGCGCCGGCCCTAGAGTTTTTTTGCGATCAGGTCCTTCATCGCTGCGTTGTCGAGCGCCAGCTCGGCATACATCCGTTTGAGCTTGGCGTTCTCGGACTCGAGCTCCTTGACCCGCCGAAGCTCGGAGGCCTCCAGGCCGCCGTACTTGCTCTTCCACTGGTAGTACGTCGCGGTGCTGATGCCGACCTGGCGACAGATGTCTTTGACCGGCACGCCTGCGTCGGCCTGCTTGAGCGTCGCGATGATCTGCGTCTCGGTGAACTTCGATGTGCGCATGGGACCTCCTGGCTGGGAAACGATGCCAGAAAGATCTACTTATGCGGTGTCTGTCAGACGGGGGAGCTTACGACGGTTCCGCAGCCCAAACTCGCTGCGCTCAGACATGGGCTGCTCTTCGGCCACGCCAGGCTCCGGTGCTCAGCTCGCTCTACGGCTCGATTCAAGTCAACGGCTTAAGGCCAAAGCAGAAGCAAAAGCAGAAGAAAGCTAAAGCCCAAAGCGGAGACGCAAGCGGAAGCCGGAGCAAGCACGAAAGCCAGACAGAGGCGCGACTACTTCGTAGAAACCCCGGACATCCGAAACCCACCCAAGGCGTCCACAAACTCCGGCGCCAACGCCAGCGATCCGAACACGCCGTGCTGCGTGCCACTGAGCACCCGCAACATGTGCCCACGCCCGCCTGGCAGACGGCCCATCGGTTGGAACGCAACGTCGCGCGCCTTCGCGATCAGGTCGCGCTCGGACTGGAATACCGGCGTCAGCCAGCGGCTCCAGAACTGGTACATCGCCACGTGCCGGCGGCGCACGCGGGCATAGGTCGCCAGTGCATCCGGCAGGGCGTGCGCACGCAAGGCATCGCGCAGCGCTTCGGCATCGAGCAGGGCCATGTTGACGCCCTGCCCCAGCTGCGGGCTCATCGCGTGCGCGGCGTCGCCGAGCAGCACCCAGCGGCCGCGATGCCACTGCGTCAGCGTGACATCGCGATAGGTCGCGCGCGCCAGCTGGGCGTGCGTGGTCGTGGATGCCAGCAGCGCCGAGGCTTCGGGCCAGATGCCGGTGACACTCTCGCGCCAGTCGTCGAGCGCGGCGGACTGCCAGCCATCGAAGGCTGCGACCGGCAGGCTCCAGAAAAAACTGAGCCTCGGTGTCGCATCGCCCGGGCGCGTGCCGACCGGCAGCAGCCCGATCATCCGGCGCGCGGCGACATAGCGCTGGCGCAGTTCGGTGAGATATGGCCAGTCGGCGGCATCGAGCAGGCACCACAGCGCGCCCCAGGGATACACCGCATCACGGCGCACGCCGCCGAGACGGCCGCGCAGGCGTGACGCCGCGCCGTCCGCGGCGAGTACCAGATCGAACGGCCCGTGCCGCCCGCCGTCGGCATCGCGCAACCAGCGGTCGTCGGTGTCGTCCGGGCCGTCGATGGTGATGCCCGCATGCAGCCGTACAGCATCGCCCCGCGCGCGGTCGAGAATCGAGAACAGCGCACCGCGCTGCATGCCGACACCACACAGCCGCGAGTCGAGTCCCGCGTAGCGCATGTCCATGACCGCACGGCCGCAGGGCGTCTCGCCGTAGAGCCGGTCGACGCGCGCGCCATGCGACAGGACATGATCGAGTAGCCCCATGCGCCAAAGCACCTGCAGGCCGGTGGGCTGCAGCAGGAAGCCGGCACCGACCGGGCCCGGCTGGGGTGCGCGTTCGAAGACCTCGATCCGGTGACCATCCCGCGCCAGCAGGACGGCGGCGGCCTGCCCGGCCGTGCCGTAACCGACGATGGCGATGCGCAATGGCGTCATGGGGGCTCCAGAGGGGGCGCCAGCATACCGGTGACGCCACCGACCGGGCAGCGACCGAAGCGCGCGCCCCACACGAAAAAGGGCCGCCCCGTTGCCGGGGCGGCCCTCGCTGATCAGCCGTGATCGTGATCAGTGCATCGGTCGCGTGTCCACCGGCGGATCGCCGGGCGGCGCGTCGAGTTGGAGGCGCGGATCCGGCCGGTCGAGCTTGTCGCCCAGCATGCGCCGCACGATGACGAAGAACACCGGAATCATCAGCAGGCCCAGGAACGTGGCGAACAGCATGCCGCCGATCACGCCCGTGGCGAGCGCATGCCGCGCGTTCGCACCGGCGCCGCTGGACAGCGCCATCGGCGTGACGCCCATGATGAAGGCGAACGAGGTCATCAGGATCGGGCGGAAACGCAGGTTGGCCGCTTCCACGGTCGCATCGCGGAGGGTCTTGCCTTCCTTGTACTGCTGCACAGCGAATTCCACGATCAGGATCGCGTTCTTCGCCGCCAGGCCGATCACCGTGACCATGCCGATCTTGAAGAAGATGTCGTTCGACAGCCCCGGACGCAGCATCGTGAACACCACCGCGCCGAGGATGCCGAGCGGCACCACCAGCAGCACCGCGACCGGAATCGACCAGCTCTCGTACAGCGCCGCGAGACACAGGAACACCACGACCACCGACAGCACCAGCAGCAGCGTCGCCGCGTTGCCGGCGATGATCTCCTGGTAGGACAGGCCCGCCCAGTCGTAGCCGAAGCCGGCCGGCAGCTCGTTCTCGACGATCTGTTCCATCGCCGCCATCGCCTCGCTGGAGCTGCGGCCCGGCGTCTGGGCACCGACGATGTTGACCGCCGCGTAGCCGTTGTAGCGGGTCAGCGACGGCGTGCTGGCGCCCCACTCCGGGTTCACCACCGTGCTCAACGGGATCATCGTCGGTGTGCCGTCGGCATTGGTCGACATCGCACTCGGCGTATAGAAGCGGCCGATCGAGCCCGGGTCGGTGCGGTACTGCGCGTCGGCCTGCATGTTGACGCGCTTGATGCGGCCCTCGGAGATGTAGTCGTTGACGTAGACCGGCGCCAGCATCAGCTGGATCGCGCTGTAGATGTCGGTCACCGACAGCCCCATCGACTGCGCCTGCACGCGGTCGACGTGCAACTGCAGCTGCGGCGCGTCCTCGAGCGTGTTCGGCCGCACGCCCTGCAGCACCTCCGGCTTCTGCGCGGCGAGGCCGAGCAACTGGTTGCGCGCCTGTTGCAACGCGGCGTGGCCGGCGCCGGTCCGGTCCTGCAGATACATGTCGAAGCCGCCGAACTGGCCCAGGCCCTGCACCGTCGGCAGGTTGACGACGAAGATCGTCGCGTCACTCACGCCCTGCAGCGCGCCGTTGGCCTCGCCGAGGAAGCCGTTGATGTCGACGTCGCGTTCGCTCCAGTCCTTGAGCTTGATGAAGCCCATGCCGACGTTCTCGCCCTGGCCGACGAAGCTGAAACCGGCGACCTGCAGCATGCTTTCGTAGGACGGGTTCTGCTCCAGCCGCGCGCGGATGTCCTCGAACACCGCGTTCGTGCGCTGCAGTGTCGAGCCCGGCGGCAACTGCACGATCGCCAGTGCATAGCCCTGGTCCTCTTCGGGCAGGAAGCTGCCCGGCAAGCGCACGTAGAGGAAGCCGCAGACCACCACCAGCACCACGAACACCGCCATCCAGCGCGGCGCATGGCGCACCGCGCTGCCGATGTGGCCGACGTAGGTGCGGTTCACGCGGTCGTAGTATTTGTTGAACGTGCGCACGACCACGTTGTCCTTGCGCTCGCCGGGCGGTGCATGCTGCTTGAGGAAGGTCGCGCACAGCGCCGGCGTGAAGCCGAGCGCGAGAAACGCCGAGAAGCCCATCGAGATCGCGATCGTGATCGCGAACTGCTTGTAGATCTCGCCCGAGGCGCCGCCCTGCAGCGCGCTGGGAATGAACACCGCGGCCAGCACGACGGTGATCGCGACCACTGCGCCGGTGATCTGCTCCATCGCCTTGATCGTCGCCTCGCGCGGCGGCAGGTGCTCCTCGGCCATGATGCGTTCGACGTTCTCGATCACCACGATCGCGTCGTCGACCACGATGCCGATCGCCAGCACCATCGCGAACAGCGTCAGCTGGTTGACCGTGAAGCCGAGCAGGCTCAGCCCCAGGAACGTCCCGAGCAGCGCGATCGGAATGACCAGCGTCGGGATGATCGTCGCGCGCAGGTTCTGCAGGAACAGCAGCATCACCAGGAACACCAGGATCACCGCCTCGATCAGGGTCTTGACGACCTCCTTGATCGACAGCGTCACGAACGTGGTGGTGTCGTAGGGCTTGAACCACTCGATGCCCTGCGGGAACGAGGGCTGCAATTCGTCCATGCGCGCTTCGACCGCCTCGGCCACGGTCAGCGCGTTGGCGCCGGGCAGCAACTGGATCGCGAACGCGCCGGTCGGCTGGCCGTTGTACTTGGTGTCGAAGCCGTAGCCCGACGCGCCGATCGCCACGCGCGCCACGTCCTTCAGGCGCACGGTGGCGCCGTCGGCGTCGGCGCGCAGGATGATGTTCTCGAACTGCTCGGGGGTGCTGAAGCGCCCTTCCGCCGACACGGTGGCGGTGAAGCCCTGGCCCAGCGGCGCGGGGTCCGAGCCGATCGAGCCGGCCGCGAACTGCACGTTCTGGCCGCGCACTGCGGCCATCACCTGGGACGCGGACATGCCGTAGCCCTGCAGCTGGTCCGGGTTGAGCCAGATGTTCATGGCGTACTCGGAGCCGAACTGCTGGGTGCTGCCGACGCCGGGCACGCGCGCGATCTGCTCGAGCACGCGCGAACCGATCAGGTCGTTGAGCTGGTTGCGGGTGACCGTCGGATCCTCCGAGCGCAGGCCCACGACCATCAGGAAGCCGGCGTTGGCCTTGGCGACGACGACGCCCTGCTGCACCACTTCACTGGGCAGGCGCGGCGTCGCCAGCGAGACCTTGTTCTGCACCTGCACCTGCGCGATGTCGGCGTCGGTGCCGGTCTCGAAGGTCAGGGTGACGCTGGCGCGGCCCGACGAACTCGACGTCGAACTGAAGTACAGCAGGTTGTCGATGCCGGTGAGCTGCTGCTCGATGACCTGGGTGACCGCGCGCTCGGTGGTGTCGGCGCTGGCGCCGGGATAGGTCGCCGAGACGGTGACCTGCGGCGGTGCGACGCTCGGATACGACTCCACGCCCATGTTCAGCAGCGCGATCACGCCGGACAGCGAGATCAGAATGGAGACGACCCAGGCGAAGACCGGGTGGTTGATGAAGAACTTGGGCATGACGGATCAGTCCTGCGTGTCGGTCGCAGCAGGCGTCTGGCCGGCCGCGTCCTGCGGCGCCGCCGCGGGCGCGTCTTCGGTCGTCGCAGCTGCCCCGTTCTCGCCTGCGGGCGCGGCACCGGCCGCCGCCGCGGGCGCGGTCTGCGCCTGTTCGGGCGTCCACGGCTTGGGCGCGACCACCGCATCGGGACGCGCCTTCGGCACGCCGCTGACGATCACGCGGTCGCCCGGTGCGAGCCCCTCGCTGATCACCCACTGGCCGTTCTGCGCGCGGTCGGTGCGCACGTTCTTGCGCACCACCACGTTGCCGTCGCCGGCCACCAGCACGTAGGCAGTGCTGGCATCGCGCAACACCGCGGCCTGGGGCACCAGGAACACGCCGCTCTGCTCGCCCATGTTCGCGCGCAGGGTCACGTAGACGCCGGGCAGCAGGCGCCGGTCCGGATTGGGCAGCGTGGCACGCAGCTGCACGGCGCCCGACGACGGGTCGACGATGTCGCCGGAGAAATCGAGTGTCGCGCGTTGCTCGTGGACCGAGCCGTCGGGCAGTACGATTTCGACCTGGCCGCCACCGGCGTCCCGGTCGAGCGGCATCGCGCGGATGCGGTTGAAGTCGGCCGCGCTCATCGAGAAGTTGATGTACAGCGGATCGATCTGGTCCACCGTGGTCAGCAGCGTGGCATCGCCCTGCCCGACCAGCGCACCCTCGGTGACCTGCTGCTTGCCGGCACGCCCGGCGATCGGCGCACGCACCGTCGCGTAGCCGAGATTGATCTGCGCGGTCTGGGTCGACGCGCGCGCGGCCTGCAATGCGGCCTCGGCACTGCGCTCGGCGGCGAGTGCGTTGTCCAGGTCGGACCTGGAAATGAAATTGGTCGGCGCGAGCTGGCGCGCACGGTCGGCGGCAGTCTTCGCGTTCGCGTAGTTGGCCTGGGCCTGGGCCTGTGCGCCCTGCGCGGTGCCCAGCGCGGCCTGCAACTGCGCCGGATCGATCCGGAACAGCACGTCACCCTCGTTGACGTCGCTGCCCTCCTGGTAGACGCGGCGCTCGAGCACGCCCGGCACCCGGGCGCGCACGTCGGCGCTGCGGAACGGCGCGAGGCGTCCCACCAGTTCCTGCTCGAGCGCCACACGCGTCGGCTGGACGGTCAGCACCTCCACGTCGGGCGGCGGCGGCGCGGCCTGTTCGGGTTGGGGACTGCACGCGGAGAGCGCCATGGCGAGCACGGCAAGAGGCAGGATTCGACGCATGGGGGAGGCCTGGAAACGGGGGGAGAGGCGGTTCGGGGGTATTTCTATACTGGTCAGTATAGCTAATTCAGCCAGACGCAGCAGCGTGCAGAAAGTCATGCCGCGCCATGGCCGCGATTGCCCGCCTCCCGGCCGCTGGCGAACCTTGCTCACGTCGCGAATCGGATTCATACTGCCGCCCCCTCCCTGTTCAGCCGACGCGATGTCCAGCGTTTCGACCGTGATCGCCCGCCGCCAGCGCGACGTCGCCCGACGCGAGCAGGCGATGCTCGATGCCGCCCAGGCGCTGATCCAGCGCGACGGCCTGCTGTCGCTGCAGATGGCCCGGGTTGCCGAGGAGAGCGGCTATGCGATCGGCACGCTGTACAAGCATTTCGCCAGCAAGGAAGACCTGCTGGTGACGCTGGCCACGCGCAACAGCCTCGACCGGGTGGAACTGTTCGAACGCGCAGCCGCTTGGTCCGGCGGCACGCGCGAGAAGATGCTCGCCGTCGTGCTGGCCGACCTGCTGATCATGCGCGAGCAACCCGAGCATTTCCGTCTGGCCCAGTTCGTCTGGACCGAAGTGGTCTGGGGCGCCGCCTCGGCGGAATCACGGCGACGCGCGCTGGAGGCCTGCCGGCCGCTGAGCGACCTGATCGAGGGCATCGCCCGGGAAGCGCGCGCGCGCGGTGACCTGCCCGCCGACTGCCGCCTCTCGCCCACCGCCCTGACGATGGGCCCGTGGCTGATGACCATCGGCATGCACACGCTGGCCCAGCAGCAGGGCATGCTCGATCCGCAGATGGCCGGCGATCCCTACCGGGTCCTCGTGCAGCAGCTGCAATACCTGCTCAACGGCTACGGCTGGCAGCCCCTGTTCGACACCGCCGACGAGGCTGCGCTCGACCGCCTCGTCGCGCACGTCAGCCATGCCGTCTTCGGCACCGACTGGGCGAGCATCGCCCCGACACCTCCCGCTTCTCTTCCCTGACGGAACTCCACCATGTCCCGGACGCCATCTCCCACGCGCAAACCCCGCCCCGGTCTCCGCCTGTTCGTCGTGCTGCTGGTCACCGCCGTGCTGTTCGGCGGCGTGTTCGCGGCCAAGGCGCTGATGGGCCGTGGCATGAACGACTTCTTCGACAACATGCCGCAGCCGGCGGTAGCGATCACCACCTTCGACGCCGAGGCACAGGCCTGGGCGACGCCGCTGGACGCCGTCGGCACGCTGGTCGCGGTCAACGGCACCGACGTCACCACCGAAGCCGGTGGCGTCGTCCGCCGGCTCTCGTTCGAGCCGGGCCAGCCGGTGCGTGCGGGCACCGTGCTGGTGGAACTCAATACCGACAACGAGCTGGCAGTGCTGCGCGCGAGCGAGGCGGCGGCCAAGCTCGCCGCCGTGCAGCGCGATCGTTGGCAGGCGCTGGGTCGGGACCAGCTGGTCTCGCAGGCCGAGGTCGAGGAGCGCGGCACGCAGGCGGCCACCGCGCAGGCCGATGTCGAGGCGCAGCGTGCGTTGATCGCGCAGAAGACCATCCGCGCGCCGTTCGACGGCGTGCTCGGCATCCGCAAGGTCAACCTGGGCCAGTTCCTGTCGCCCGGAACCCCGATCGTGAGCCTGCAGCAGCTCGACCCGATCTTCGTCGACTTCTCGCTGCCCGAGCAGCAGCTGCCGATGATCAGCGAAGGCGCGACGGTCCAGGTCGCCATCGACGCGCTGCCCGACCAGCGCTTCGAAGGCAGGATCACCGCGATCGAGCCCGCAGTCGATGCCGGCACGCGCAACTTCATGGTGCAGGCCACGCTCGCCAATCCCGACGGCGTTCTGCGTCCGGGCGCGTTCGCCCGCGTGAGCATGGCCGTCGGCGGCGAGCAGCAGGTCGTGGTGATTCCGCAGACCGCGGTGAGCTTCAACCCCTACGGCAATGCGGTCTACGTGGTCAGCGAACGTCCTGCCGATGCCGAAGGCGGGAACGCGGCCGCCAGCCCTGAGGGCGAGACCGGGGGCCCGACCCTGATCGTGCGCCAGCGCTTCATCACCACCGGGGCCACGCGCGGTGACCTGATCGCGGTGACCGAGGGCCTGAAGCCCGGCGAGCGCGTGGCGACCACCGGCCTGCTCAAGCTGCGCAACGACGCCGTGGTGACCATCAACAACCGCGTGCAGCCCAGCGCCGACGACGCGCCGACGCCGCAGAACCGCTGACCGCCGCGCGTTCCGCGCGCCCCGCTCCCTGACCCGCGCTTCGCTGCGCGGGGGAGACCGAGATGAAATTCACCGACATCTTCATCCGCAAACCCGTGCTGGCGATCGTCGTCAGCCTCTTCATCCTGCTGTTCGGCCTGCGCGCGTTCTCCGAGCTCAACGTACGCCAGTACCCCGAGCTGCAGAACGCGGTCGTCAACGTCAGCACGACCTACTTCGGCGCCGACGCCGACCTGATCCAGGGCTTCATCACGACGCCGCTGGAACGCGAGGTCGCCAGCGCCGAGGGCATCGACTACATCACCTCCACCAGCTCGGCCGGTGTCAGCGTGATCCAGGCCTACATCCGTCTGGACTACGACCCGAACGAGGCGCTCACGCAGATCGCGGCCAAGGTCAACAAGCTGCGCAGCGAACTGCCGGCCGAATCGGAAGATCCGGTGATCGACCTGCAGCAGGGCCAGCAGGTCGCGGCGATGTACGTCTCGTTCGCCAGCGAACAGCTCAACGACAACCAGATCACCGACTACCTGACCCGCGCGGTCGAACCGCGCATCGCGACGATCCCGGGCGTGCAGCGCGCCGAGATCATGGGGCCGGGCGCGTTCGCGATGCGCGTGTGGCTCAAGCCCGACCGCATGACCGCGCTCGGCGTGACCGCCAGCGACGTCTACGCCGCCCTGCAGTCCAACAACGTGCTGTCGGCACTGGGCTCGACCAAGGGCCAGATGGTGTCGGTGGATCTCACCGCGCGCACCGACCTGCGCACGCCCGAGGAATTCCGCGCGCTGGTCGTACGCGAGGCCGACGGCGCGATCGTGCGCCTGGGCGACATCGCCGATGTCGTGCTGGGCTCGGAGAACTACGGTTCGTCTGTGCGCATCAACGGCGATGCGGCGACCTTCATGGGCATCTTCGTCTCGCCCGATGCCAATTCGCTCGATGTGATCGCCGACGTGCGCCGCGCCTGGGACGAGGAGATCGTGCCGCAGCTGCCCGAAGGCATCGAGGCGACGATTCCCTACGACAGCACCGAATCGATCCAGGACGGCATCAACGAGGTCATCCGCACGATCATCGAGGCGGTGATCATCGTGATCGTCGTCATCTACCTGTTCCTGGGCTCGTTCCGCAGCGTGCTGATTCCGGCGGTCACGGTGCCGCTGTCGCTGGTCGGCGCGCTGTTCCTGATGCTGCTGATGGGCTTCACCATCAACCTGCTGACCCTGCTGGCGATGGTGCTGGCGATCGGCATCGTGGTCGACGACGCGATCATCGTGCTCGAGAACATCCACCGCCACATCGAGGACGGCATGACGCCGCACGATGCGGCGATCCGCGGTGCGCGCGAGCTGGCGTGGCCGGTGGTGGCGATGACGACGACGCTGGTGGCGGTGTATCTGCCGATCGGTTTCCAGGGCGGCCTAACCGGCGTGCTGTTCACCGAGTTCGCGTTCACGCTGGCCGGTGCGGTGCTGCTGTCGGGCGTGATCGCGCTGACGCTCACGCCGATGATGTGCGCCCGGATCCTCAAGCCGCACAGCGAGTCCAGCAAGAGCCGGCTCGAGCAATGGCTCGACCGCCGGTTCGACTGGCTGCAGCAGGGCTACCAGCGCAAGCTGCACGGCGCGCTGCAGACGCGCTGGGTGATCCTGGTGTTCGGCGCGATCGTGCTGGTGTCGTGCGTGTTCCTCTATACCGGCGCCCCGCAGGAACCGGCGCCGCCGGAGGACGAAGGCTTCGTGTTCGCGATCGGCAGCGCCGACGCGGCGAGCACGCTCGACTACGTCGAGCGCTACACCGAGGAGATGACGGCGGTCGTCGAGCAGATTCCCGAAATCAATGATTTCTTCCTGTTCAACGGCGGCTTCGGCGGCATGGGCGGCAGCAACAGCGCGATGGGCGGCTTCGTCATGAAGCCCTGGAGCCAGCGCGACCGCTCGACCAACCAGATCCTGCAGCAGGACCTGCAGCCCAAGCTCGCCGAGATCACCGGCCTGAACATCTTCGCGCTGGTGCCACCGTCGCTGCCCTCGGCCGGCGGCGATGGCGGCGGCGAGTTCCTGATCGGCGGTATCGGCTCGCTGGAGCAGCTCAACGAACTCGCCGACCAGGTCGTCGCGCGCGCGCAGGAGAGCCGGCGTTTCATCTTCCTCGACAAGGACCTGAAGATCGACAAGCCGCGCGTCGAAGTGCAGATCGACCGCGACAAGGCGGCCCTGCTGGGGATCGACATGCGCACGCTGGCCGCCGACATGAGCGCCCTGCTCGCCGGCGGCTACGTCAACCGCTTCGCGATGGAGAACCGCTCCTACCGCGTGATCCCGCAGGTGCAGCGCAGCGACCGGCTCAACCCCGAGCAGATCGGCAACTACTACACGCGCACCCGCGACGGCGAACTGATTCCGCTCTCCACCGTGGTGACATTCAAGGAAAGCGCGCAGCCGCAGTCGCTCAAGCGCTTCCAGCAGCTCAATGCTGTGGGCATCACCTTCGCGCCGCGTCCGGGCGTGTCGAAGGGCGAGGCGCTGCGCGTGCTCGACGAAATCGCGGCCGACGTGCTGCCGCAGGGCTACAGCGTCGACTACGCCGGCGAGTCGCGCCAGTTCAAGCAGGAAGGCACGACGATGCTGGTCACGCTGGCATTCGCGCTGATCATCATCTTCCTGGTGCTGTCGGCGCAGTTCGAGAGCTTCCGCGATGCGTTGATCATGCTGATGACGGTGCCGATGGCGATCAGCGGCGCGCTGCTGGTGCTCAACGCACTGGCGCTGCTGTCGGGCGTGCTGCAGTTCGCCGGCATCGAGGCCTTCCCCGGCATGTCGATCAACATCTACACCCAGGTGGGCCTGGTGACGCTGGTCGGCGTGATCTCCAAGCACGGCATCCTGATCGTGGAGTTCGCCAACAAGCTGCAGATCAACGAAGGCCTGTCGAAGGCCGAGGCGATCGAGCAGGCCGCGGCGATCCGCCTGCGCCCGGTGCTGATGACCACCGCGGCCCTGGTGTTCGCGATGGGACCGCTGCTGATCGCAAGCGGCCCTGGTGCGGCCGCGCGCTTCTCGATGGGGTTGGTGATCGCCGCCGGCATGTCGCTGGGCACCGCGTTCACGCTGTTCGTGCTGCCGGCGTTCTACCTGCTGCTGGCACGCGACCACAGCCACGACCGGGACGCGGTCGAGGCACGGGACGCGAAGGGCCGCGACGACGACGATCTGGAACCGGCGCCGCAAGGACACTGAGTCCCGGCGCCTGCACACCGGACAGGCGCGGCTTCGGCCGCGCCTTTTTTTCGCCCGCACACCGCACCCGTGTAGGTGACCGCATGAAATGAGAACGCGGAGACGGCAAATTCAGTCGGTTATAAGCGGGCTGTCGCAGGTAGATGAGAGTGAAATTGCGCCCAAGGCTGAGAATTTCCGCAGAACTGACCCCATAAGGTGAGAGTTCCCTCAACAGGGTCTTTCTGTCGCTGAGAAGAGCGAACAGGAGGTGCGTTTGGCGCGGAAGGGCGCGGCACACCAGCGACCACCTCAGCGCGTCGTTTGGGGGTTCGGGAGCGGAGCAATCGCCGCTGCTGGCATCCCGGATGCTTTTACCACGTCACCGTGAAGTGGAACACGAAGCCGAGATCTCGTTCGAAGACGACGTCGTAACGATCACGCGTTAGGGCGGCGACAACATGTAGCAACTCGCTGTCGGGCGCATCTCCGACGTTGAAGCTCCACGTGAGGCACCGACGGTCTCTCACCGACGCACAGCGAAGAACAGCCCTGAGGTCCTTGGCTATTGCTTTTGAATGTCTTCTTACAGACGCATGTCTGGAGAGCGAACAGAAGAGAGCTGAGTCCGGCTTCATCGAATCGGCCATTCCATTGGTCTGTCGGAATCCTAGAACTTCGATATTTAAGTTCTGTGGACAAAAGCCATCTGACCCGTAAGGAAATTTGCGAGTTCCAGCATATGACGCGACTCTCCAGCAATTAAGGCGCAAGCGAACCAGTTCTCTCCGCCCTGCTAAGCGCCTTTTCACTATCAGCTGACATCCCTCCACACCGTTACATCTGCAAGATGCTCGTTGGCTCCAAGAGAGGGGTGGCTTGAAGCCTGCCTCCAAATGCAGGGCACTTCCGCACCACTAGCTAACGACGACGGTCGGTTGCGCCATGCTTAGCTCAGCATCTGATAGCCAAGATAAATATTGACGTCGATTTCACGATATGATAGCACTTCAGTTCCTGAGTGCAAATGCCCACTGCTCGCCAAGATCGCATTGGATATATGAATGGCAGTGCGGTCGATAACGCGCAGCGTGCCGGCATGAAGCAGGAGCTTTGCTGTCACACATCCCCGCAATCACTGCCATGCGGGAGCGCCTCTTCGTGGTGGCACTGAGCTTTAAAAGAACTGATGAGTGACTTCAAGATCTGACACACGGACTCCCCATGGAAGAAGCCGTACAAAATCTGAAATACATCTCGAATGCTCTCAGGGAGCGAGCAGCCCATGCCGCAACGGAGCTAGAAGTAGCGAGTACCGCACTGGATTCCGCTGCCGCGCTCCTGCGCCTCGCAGTCAGCGCTCTTGCAGAAGTGAAATGCAGCGACGAGCATAGTGAGCTGCAGAATACTGCCATCGATGATATCTGCATCATTATTGGCGCAATTTCCGAGCTCGCACCTAAACTCGGTGACCGAACGAATTTCCACGAACTAGTCGTGCTAAAGGGTAGTGAGCACGCTCACATGGTGGCCTACCTGGACGCGTCGCACCAGCTGAATGTCGCTTTCGCAAGCCTTGTGCGGCTTATGCAGTTCGACGTTGAAAAAAAAATGACTCCCAACATTGAAGAAGGATTTCTAGTTACAAGCGCCGGGACTGTCTATGGCCGTACATCATTCGCTCCAGCCAGAATGGACGGCAAAGAATAATGCGCTCAAGCGCATTAAAACCACGCAGCACTGGGGCTGCGTGTTTCCGTTTTGTATATATGGAGATTCACCATTAAATGGAAGAATGGGTACGGAATAAGTCTGGCAACGCTCGCAATTTTCGCCGGGATCGCGTGCTGCGCATCAGGAGCAATCGCCCAAGATCGTGGGTACTTTCCTGATCCAAAGTTGGCAGATAGGTCAAAGCAATATTCTAACGCCGCTGTTCGTGAGCGACCCGAACTAGGCCTCCTGCTTGAATCACAAGGACTTGACTACCTTCACCAGCTCGATCCGGGCATCGTGTACAGCATTGATATACGGTCTGGAAGCGTCACGCTGACAAAGCCGTCTACTGAGGAAGACGGGCTTGCGATAGGGCCTGCGGGAATCTTTTGGGGTTTCGGATCACCAACTGTCTTGATCGCCTCGGGGGGTGCGACCACACTCATCGGGGAGGCGGCTACGACTGTTACTTGCCCATTTAGCGCCCAGAGCGCCGAGGTTGCCGGTTTCATGGCCTCTACAGTCTCCCGAGATCCAATCGGAGGCATACGAAATGGAACGCTGGTTGTCGATACATTACTTTCAAGTAAGTCTCAAGTTAATTTTAGTATTTTGAAAGTGAGTGGCGGAGCTCGCAACCCGCAGAATCGTACTGTGCTCGAATCAACTCACATTGGATCATGCGGCGATGAGATCCGAGTTCAGAATTTAGTTACCACTTGGCCCCCAGCGAGAATCGGTCTTGCAATTGACGACACTGGATCAATGGGAACTCAGCTCGCCGGAGTGAAGACAGCTCTCGCGAACTTTGTAGCCAGCAACAACACAGGAGAGCGCCAGAGAGAAACGTCCTATGAACTTGTTAGCTTCAAGGACAGCCCTACTCTTCGGCTTTCGAATACGACCGACACAGGCGCAGTCTTAGCCGCGATCAATTCTTTGAGCCCGAGTGGAGGTGGGGACTGCCCGGAGGACGCTTTCGGCGCAATCTCATTGGCGCTTAGCGGAATCGAAACTGATGAAGAGAGCGAGGGATCTATCATTCTCGCCACGGATGCTTCACCCCAAGGCGGGATTAGCTTAGATTCTTTGATTGCTCGTGCACAAGCACGGGGAACTCGGGTAAACGTACTACTCTCCGGCGATTGTGTCGCCGCGGCGGCAGCGGGTCGAACAAGGGCAATGGACGGTAATAGCTCTTATGTATCGGCCGCCACGAAGTCAGCGAGAGCGGACTTCTCCCGGCTTGCGGCAGAAACTGGCGGACTGTACTTCTACATGCCTGGTGCAACTGCGGATGACTACGCAGCGACGTTGGAAGAGATCTTCGAAAGTGTTGTGGCAGGCGTCGATGTACTGGAGCCGGGCGTTCCGGTGACAGGCTTAGAAGGTCCTGCGGCATCAGCGCATCTCTATCGCATAGAAGTGCCCGTAGGAACAACTTTGCTTCGTCTTATTTCTTCAGGCGGCTCAGGTAACGTGACCCTGCAGGCGAAGTTTGGCGCGGTCCCAAGTGACTCTAGTCACGACTTCATATCTCAGCGACCTGGAAACAATGAAGTAATAACCGTCAGTACGCCTAACCCCGGCACTTATTATGTTCGGTTGATTGGCGTGACGGCCTACAGTGGAGTTAGCCTCCAAGGCCGTTTGACAAACTAAGAACGCCAGCGCCGGCCGCGCTCCAATCGGCCGGCGCTTTTTTTCTGTGTTGCCGCCACGCTTGGGCCGGGTCAGCGTTCTCACTTAGCGCGGGACCTACAACCGGCCGTGTGCTCAGAGCATCGCGGTCCAGGCCGCATCGAGGACCAGTACATCGTGCGCGCCGACGCCGTTGGCGACGAACGGCAGCACCCCCAAGCACGGCGCCGGCAGCGCATCGGTCAGCAGGCCGACGTAGTCGTCGGCACGCGGGAAGACGGGGTCGATCCGGTTGCCGATCCATCCGACGAGGCGGCAGCCGTCGGCGGCGACCGCGCGCGCGGTCAGGCGGGCATGGCTCAGACAGCCGAGCCTGAGCCCGACCACCAGCACCACCGCGCCTCCGAGGTGTCGGGCGAGGTCCCGGTGCTCCAGGCCCGCGGCGAGCGGTGCATCCCAACCGCCGGCGCCTTCGACCAGCACGATGTCGGCGCTCGCCGCGAGGCGTGCGTGCGCGGCGTGCAGGCTGGCGATGTCGACGGTCACGCCCGCCGCGATGGCGGCCAGCGTCGGCGCCGTCGGTTCGGGCAGCGCGACCGGGTTGACGTCGTCGTAAGCGGGACGCGGATCGCTGGCCGCCTGCAACGCCAGCGCGTCCTCGTTGCGCCAGCGGCCGTCGATCCAGTCGCAGCCACTGGCAACGGGTTTCATGCCGACCGCGCGATGCCCCTGCGCACGCAGCGCGTGCAACAGCGCCACGCTGGCGTGGGTCTTGCCGATGCCGGTATCGGTGCCGGTGACCAGACAACTGCGCGCCTGCGCCCGGGGAGACGGGGCCGGGCCCGCTGCTACACTCGACGGCATGTTCACGACCACTCCTCTCGACGGCTCCAAGCCGGAGCAGTATGCCGCGCTCGCCGCGCAGGTCCGCGCCCTGCTGGATGGAGAAGCGGATCGCATCGCGAACGCCGCCAACCTGTCGGCGCTCGTCTATCACGCGCTGCCCGATCTCAACTGGGTGGGCTTCTATCTGTTCGACGGCACCGAGCTCGTCGTCGGGCCATTCCAGGGCCTGCCCGCCTGCGTGCGCATTCCGCTCGACAAGGGCGTCTGCGGCGCCGCGGCACGCACCCGGCAGACCCAGCGCGTCGACGACGTGCACGCATTTCCGGGCCACATCGCCTGCGACAGCGCATCGCGCTCGGAGCTGGTGGTGCCGCTGTTCGCGGGCGAGCAACTGGTCGGCGTATTCGACCTCGACAGCCCGCTGCCCGCGCGTTTCGACGCCGACGACCAGGCGGGTCTGGAAGCCATCGCCGCGCTCTACGTCGAGAGCCTGCGGTGACCACGTCGGCGTTACGCAACATCGGCCCGAAATCGGCTGCGTGGCTGCGCCAGGTGGGCCTACGCACGCGCGAGGATCTCGAGGCCGTCGGTCCGCTGGAGGCCTTCATGCGCGTGCGCCGCGCAGGCTTCAAGCCGAGCCTCAACCTGCTCTATTCGCTCGAGGGCGCGCTGCGCGGCTGCCACTGGCAGGACGTGCCCGAGGCGCGGCGCCAGGAGCTGGTCGCGGCCGCCGAAGCGGCGATCGCGCTGCTGCCCGATCCGCGCGGCCGCCCGGCCGCCGGGCCGGTCACCACGACGATGCACCAGGAGCCCGCGCCCGACGACGCACCGGCCGACCGCCTCTTCGATCGCCAGGACGACTGACCGGGCCGACGCATCGCGTCACCGGCATGGCACGCGTCCACGTCGCCGCGATCGGGCCGATGACCTGACGTACAATCGCGCCTGCTTCGAGGTGATCCACCGGCGTTCGTCCGGCGGATTGAAACGGGAAGCCGGTGACGACGGTCGCGACGCGACCTCCATTCCGGCACTGCCCCCGCAACGGTAAGCGTGTTCAAGGCATCGCATCCGCCACTGTGCTCCGGCATGGGAAGGCGCGACGCCCGGGCCCCTGCGGCCCACGCGCAAGTCCGGAGACCGGCCCCGAAGTCCACTGATTGCGATGCGGCGGGCATCGCGGCGGCGTTCCGGGCATTCGTGTGTCCGGTCGGCAGCCCGTGTCCGCCTGCGCGATCGTCTTGACCGAGCCGCCGCACGTGCGTGGGTGTACGTGCCGCAAGGAGACCGCAATGCCGTTCCGTACCCTCACCGTGGCGATCGTCGCCGCCCTCGCCTCGCCGCTGACCAGCGCCGCCACCGCCGCCGACGCACGCGATCTCGATACCGTGCTCGTCACCGCCAATCGCAGCGAGAGCACGCTCGGCGACACCATCGCGCCCGCGCAGGTGATCGACCGTGCAGAGATCGAACGCACGCAGCCACGCAACCTGCCCGACTTGCTGCGCGGACGCGCCGGCATCGAGATCGCCAACCAGGGCGGCCCCGGGAAACTCACGTCGATCTTCATGCGCGGCACCGAATCCGACCATGTGCTGGTGCTCGTCGACGGCATCCGTATCGGCACGGCGACAGCCGGCATTCCGGCGATCCAGGACATCCCGGTCGAACAGATCGAGCGCATCGAGATCGTACGCGGTCCCCGTTCGAGCCTCTACGGCTCGGACGCGATCGGCGGCGTGATCCAGATCTTCACCCGTCGCCACGACGGCGCGCCGGCGCCGTATGCACGGGTCGGCATCGGCAGCCAGGCGCTGCGTGAAGCCAGTGCCGGCATCGGCGCGCGCGCGGGCCGCGGCTGGTTCGGCGTGGACGCGGCGTTCCAGCGCACCGATGGCATCAATGCCTGCCGCGGCTCGGGCACGCTGTTCCAGGGCTGCTTCGTCGACGAGCCCGACCGCGACGGCTACCGCAACCGTTCGTTCAACCTGCGCGGCGGCGTCGAACTCGCCGAGGGCCTGACCCTGGAAGGCAACGCACTGCATGCCGATGCGTTCAATGAATTCGACGGCAGCATCTTCGGCGGCAACGAGGCCGACATCGTGCAGCAGGTCGCCGGCGGTACGCTGGTCTACGCGCCCTCGACCGACGTGCGCCTGACCGCGCAGGCCGGCCGCGCCTACGACAAGTCGACGACCTACTTCCGCGACGGCGATGCCGGCACGCGCAGCGACGTCGGACGGATCGACACGCGCCGCGACACCGCCTCGCTGCAGGCGGACATGGGCCTGACCGACGCCCAGGACCTGAGCCTGGGCTTCGACTGGCAGTCCGACAACGTCGAAAGCGCCACCGACTACGCATTGACCTCGCGCACCAATTTCGCCGTGTTCACCGACTACCGCGCGCGCTTCGGCGCGCACCGCGTGCAGGCCGGCGTGCGCCACGACGACAACGAGCAGTTCGGCGGCCACACCACCGGCAGCCTCGGCTGGGGCGTCGACCTCGCGCATGGGCTGCGGTTCAACGCCAGTGCCGGCACCAGCTTCAAGGCGCCGACGTTCAACGATCTCTACTTCCCCTACAGCGCGAATCCGGAGCTGGAACCGGAGCGCGCGAAAACCGCGAACCTCGGCCTCGCGCAGTACGGCGGCACCTGGAGCTGGTCGTTCGACGTGTTCGAAAGCCGCATCGACGATCTGATCTTCCTCGATGCCGCGTTCGTGCCGCAGAATATCCAGCAGGCCCGCATCCGCGGCGCCGAACTCACCGCGTCGACCACGCTCGTCGGTTGGGACGTCTCGACCCAGCTCAGCCACGTCGATCCGCGCGACCGCAGCGACAACGCGAATTTCGACAATCTGCTCGCGCGGCGTGCGCGCAACAGCGGGCGGCTGGACATCGACCGCGCCTTCGGCGACGTCCGCATCGGCAGCACGGTGCGCGGTGCAGGCAGCCGGTACGACAACGCCGCCAACACCGTGCGCGTCCCCGGCTACGGCACGATGGATCTGCGCATGGCCTGGGCCTTCCACGCCGACTGGACGCTGGAGGCACGGGCCACCAATGTCTTCGACAAGACCTACGAAACGGTCAACTGGTACACCCAGGCCGGTCGCGAGTACGGCCTGGCGCTGCGCTGGCGCCCTGTCGCACGCTGAGGCCTACAGAAAAAAGCCCCGCACACGCGGGGCTTTTTCGCTCCACCACCCGCGCCGACGTCAGGCCGCCGGTGCCACGCCTGTCGCCTGTGCGCCCTTCGGGCCCTGGGTGACTTCATAACTCACACGCTGCCCCTCCTGCAGCGAGCGGAACCCCGACGAGCTGATCGCCGAGTAATGCACGAACACGTCCGCGCTTCCATCTTCAGGCGCGATGAATCCGAATCCCTTCGCGTCGTTGAACCACTTCACTGTGCCGTATTGCATGAACGTCTGACCTCGTCTGGGTACGTGATGACCGGCCTCGCATGCAAGGCGCGCGACCGGCCGCCCGAGTATGCAAAGCAATCAGGCCGGCGCGCAATCACCCGGCGAGCAACGCGCGCAGCAGCGGCGGGATTCCGGATGAGGCGGCTGCGACGTTGTCGAGCACGTCCTCGAACGTGATCACCTCGTCGACCTGCGGCCCGGCGCCTGCCGCCCAGTTGGCGACGATCGCCAGGCAGGCATAGTCCAGCCCGAGCTCACGCGCGAGGCCGGCTTCCGGCATGCCGGTCATGCCGACCAGATCGCAGCCGTCGCGGCGCATGCGCCCGATTTCGGCGCGCGTTTCCAGCCGCGGCCCCTGGGTGGCGCCGTAGCAGCCGCCGTCGACCAGTGCCACGCCCGCAGCCGCCGCGGCGTCGAGCACACGCCGGCGCAGCGACGGCGTGTAGGGATCGCCGAAATCGACGTGCAGCACGTCGGTGCCCGGCTCCTCGCAATAGGTCGAGACGCGGCCCCAGGTGTAGTCGATCAACTGGTCCGGACACGCCAGCACACGCGGGCCGAAGCGCTCGGTGATGCCGCCGACGGTATTGAGGGCCAGCACCCGCGTCGCACCCAGCGCCTGCAGCGCCGCCAGGTTCGCCCGGTAGTTCACCTGGTGCGGCGGCACCGAATGCCCCTCGCCATGCCGGGCGAGAAACGCCACGCGCTTGCCGTCGAGCATGCCGACGCGCACCGGGCCCGACAGCGCGCCGTAGCGCGTGACCGGCTGGTGCGGTTCCGCGTCCTGCAGGTCGGCCAATTGATAGAGGCCGGTGCCGCCGATGACGGCGAGGTCGATGTCGAGGTTCATGGAGGTGCTCGCAGTGGGAAACGGATGCGGACCGCCATTGTCCAACGCCGTGCCGTGAAAGGCAGCATCTCCTGACGGCGGGCTGGCGGGCCGGCGCGTCGCGGCGTCGTTGGACCATCGGGTCAGGCCCCGCATGCCCCGTAGCAGCGCGCTCCTACGGGATGCGCGCAATGGGGTCGGGCTGCGTGCGGCGCACGCGAGGACTCGTTCCGGCCCACGGCCCCAAGACCTCGTACGGAACACGCCCCTGCAGGAGCGCGCTCGCGCGCGAACGGGCCTCCCGGGAAGTCTCGTTCGCGCGCGAGCGCGCTCCTACAAAATTCGCGGAATGGGGTCGAGCTGCGAACGGCGCACGCGAGGTCTCGTTCCGGCGCCTATCGCACGCACGCTTCCAGCCCACCTGACCCAAAACCTCGTGCGGAATACGCCGTGTAGGAGCGCGCTTGCGCGCGATGACGCCGTTCCGGGAATGCCCGTTCGCGCGCGAGCGCGCTCCTACACGAGCTTCCGGCGCACGGCCTACTGGTCGACAGGGCGAACCCGGGCGTAGCGGCCCAATCAGCAAGGCCCTCGACCCGACGGGCGCATGTCCCTACTCCGCCAGCGCGTAGATCGCCGGTAGATTGCGGCCCTGCTCGTGGAAATCCATGCCGTAACCGAACACGTAGCGGTCGGGCACTTCGACGCCGACGTAGTCGGCCTCCACACCGTCGACGCAGCGGTCGTGGTCCTTGGTCGCGAGCACGGCGATGCGCACATCGGTCGCGCCCTGGTCCTCGCACCAGTGCTTGACCGCCTTCAGCGTGTGGCCTTCGTCGAGGATGTCGTCGACCAGCAGCACGCGACGGCCCTGCAACGGCGTCGCCGGGCGGTGCAGCCAGGCCAAGCCTGAGCCCGTGGTGTTGCCGCGGTAGCGCGTGGCGTGCAGGTAGTCCATCTCGAGGTCGATCTCGTTCTCGCCCAGCGCGAACGCCAGATGCGCAGCGAACGGCAGCCCGCCGTGCATGATCGTCAGGAACACCGGCGGACGGTCGTCGTCGCCGTAGTCGTCGGCGATCTCGTCCGCCATCGCCTCGATGGCGTCCTCGAGGGCGTCGCGGTCGAACAGCAGGTCGGCGGTGTCGAGGACGTCGTCGAGGTCGGGCACGTTCATGCGATATCTCCTGTACGGGCAGCAGAGGCGCCACCGGCGAGCGCGCCGTCCCAGCCGAGCGGTCCGCGCCCGATCAGACCGGCCAGCGCCATGGTGTTGAGCGTGCGGCCCTCGACCGCGGCCAGCGATTCGGCCACGAGTTCGGGATGACAGACCAGCACGACGTCGCAACCGGCGTCGAGATGCGCGTCCACGCGCGATTTCACGCCGCCGGCCGAGAACGCCGCGGCCATGCCGATGTCGTCGGAGAACACGACGCCGCGGAAGCCCATCTGCTCGCGCAGGATCGTGTTGATCCACAGCGGCGAGTAGCCGGCCGGCTCCGGCGCCACCTGCGGATAGACCACGTGCGCGAGCATCACGGCATCGGCGCCGGCGTCGATGCCGGCCACGAACGGCACCAGATCATGTGCGCGGATGTCGTCGAGACTGCGGTTGTCGACGGCGTCGTCGAAATGGGTGTCCTCGCGCACCGAGCCGTGACCCGGGAAGTGCTTGAGCGTGGCGGCCATGCCGGCCTCGTGCATGCCCTCGACATAGGCGCGCGTCAGCGCCGCGACGACGTGCGGGTCCTCGGAGAACGCGCGGTCGCCGATCGCCAGATTGCCGTGACCGACATCGACGACCGGCGCGAAGCTCAGGTCGACGCCGCTGGCGCGCACTTCCTGCGCCATCAGCTGCGCATGCGCGCGCGCCGCGGCGCGCGCGCCCTCGGGATCGGCGAGGTACTGCGTGCCGAAACCCGACAGCGACGGCAAGGCGGTGTAGCCGTCCTGGAACCGCTGCACGCGGCCGCCTTCCTGGTCCACGCACACCAGTTGCGGCCGCGGCGCGGCGTCGCGGATCGCGGCCGCGAGTTCGGCGATCTGCGCGCGCGACGCGACGTTGCGCTTGAACAGGATGACGCCGGCGCAGGCGTCGTGCTGCAGCCACTCGCGTTCCTGCGCGGTGAGTTCGGTGCCGGCCACGCCGATCACAAGCATTGCGGACATCTCCAACCAGCGCATCGGGCGATGCGGACCGGCATTGTCGCAGAAGCGGAGGAAAACACGGTCGGCGTGTGCGGCCCCGTTCATCGGCCGCCTCGGGTGCGCGGTGAGCGCTCCACCGCGGGCGATTCGCGTTGCGCGTGTTGCCTCCGAAAGCGGGCGTCCGTCGTCGAGGCCTGAGGTCGGAGCCGCCGCCGTGCGGGGCGGAACGCGGTGGACCTCCGGCTTGCCGCGTCCTACCCAGGCGGCCGTGACCGCGCGCGACGCTGCGGGCGGCAAGTCGCCATGACGTCGTGGTCGTGAGCTCGCGCCCTCGGCGGTTACGCATGCGGCAGGGTGCTCGACGCATGACCCGCATCGGCTCGCACGTCACCGCCGCGCGATCACGGTCACACGTCAGCCGCGTTCCGCGAGGCTCCAGCGCGAGAACGGATGCGAGGCCAGCGCCAGGTTGTAGTAGCGCGACTCGTCGGTGACCTCGGTGCCCAGCCAGTCGGGGCGTTCGAACGGCGCGTCGGCGGCGTCGAGCTCGATCTCCGCCACGACCAGCCCGGCGTTGTCGCCGAGGAACTCGTCGACTTCCCACAGATGCCCGCCGTGTCGCACCAGGTGCCGCCGCTTCTCGACGCGCCCGCCGACGCACAACGCCAGCAGTGCGTGGGCATCGTCGACCGGCAGCGGCAGTTCGAACTCCTGGCGGGTCGTGCCCAGCTCGCGCGACTTGATGTTGAGGAACGCGACGTCATCCTCGATCCGCACCCGCACCGACGTCTTCTGCGCGCCGCTCTGCACGACGGCGAGATCGTTGAGATACCCCTGCGCCATCGGCAGCACACGATGCGCCGCCGCGCGCCAGCCATCGGACGCCACGAGAAATTTGCGCTCGATCTCGATTCCCATCTGCAGCTCGCCTCAGCGCTTCTCGAACAATGCGATCGACTCGACGTGCGCGGTCTGCGGGAACATGTCCATCACACCCGCGTCCGACAGCGTCCAGCCACGCTCGTTGACCAGATACCCGGCATCGCGCGCCAGCGAGGCGGGATGGCAGCTGACGTAGACGATACGCCCGAACCGCTCCAGCGGCAGCTGGCGCAGCACGTCGATCGCGCCCGAACGCGGCGGGTCGAGTAGCAGCTTGTCGAAGCCCTGGCGCATCCACGTGGTGCCGCGCTGGTCCTGGGTGAGATCGGCCGCGTGGAACTGCGCATTCGCCAGCCCGTTGTGCGCCGCGTTCTCCTTCGCCCGCACCACCAGCCCCGCTTCGCCCTCGACGCCGACGACCTCGCGCACGCGGCGCGCCATCGGCAGGGTGAAATTGCCGAGCCCGCAGAACAGGTCGAGCACGCGATCCTCGGGCTGCAGGTCCAGCAGCTCGAAGGTGCGCGCGATCATCGCCTCGTTGAGGCCGGCGTTGACCTGGATGAAATCCAGCGGCCGGAACCTCAGCTCCACGTCCCAGGGCGCCAGACGGAATGCCAGCGCAGGCGCCTCGGGCCACAGCGGATGCACGCTGTCGTTGCCGCCCGGCTGCAGGAAGATCGCCATGCGCTGCTGCTGCGCGAACGCGAGCAGGGCCGCGGTATCGGCATCACTCAACGGCTGCAGATGCCGGAACACCAGCGCGATGCCGTCGAACTCGGGCCGCGGGTCGCCGGCGATGAACTCGATCTGCGGAATGGTGCTGCGCGCGTCCAGGCCGTCGACGAGCCGCGACAGCGCCGGAATGATCGCCGCGATCGGTGCGATCACCGTGTGGCATTCCTGCAGGTCGGCGACGAAACGCGGATCGCGCTCGCGGAAGCCGACCAGTGTCTTGTCCTTCTTCTCCACCCGCTTGACCGAGAACCGGCCCTTGCGGCGGTAGCCCCAGGCGTGATCGACCAGGGGCGCCATCCAGCGCTTCGGCGTGACGTGGCCGATGCGCTCGAAGTTCTCGCGCAGCACGCGCGCCTTGGCGAGGATCTGCTGCCCGGCATCGAGATGCTGCAGCACGCAACCGCCGCAGGTACCGAAATGCGGGCAGCGCGGCGTGATGCGGTGTTCGGATGCGCGCAGTACCTCCAGCGTCACCGCCTCGTCGAAGCTGCGCGAGCGTGCGAAGCGCTGGGCGAGGGCCTGTTCGCCCGGCAGCGCGCCGGACACGAACACGGCCTTGCCGTCGGGCAGGCGCGCGACGCCGCGGCCATCGTGGGTGAGATCGAGAATGTCGACCTGGAACGGGGTCTGATCGAGACGTTTACGGGCCACGTGGCGAAGGCTGCGGGCGAAGGGCCGCGTATTGTCGCAGAAGCCGCGCACGCCCCGCCCACCGAGCCGGACGCAACGGGCCGCCCGGAGGCGGCCCGTGTGACGCACTGACGCGAGCGTTACTTCTGCTGCCAGTTGCCGCCCTGCTGATACCACCAGCCCGACCGCGCACTGGCGATCCACTGACGCGCGAACACGTCGCGGATCTGTGCCTCCCATTCCGGATGCCCGTTGGCGACCGCGATCTCGCGGTACACCGCCTGGCGGTCACGGTTGTCGTCGGCCACGGCCGCATTGATCGCCACGCGATCCTTGATCGGCAGCTGCGAGGCATCGCGTACGACGATCTGGCCGTTGCCACCGAACCCCAGCGCACCCGAGTCGAAGTGCGGCCGCAGCGTGCCGTTGAAGCGCTGCTCCATGCGCGACTGGATCGCCTGCACCGCCGGCGTGCGGATGGTGATGTCGGGCGTCTGCGCCTGCGCGCTGCCGATGCCCAGCAGCATCCAGGCATCGAACCGCGCGCCGCGCTGGGCCATGCCGCCGCCGGGCACCGTCGCGGGCGGCGTGGCGTCCGCCGGCACCTGGTCGCCGATGACGTTCTCGACGAACTCGCGCGCAGCCTCCTTGGCTTCCGCGGCCGGGAAATAGACATTGATCGTCACGCATGCGGTCAGCGCCAGTGCGGCGACGATCGGCAGTCCGGTCCAACGGGTCATCGTGGATCTCCGTAAAAAAGAAAATGTCAGGATCAGTCGAACACCGGCTCGACATCGCCACCGGCCACCGCGACCAGGCGCGCCACCAGCGTGGGCCAGTCGACGTCGCGGTTGTGTCCGACGACTTCCAGCCGCGGCAGGCCGCTGCCGTCGACGATAGTAAAGGTCGAGGGCCCTGAACGCAGACCGCCCATCCGGCAGACCTCGTTGCGCAACCGGCAGGAGATGCCGATCGCGCGATAGCCGAAGTCGTCGAACACGCCGATCAGCTGGCCCTGCAGGCTGGTGACGAACGAGGCGTCACCGACGCTGGAGATGTTCTGCACCGCGCGCTGGCTGATGCGCTGGCGCACGCCACGCGTGCGCTCGGTGTGCAGTTCGGCATCGAACGCGGTGGCGGTCCAGTCGACCAGGCGCAGGCCGTCGATGCGACCGTGCAGCCGCCCTTCGATGCTGCCGAAGTCGAAGACGTTGGTCAGTGCGTGCAGGTCGATGCCGTGGAGCGCGAGATCGCTGGACACGGTCGGTGCGACGCCGAACGGGCGTTCGATCGACAGCGCGTCGACGTCGATGCGCCCGCCGAACAGGTCCATGGTCAGGCCACCGTCGAACTCGATGCGGTTGTCGGCGTAACGCACGGTCGGAATGCGGCCTTCGAGCGTGCCCTCGAACGGCGGCCAGTCGAGCGCCTCGGCCAGCGCGCCGATGTCGAGGCCCTCGAGCCGCAACGCGGTCTGCATGCGCAGGCTCTCGTCGCCGGCCGGTGGCCGCAGCACCAGGGCCTCGAATCCGATGCGGCCGCCGAGGAACGACAGCGCCACCGGATCACGCAGGCGCAGCCGGCCGTCGCCACTGAGCAGTGTCCACGCCGCGGCGTCGAACGGCATGCCGTACAGCGCCCCGCCGCCCCAGGCGAAGCTGCTGCGCACCGGCGCATGTGTGGAGTAACGCACCGCGCCCGTCAGCCGGTCGAAGCGGAAGCGCGCGGCGGTGTCGCCGATATCGAGATCGCGCAGGCGCAGCCGCGCATCGCGCAGCGCGCCGTCCTCGATCGACAGCCGCGTCGCCAATCCACCGTCGAGCGACAGGCCCGACAGCCCGGCCAGGCCCAGCCAGCCGGACAGATAGCGCGCCGGCAGGTCGCGTGCATCGGCGCTGTCGATCTCGAGCGCCAGCGCATCGACCGTGAAGTCGGGGCGCAGTCGCGCTTGGCCTTCAACCCGCAGCGTGGCGCCGTCGTCCCAGGCGAGGCGGGAGAACTGCCAGTCGCCGCCGTCGTCGCGGGCCAGCGTCAGGCCCAGGCCGACCGGCGTCTCAGGCAGCGCGAGATAGGCGTTGCCGAACAGAAGTTCGCCGCCGCGCAGTTGGCCGTCCAGCGTCAGCAGGGTGCGGCCTGCCGGGAGGCGCAGATCGAAATCCAGATCCGCGTCGAGCCCGTCGCCGGCCACGTCGCCTGCGTCGGACTCCAGTGCAACGCCGCGCAGCGCCAGGTCCGCCGCGATCCGCAGCGGCCGATCGGACGGCGCGTCGATCCGCACCGTGCCGTCAAGCCGGCCCGCCCGCAGCTGACCCCCAGCCCAGCCCTGGCGCACCAGGGCTTCGGCCCAGGCGACCGGCACGGCGCGCAGATCGATGCCCGTGCGGTCGGGCGTGCGCGCATCGCGGCGCAGCGCGAGTGCACCGCCATCACCGGAGAGCCGGACACCGGTGTGCGCCGCGTCCAATGCGATCGCGAGACGCAACGGGCCACCCTGCGCGCCGCGGACCACGCCGTCGCAGCGCCAGCCTTCCTCGCCGCCCGGCGCCTGCGCACGGCGCAGCGGGCATTGCCAGTCCACGCGCTCGAAGGTCCAGCCGAGCTCGCCGGCGTCGACCCGTCCCGCCTGCAACCGCAGCCGCCCGTCCGGGGCGTCGGCCGGCCAGTCCAGCACCACGCGGACGTCCTCCAGCGTGGCGACCGGCGTGACCACCCGCGCGATCTGCGCCTGCACGGACTGCGCCCGCGCGGGCGCCACACAGGCCAGCAACAGCGTTAGGATCGTCATCAGGCGGACGGACATCGCCGGAGCATACCCGCACTGCACGGAGCACCCATGACCCGATTGCTGCTGGTCGAAGACGATCCCACGAGCCGCGGCTTCCTGCTCGCCGCGGCTGCCGCCCTGCCCGCCCACGTCGACGTCGCCGGTTCGGTGGCCGACGCGCGGGTGCTGGCGACACGCGAAACCTACGACGCCTGGCTGATCGACGCCCATCTGCCCGACGGCAGCGGCGTCGGCCTGCTGGACCAGTTGCGCGCCGACGGGCTGCGGACGCCGGCGCTCGCCCACACCGCCGCCCGCGAACCCGAAGCCCTCGACGCGCTGCGTGCGGCAGGGTTCGCGCTCGCGCTCAGCAAGCCGGTGTCGGCGGGCGCGTGGCAGGCCGGCATCCGCCGCGTCACCGGCGCCGACCGCGAGCCGACCTGCGACATGGCGACACCGCCGCACACTGAGGCGACGCTGGTCTGGAACACGGCGTCCGCATTGCGCGCGGTCGGCGGCAACGCCGGGAATGCGGCGGCGCTGCGCGACCTGTTTCTCGGGGAATTGCCCGGAACGCGCGATGCGGTCGTGCGCGCGGCCGGCGCGGGCGAATCGGATGCCGTGCGCCACGCGGTGCACCGCCTGCGCGCCGGCTGCGGCTTCGTCGGCGCCGAGCGCATGGACGCCGCCGCCGCGGACCTGCACGCGACGCCCGGATCACCCGATGCGCTCAACGCGTTTCTCGCCGCCGTCGAGTCGACCCTGGCGCCGCGCTGAGCAGGCCGGGCGTCGCCGCATCACGCGCATGCCGTGATGCGGCGACGCGCCTAACGCCCCGCGAGATCGCTCGCGAGTTCCCAGGATTTCAGCCCACGCGGCCCGAGGTGGTGGGCCAGCACGCTGCGCAACGCACGGCGCAGGCCGGCGAGCCCGGCGACGTCCGGCGGCGCACCGTCGGCGGCCAGGGCGAGCAGGCTGTGCCCGGTCGCCGCGGCATTGCGGTCGTCGGCGCCGGTGTCGCGCTGCAGGCGCCGCGGCCCATGCTCAGGCTCGAGGCGATACCGGGCTGCGGGGTCGATCGGTTCACCGTCGCCGTCATGGTCCAGCGCGAAGCCCACGCCGAGTGCGTCGAGCAGGTCACGCTCGAAGCGGCGCAGTGTCCAAGCCAGGCCGGACGATGCGCGCAGCCGCTCGCGCACTGCGGCATAGGCATCGTAGAGCTCGGGCACGGGATCCTGGCGCGGTGCCAGGCGCAGCGCGAGTTCGCTGACGTAGAAGCCGGCCAGCATCGCGTCCCCGGTCAGTCGCGGGGCCGCGTCGAGCGCTTCGGCGCCGCGCAGCTGCGCGAGTTCGCCGCGCAGGACCGCGGTCAGTCGGACGTGCTGCAGCGGCTGCAGCGCCGCCCGCAGCACGTGGCGCTTCGGCCCCTGCACGCCACGCGCGACGAGGCCCAGCCGGCCGTGGTCACGGCTCAGCACCTCCACCAGCAGGCTGGTCTCGCGCCAGGGCCGCGCATGCAGCACGAAGGCGGGTTCGTCGTCGATGCGCATGGCGCGCGGTCCGCTCGCCGATGCTCAGTCGGCGGCGCCGACCCGGGCGAGGAATTCAGCCTCGGTCAGGCGCTCCCGCGTACCCGCGAAGTCGTACCAGGCCGGCCGGGCATCGACGAAGATCTCCGAGTGCAGACGGGCATCGGGAATCACGTCGAACAGGCCGGCCGCCACGAAATACTGCCTGTCGCCGGTGCTGAGAAAGAACAGCGCGCTGCCGCAGACGCTGCAGAACGCACGTTCGGCCCAGTCCGACGAGGCGAACCGGCGCACCTGGCCCTCGCCGGCGTCGATCCGCAGGTCGTCACCCGCGTGCAGCACCATCGCCGGCCCACCGTGCCAGCGCCGGCAGGCGCCGCAATGGCAGGCGTGCACGTCGCGCGCGGTGCCCGGCACGCTGAGCGAGACGCCACCGCACAGGCAGTGGCCGTGCAGGCGACCGCTCGCAGGCAGCTCGTCGACGCGCATCCCGGGCCCCTCAGTCGCCGTAGCCGAGCGCCTTGAGCGCGGCTTCGTCGTCCGACCAACCCTCACGCACGCGCACCCAGGTCTCGAGGAACACCTTGGCTTCGAACAGCCGTTCCATGCCCAGCCGGGCCTTGGTGCTGATCTCCTTGAGCCGGCTGCCGGCCTTGCCGATGACGATGGCCTTCTGCCCCTCGCGCTCGACCCAGATCACCGCGCCGATCCGCAGCATTGCGCCGTCGACGGTGAAGCTCTCGATCTCGACAGTGGTCGCATACGGCAGCTCGTTGCCGAGCTGGCGCATCAGCTGCTCACGCACCAGCTCACCGGCCAGGAAGCGCTGGCTCTTGTCGGTGATCTCGTCCTCGCCGTACAGCGCGTCCTGCGCGGGCACCAGCGGCAGCACGGTCGAGACCAGTTGCTCCAGGCCCTTGCGCTTGAGCGCCGACAGCGGCACCACACCGGCGAAGTCGCGGCCTTCGGTGACCGTCTGCAGATACGGCAGCAGCGCGGTCTTGTCCTTGATCCGGTCGACCTGGTTGACCACCAGCACCACCGGCACGCCCGCATCGCGCAGGGCCTCGAACGCCAGGGTGTCTTCCTCGTCCCAGCGCCCGGCCACGACCACCAGCAGGGCCGCGTCCACGCCCTCGAGTGCACCGCGTGCCGCACGGTTCATGATCCGGTTCATCGCGCGCTTCTGCTCGCGGTGGATGCCGGGTGTGTCGACCAGCAACAGCTGGCCCTCGGGAAACGTCGCGATGCCGAGCAGGCGGTGGCGCGTGGTCTGCGGCCGGTTCGAAACGATGCTGACCTTGGCGCCGACGAGCGCGTTGACCAGCGTGGATTTGCCGACGTTCGGTCGGCCGATGACGGCGACGAAGCCGGCGTGGTGGGGCGTGGCGGAAGATTCGGTCATGGCGGCATTCTACGGAAATGCCGCCCCGCCCGACGCTGGCGGCACCGGCGACCCGCGCCCGCCGCTCAGGCAGCGACGTCGAGCAGGCCGATGACCGCCTCGGCCGCCTGCTGTTCCGCGGCCCGGCGCGAGCTGCCCTGCCCCTCGGCGGCGACACCGGCCTCGGCCAGGCTGCAGCGCACCAGGAAGATCTTCGCGTGCTCCTCGCCGGTCTCGGCAAGCAGTTCGTACTGTGGCAGCGGCTGCTGTCGCGCCTGCAGCCATTCCTGCAGGCGGGTCTTGGCGTCCTTGGCCACCCGGCCACTGGACAGCGCGACGATCGGACGCTCGAACAGCGGCAGAATCACCCGCCGGCAGGTATCGAGATCGGAATCGAGATACACCGCCGCGATCACCGCCTCGAGCGCATCGGACAGGATCGAGTCCCGGCGATGTCCGCCGGATTTCATTTCGCCGGGGCCCATCACCAGCCGGGCCCCGAGATCGAGCTCGCGGGCGATCGCGGCCAGCGACGATTCGCGCACCAGCTCGGCACGTGCGCGGGTCAGCGTGCCTTCGTCGGCCGTCGGCCAGCGGCCGTACAGCGCCTCGGCGATCAGCGCCCCGAGGATCGCGTCGCCGAGGAATTCCAGACGCTCGTTGTGCGGCGCGCCGGCGCTGCGATGCGTCAGCGCCTGCACCAGCAGGGCGGGATCGCGGAACGTATGCGCCGCGAACCGCCCCTGCTGCCGGTCAAACGCCGTCGCCACCGCGGGTCAGCGTCTGCGTGGCGTGGAACTTGCCCACGACGTCGAGGTTGCCGATCAGCGGCCGGCGCACCTCGTACTGCACGTCCATCTGCCAGCCGTTGTCGGCACGGCGGATCTTGACGTTCTGCGGCTTCACGTTCTCCGAGTAGCTGATGTACAGCCGACGGAAGAACAGGTCCTGGATACGCGCCGGATCCGAGGCCGCGACGCCGGATTCGTTGGCAAGCCCCTTGAGGGCCGCCTTGACGCTGTAGTACTCGGAGTACATCGGAAACAGCTTCATGCCGATGTAGGCGAAGAAGCCGACCACTGCCAGCACGATGATGAAGCCCAGCAGGGTGATGCCGCGTTGCGTGCGTTTCATTTGGGACGTCCCCTCGATGTCCAGCCCCGTTGCTCAGCGGATCGGTTGACCGATCCGTCCCCAGTCGACCCAGCCGGGCGCGGCACTGTCGACGTTCATCCAGATCAGGAACGCCTTGCCACGCAGCTGGGTCTCGGGAAGCGTACCCCAGAAGCGGCCGTCGTCGCTGCGGTCACGGTTGTCGCCCATGACGAAATAGTGGCCCTGCGGCACATGGAACGTCCCCTCGCCCAGATGGAAGGGCGCGGCCTGGTCGATGTGCAGCACCTCGTGGCGCCGGTCCGGCATCTGCTCGGCGTACAGCGACGCACCGGTCATCTCCGCGCCGCGGCCCACACCCTCGTAGGTGCCCAGGCGCTCGTAGCCGAACGGCGTGCCGTTGACCAGTACCTGGTTGTCACGGAACTCCACGGTATCGCCCGGCAGACCGATGACGCGCTTGATCCAGTCCTGGTCGGGGTGCTGCGGCGGGCGGAACACCACCACGTCACCACGCGCGGGCTCACCGATATCGATGATCTTCTTGTTGGTGATCGGCAGCCGGATACCGTAGCTGAACTTGTTGACCAGGATGAAATCGCCGATCAGCAGCGTCGGCATCATCGAACTGGAGGGAATGCGGAACGGCTCCGAGACGAAGCTGCGCAGGATCAGCACGACGAACAAGACCGGGAAGAACGCCTTGGAGTAGTCGACCAGGACCGGCTCCTTGGCTTCGATCAGGCCGCCGCGGCGCGCGCGCCCCTTGGCCAGCACCAGCTTGTCCAGCAACCAGATGACGCCGGTCAGCAGCGTCAGCACGACCAGCGCGGTCTCGAACCATTTCATGCGGAAACCTCAGGAGCCGTGATTGGTGATGGGTGATTCGTGCTTGGAAGAACCAGTAGTCCTCCAGCGTCACGCCCAAGAATAAACATGCATCTGCCCACGAACTTTACCGGTTGCGGCGCTCGCCGCTCTTTCGAATCACCAATCACGCATCACCAATCACGTCCTTACGACTCACGGCTCGTGCTCAGCACCGCCAGGAAGGCCTCCTGCGGAATCTCCACACGGCCGACCTGCTTCATCCGCTTCTTGCCTTCCTTCTGCTTCTCGAGAAGCTTCTTCTTGCGCGAGATGTCGCCGCCGTAGCACTTGGCCAGCACGTTCTTGCGCAGCGCCTTGACCGTCGTGCGCGCGATCACCTGCGCACCGATCGCCGCCTGGATCGCCACGTCGAACTGCTGGCGCGGAATCAGTTCCTTCATCTTCTCGGTCAGCTCGCGGCCACGGCGATCAGCGTGCGTGCGGTGCACGATCAGCGACAGCGCGTCCACCTTGTCGCCGTTGATCAGCGTGTCCACGCGCACGAACGGACCCGCCTGGAATCGCAGGAACTGGTAGTCGAGCGAGGCGTAGCCGCGGCTGACCGATTTGAGTTTGTCGAAGAAATCCAGCACCACCTCGGCCATCGGCAGCTCGTAGCTGATCTGCACCTGGCTGGCCATGTACTGGATGCCGATCTGCATGCCGCGCTTGTCCTCGCACAGCTTGATGATCGCGCCGATGTAGGCCTCGGGGGTGAGGATGTTCGCGCGGATGATCGGCTCGCGCACTTCCTCGATCAGGTTCGCCTGCGGCAGCTTGGCCGGATTGTCGAGCGGCATCACCTCGCCGTCGGTCTTGAGCACCTCGTAGATCACCGTCGGCGCGGTGCTGATCAGGTCGAGGTCGTACTCGCGCTCAAGGCGCTCCTGCACGATCTCCATGTGCAGCATGCCGAGGAAGCCGCAGCGGAAGCCGAAGCCCATCGCTTCCGAGCTCTCGGGCTCGAAACGCAGTGCGGCATCGTTGAGGCGCAGCTTGTCGAGTGCTTCGCGCAGATCCGGATAGTCCTCGGCGTTGACCGGGAACAGACCGGCGAACACGCGCGGCTGCATCTCCTGGAAACCGGGCAACGGCTTGTCGGCCGGCTTGGCCGCCAGGGTCAGCGTGTCACCGACCGGCGCGCCGTGCACGTCCTTGATCGATGCGGTGATCCAGCCCACTTCGCCTGCCCGCAGGGCCGGCAGTTCCTTGCGCTTGGGCGTGAACACGCCGACCTTGTCGACGTCGTGCGTACGCCCGGTCGACATCACCAGGATCTTGGTCTTGGGCGTGATCTCGCCCTGCATCACGCGCACCAGCGACACCACGCCGAGGTAGTTGTCGAACCACGAGTCGATGATCAGCGCCTGCAGGCGATCGGTATCGCGCGGCTTCGGCGGCGGAATCCGGTGCACGATCGCCTCGAGCACCTCTTCGACGTTGAGGCCGGTCTTGGCACTCACCGCGACCGCGTCCTCCGCGTCGATGCCGATCACCGCTTCGATTTCGGCCTTGGCCTTCTCGATGTCGGCCGTCGGCAGGTCGATCTTGTTGAGCACCGGGATCACTTCCAGGCCCTGCTCGACCGCGGTATAGCAGTTGGCGACCGACTGCGCTTCCACGCCCTGAGCGGCATCGACGACCAGCAGCGCGCCTTCACACGCGGCCAGCGAACGGCTGACCTCGTAGGAGAAGTCGACGTGACCGGGGGTGTCGATGAAGTTCAGATGGTAGGTCTGTCCATCGCGCGCGGTGTACGGCAGCGACACGGACTGCGCCTTGATCGTGATGCCGCGCTCGCGCTCGATCGGATTCGAGTCGAGCACCTGCGCCTCCATCTCGCGGGCCTGGAGCCCGCCGCAAAGCTGGATGATGCGATCGGCGAGCGTCGACTTGCCGTGGTCGACGTGGGCGATGATGGAGAAGTTGCGGATGTACCGCATCGGATCGTGGGTCATTGGGCGGCGGCCGAGCCGTCGTCGAAAAGATAACGGGCGATTATCGCATAGCGCCCCGCCGCGGCGGACACCGGCCGCACCAGTGCCGGGCCCGGCCTTCGCAGACCACGACGGCCCGCGAAGGCGATGCCGTCGCGGGCCGTCGAAGGCTGTGCCGGCGTAGGGAGCGCAGGCTCAGCGCTCGCCCGCCTCGGGCACGGTGACCGCCCGGTACTGGGTCGCGCCGCCGCGGCCGCGCACCAGCAGCATGACCGTGTCGCCCGGCTTGACGTCACGCAGTGCCCGGTCCAACGCGGCCGCACTGCCGACCGGCGTGCGACCGACGCGCAGGATCACGTCGCCCTGGGTGATGCCGGCAGACGCGGCGGGGCCGCGACCGGCATTGCCGACCAGCACGCCTTCGTCGCCGGCGATGCCGAACTGCCGACGCTGCGCGGCGTCCAGATCACGGCCGACGAGTCCGAGCGCGTTCGCGGCGCTGTCGGGTGCGCTGGCCTGGGGCCGCGTGGTCCCGGTCGATGCGGTGCTGCCCGAGTCGAGCGCGCTCAGGGTGACGTCGTAATCGCGGGTACGCCCTTCGCGGAACACCTGCAGCTTGATCCGGGTGCCCGGCGCCTTGCCGCCGACGAGCGGCGGCAGCTCGCTCGAGCTGTTGATCTGGGTGCCGTCCACGGTGCGGATCACGTCGCCGGGCTCGATGCCTGCACGCTGCGCGGGGCTGCCCGGCAGCACTTCCTGGACCAGCGCGCCACGGGTATCGGGCAGGCCGAAACCGGCGACGGCTTCCGGGGTCACGTTCGAGACCTGCACGCCCAGCGAACCGCGCTGCACGCTGCCGGTCTTCTTGATCTGCTCCGCGACGTTCGCCGCCAGGTCGATCGGAATCGCGAAGCTCACGCCCATGTAGCCGCCGGAGTTGCTGAAGATCTGCGAGTTGATGCCGATCACCTCGCCGGACACGTTCAGCAGCGGGCCGCCCGAGTTGCCGCGATTGATCGGCACGTCGGTCTGGATGAAGGGCACGTAGCGCTGATTGGCGTACTGGTTGGAACGCTGCACCGCGCTGACGATGCCGGCAGTGACCGATTGTTCGAAACCGAACGGCGAGCCGATCGCGACCGCCCACTGGCCGGGCTTGACCGCACCCGAATCGCCATAACGCAGCATCGGCAGGCCACTGGCCTCGATCTTGAGCACGGCGACATCGGATTCGGCGTCGCTGCCGACGACCGTCGCGGCGAACTCGCGGCGGTCCGACAAGCGCACCTTGACCTCGTCGGCGCCATCGATGACATGGTGATTGGTCAGCAGATAGCCGTCGGCGGAAATGATGAAGCCGGTGCCCATGCCCATGCCGCGCGGCGCGCTGTCCGGTGCGCCCTGGCCGCCCGGCCCGCCCGGCCCGCCCGGAAATTCGAAGCCCGGGCCGAAGAAGCGGCGGAAGATTTCGGGAATCTGCGCGTCGTCGGGCATCTGCTGGCCGCGGCCCTGACGTGCGCCCATCGTCGTCTCGATGCTGACCACGGCCGGCCCCACACGCTCGACCAGCCGGGTGAAGTCGGGCAAGCCGCTGACCAGCGGTGCCTGCGGCGTCGACGACACCGTGGTCGCACTGTCGGCCTGCGTGGCCTGCGCCGACTGCGCGGTGGCGGCCGGCAACACGAACGCGGTGGTCGCCGCGGACAGGACCGCAACGAGGGACACCGCGAGCAGGGATTTCTTCATCGACGTCATGGGCAGCACTCGAAAGTCAGGAAACGATCTGGATCAGGGACGGCTCGCCGGAGATGCGATCAGCAAACGCTGAAGGACCGGTATGCGTGCGGCGGTCAGGGCAGCGCGCGCGCCGGCGTGCGTGCGGCCGTGTCGGCCGGATCGACGGGGAACCTCGGCAGCACCGCACTGCCCGACGCACGCTCGCCCCAGGACGGTTCCGGGAACGTCTCGCCGTAGCGGACGGAGAAGCTGCTGTCGGCCGACAGCATCGACGCCCGCGGCCACGGCCGGGCGACGACGCCCGCGTCCGGCAGACCCGACGTCGGCGCCGCTGCCCGCATCGCGGCCGCGTCGACAAGCACGGACGCGCCAGACGGCGTCTGCGGAGCCGCCGTGACGGCGACGCGCGCCGATGCGTCCGAGCGCGCGCGCTGCACCCGCGTATTCGATTCGCGCGTCGAACGATCGCCATTCGCACGGCGCGGCAATTCCGCCGCCGCCAGAGCCGCGCCCGCAATCGCGAGGCCCGCTTCGGGCGTCACCGCGGTCAGGGCGCTGGCATCGGCGGTCGCATCCGACACGGGCGTCTCCGCTCCCGCCACGGCAAGCGCAGGGGCCGGACGCGCATCGCCGTCGTCTTCGAACGTGCCGGGGCGCCCGACGAACAGGGCGACCAGGGCGACCGAGGCCGCCAGTGCCGCGCCTCCACCCCACTGCAGCAGCCGCGGGCGTCGTGCAGGCGCCGCGGACGCCACGACCACGCCGTCCTCGGCGATCCCGCGGGCGATGCGATCGGCGAAGTCGGCCGGCAGCAGCGACACCTGCCGTCCGCGCAGCACGTCGCCACAGACCTGCCAGCGCTCGAAGCAGTTGGACAATTCACCGTCGTGCTGCAACCGGCGACGCAGGAACCGCGCCTGGTCCTGCGGCAGCTCGCCGTCGAGCATCGCCGACAGCTGCTGGCGGTGGTACAGCTCGAGCTTGTCCGGGTCGGGGCCGAGCTGAAGGGTATCGATGTCGTCGGCAGGGCTCATCGGGTCACGCGCTCCACAAGTCGTTCGTTGTCCATCAGGGGCCTGAGTTCTCGGTCGATCGCATCGCGTGCGCGGAAGATCCGCGAACGCACGGTGCCGATCGGGCAGCCCATGCGCTCGGCGATTTCCTCGTAGCTGAGGCCGTCGACCTCGCGGAGATTGATCGCCACGCGCAATTCCTCGGGCAAGGCTTCGACCGCGCGGACCACCGTTTGTTCCAGCTGCTGGCGCATCAGTTCACGCTCGGGCGTATCGCTGTCGCGCAGACGGATGCCGCTGTCGAACTGCTCGGCATCCTCGATGTCGATGTCGTCGATCGGCGGCCGGCGGTTGTGCGCGACCAGGTGGTTCTTCGCGGTATTGACCGCGATGCGGTGCAACCAGGTGTAGAACTGCGCATCGCCGCGGAAGTTGCCGATCGCCCGGTACGCCCGGATGAAGGTTTCCTGCGCGACGTCCTGCACTTCGCTCCAGTCCGACACGTAGCGCCCGATCAGCGCGGCGATGCGGTGCTGATACTTGCGTACGAGCAGATCGAATGCCGCGATGTCGCCGCGCTGCACGCGTCTGACCAGTTCCTCGTCCAGAGTCAGGCACTCCTGGCTGTCGTGTTCCTCGGCCATCGAGCCGGATCTCCTTCAGGGGCCCGGCCTGGCACGGGCGTTAAGACAGGCGTGTCGCGCGAAAAGTTCCGTCACGACCGGTATGGCATCGTGCGCCACGCCGTGATGCATTCCTTGGGGCGTTGTCTGCGTCCTGCAAGCAGGACCTCCGGCACGTGCCGGACGCCGGCTTCAAACAGCGCTTTGAAGCACTGATTTGACGGCGCAGAAGCAACCTCGGGATCATAGGCGGATTCCCCATACCCTAACGGATGGTGCCGTATGTTCGCAGGCCTCGACGGTCTCCGCTTCAGTCACTGGCAAGCCGAACCGCGCGAGGACGGCGTGCTGGTGCTGTCGTTCGATCGCGCCGGCGAATCGGTCAACACCTTCGCGCAGGACGTGCTGATCGAACTCGATGCGCTGCTCGAACGCCTCGCGCTAGACCCACCGGCGGCGCTGGTGATCCGCTCGGCGAAGGAGAAAGGCTTCATCGCCGGCGCCGACATCCGCGAGTTCCAGGCGTTCGACGCCAAGGGCACGATCGGCGATTCGATCCGTCGCGGGCAGATGGCGTTCCAGCGTCTGGCCGAACTGCCCTGCCCGACCGTCGCCGCGATCCATGGGTTCTGCATGGGCGGCGGCACGGAAATCGCGCTCGCCTGTGATTACCGGGTGGCGAGCAGCGATCCGTCGACGAAGATCGGGCTGCCCGAAGTCAAACTCGGCATCTATCCCGGCTGGGGCGGCAGCGTCCGCCTGCCGCGTCTGGTCGGTGCTCCGGCCGCGTTCGACATGATGCTCACCGGCCGCGCCCTGTCGGCCAAGGCCGCGCGCGGCATCGGCCTGGTGGACAAGGTCGTCGAGCCGGCGCTGGTGCTCGACACCGCGATCGCGCTTGCGCGCCGTGGCACCACGCGTCCGTTCAAGCAGCGCGCCCTCGCCTGGGCCACCAACAGCTGGCCGGTGCGTCAGGCGCTTGCGCCGGTGCTGCTCAAGCAGGTCGCCCGCAAGGCGAAGAAGGCGCATTACCCCGCGCCCTACGCGATGGTCGAGACCTGGAAGCGCGCGTCCGGCGATACCCGTGCGCTGCTGGCGGCGGAGCGCAAGTCGGTCGTCAAACTGGCGGGCACTCCCACCGCGCGCAACCTGACCCGGGTCTACTTCCTGATGGAACGGCTCAAGGGCCTCGGCGGGAAATCCGCGGCGCAGCTCGCGCCCATCCAGCGTGTGCACGTGGTCGGCGCCGGCGTGATGGGCGGCGACATCGCGGCCTGGGCCGCCTACAAGGGGCTCGACGTCACCCTGCAGGATCGCGAGCAGACCTTCATCGACAAGGCCCAGGCACGTGCCGCGACCCTGTTCGAGAAAAAGGTCAAGGACGAGGCCAAGCGCCCGGCCGTGGCGGCGCGCCTGCGCTCGGATCTGGCCGGTGACGGCGTCGCCGACGCGGATCTGGTGATCGAGGCGATCGTCGAGCGCGCGGATGCGAAGCGCGAGCTCTACGCCACGATCGAACCGCGGCTCAAGCCCGACGCGTTGTTGACCACCAACACCTCGTCGATTCCGCTCGACGAGCTGCGCGCGCACGTGCAGCGTCCGGCCCAGTTCGCCGGCCTGCACTACTTCAATCCGGTGGCCTCGATGCCGCTGGTGGAGATCGTCCATCACGACGGCGTCTCCGACGACACCGCACGCCGGCTCGCGGCGTTCTGCAAGGCCATCGACAAGCTGCCGGTGCCGGTCGCCGGCACGCCGGGCTTCCTGGTCAACCGCCTGCTGTTTCCCTACATGCTCGAAGCCGCCACCGCTTACGCCGAAGGCATTCCCGGCGCGGTGATCGATCGTGCCGCGGTCAACTTCGGCATGCCGATGGGGCCGATCGAGCTGATCGACACCGTCGGCCTGGACATCGCGTCCGGCGTCGGCCAGGAACTCGCACCCTTCCTGGGCCTGCAGATTCCGGCCTCGCTGGCGAAGCCGCCCGAGGCCGGCAAGCGCGGCAAGAAGGACGGCCAGGGCCTGTACACGTGGCAGGACGGCAAGGCCGTCAAGCCCGAGGTGCCGAAGGACTACCGGACGCCGGACGACCTGGAGGACCGGCTGGTCCTGCCGTTGCTCAACGAGGCCGTGGCGGCGCTGCACGATGGCGTGGTCGCCGATGCGGATCTGCTCGACGCCGGCGTGATCTTCGGCACCGGGTTCGCGCCGTTCCGCGGCGGCCCGATCCAGTACATCCGCGATACCGGCGTCGACGTGGTGCTCGAGCGTCTGCGTGCGTTGCAGACGCGTCACGGCGACCGCTTCGCTCCGCGACCGGGCTGGGATGCGCCGGCACTGCGCGCCGACACACAGCCAGCCTGATCCACGCGCGCGGTGCCGGCGGAGCCTCCGGCGCCGCGCGAATGTCGCGTGGGGCACGGGCGTATCGCCCGCGCTTGAATCCGCCGCGCTGACGCGCGCCGGACTCAGGCCTCGCCGGAATGGCGGGCGGCCAAGGCCTTTGCGCGCTCGGCCAGCACTTCGAGCAGCTGTTCGCGCTCGGCTTCGGCAAGATCGAGCATCTCGAACGTATCGCCGAAAAAAAGGCCATCGAGCGCCAGCGTCACCAGCAGCGCATCGATGAATTCCGGACCCAGTGCACGCAGCCGCCCGATGTGCGCACGCGCCTGCTGCCGGGGCAGATCCATCAGATCCGGCGTGTTCACCGCCGCCGCGATGAAGGACTGGGTCACGCCCGGCTCCTTGCGCCGGGACGTCAGCTCCCCGCTCTGCGCGTGCACGAAGGCCTGCAGATAGCCACCGGCATCGGGCGGGAACTGCGTCGCCGCCAGGTCCAGGTCGCGCTGGTGTTCGGCCATGTGGTGTTCGACCACGCCGCGCAGCAGCAGGTCCTTGCTGGCGAAGTGGTACAGCAGGCCACCCTTGCTGACGCCGGCTTCGGCGGCGACCGCGTCGAGCGTGAGATGCGCGGCCCCCACCCGGTCGGCCACGGCGAGCGCGGCATCGAGGATGCGGGCGCGGGCATCGCTGCGGGGCTTGCGGATCATGTCGGGCGCACACGGACGTTGACGATGGACCCGTGATTCTAGACTATACCGTCCAGACGGTTTATTCAGGAACGAGGAGGCAGGCGTGGACGTCGTGCACAACGATTCGGGCCCTCAGGGCATGCGCAACGCGCCCGCGTCGGCGGATGCCTACGCGGCACTGGGCTGGATCGAGGAATTCTCCGAGCTCGCGCGACTGGCGATCGACGAGGAAGACGACGAAGCGCTGCGCCGCCGTTACGAGGACGAGCTGCTGCGACGTGCCGCCTACCTGCGCGCGGCCGGCCTGTTCGACGTCGTCGAGATCCGCCACCCGGCATTGCGGGCGATGCTCGCCGACACGCGCTGAGCGACGCGCCACGATGTGGCGCGTCCAGCCCGCCTACATCGTGTGGGTCGGCTTCTCGGACGTCAGCGTGCCGGCCAGCAGCGTCTCGATGCGCCCCTTGAGTGCATCGCCCTCCGGTGTGTCGGCGAACTGCACGCCGACACCGGCAGTGCGGTTGCCCTGGGCGCCGGCCGGCGTCACCCAGACCACCTTGCCAGCGGTCGGCAGACGGTCGGACGACTCGGGCAGGGTCAGCAACAGGAAGACCTCGTCGCCGAGGAAGTAGCGCTTGGGTGTCGGCACGAAGATGCCGCCGTGCTTGAGGTAGGACATGTACGCGTTGTACAGCGCGGCCTTGTCCTTGACCGCCAACGACAGGATGCCTTGTCGCGCGCCTGCTCCGGTTGCACTCATTGTGTCATTCCCAGCCTGTGAAGTCAGTGGCGCTTGGCGCTGTCGCGCCAGGCCAGCAGCAGTTCGGTGATCGCCAGATCGGCGCGGACCGTCGTCCGGAGCAGATCGCGTGTGCGATTGGCCGCATCGAACCACGCGGCCAGCTTCCCGATTCCCGCCGGATCGGTCAAGCCGGCCGCGCGTGCGAGCGCGAGATCGGCCGCGTGACGCAGGCGCGAGGCCGCGTGCTCGTCGCCGGCCCAGCGCTGTGCAGTGGACACGACCGCGACCTCTCCGCGTGCGATGCCGGCGAGATCCTTCTGCACCTCGCGCCGCAGCTGCAGGCCACCGGTGTCGAGCCATTCGGCGGCCAGACCCGGATGCCCCTGAGCCGCGTCGAGGGCCTCGGCCGCATCGGCCGCGGCGTGCCCGCGCGCGGCCAGCCAGGCGAGCGCCTCATCGCGCGGCGGCAGGCGGAATTCGATCCGCTGACAGCGGCTGCGGATGGTCGCGGGCAGGCGCGCCGGATTCGCGGCAATCAGCCACAGGTGCCGGCCGGGCTGCGGTTCCTCGAGGGTCTTGAGCAGGGCGTTGCAGGCGGCGTTGTTGACCGCATCGGCCGGATCGACGATCGCGACCTGGGCCCGCCCGTACTGCGGCGTCAGCGACAGCTTCTGCGACAGATCGCGGATCTGTTCGATGACGATTTCGCTGCGCAGCTTGCTGCCATCCTTGGTCAGGCCGAACGACACGCGGTGGAAATCCGGATGCGTCCCCGCCGCGATCAGCTGCGCGACCCGGGCATCGGTGTCCGCGCCGAGGATGTGCGCGGCGAGCGCATCGGCGACCGCGCGCTTGCCCAGCAGCGCCGGGCCGCAGAACAGCAGCGCATGGCCGAGACGCTGTGCGTCCAGCGTCTCGCGGGTCCGCACCAGGATGCGCTGCTGCCAGGGCGCGAGTGCGGGCATCGCCCCGCTCATGCCGGCACGCGCAAGGACTGCACCGCGCGCACGGCGTCGGCCGCCACCGCGTCGGCGGCACGTGCGGCATCGATGATGCGCACGCGTGACGGATGCGCGGCGGCGCGCTGCAGGAACCCCGCGCGCACGCGTTCGAAGAACGCGTCCTGCTCGGCCTCGATCCGGTCGGGCACGGCGTCCCGGGCCCGGGCGCGGTCGCGGCCCTGGGCCACGCCGAGATCGAGCAGCAACGTCAGCGCCGGCTCGATACCGACATATCCGTGTTCGAGCGCGGCGATCCGCTCCGGCGCGATGCCACGGCCGCCGCCCTGGTAGGCGTAGCTCGAGTCGGTGAAGCGGTCGCTGATCACCCAGGCGCCGCGTTCGAGCGCGGGCAGCAGCGTCTCGCGCACGTGCTGCACGCGTGCGGCGAACACCAGCAGCAGCTCGGTCTCCGCCGACGCCGGCTCGTGGGCCGGGTCGAGCAGCAGGCCGCGGATGAGCTCGGCCAGCGGGGTGCCGCCGGGTTCGCGCGTGCACACCACTTCGCCGTCGCCCGCGAGCGCGTCGCGCAGCGCGTGCAGCACGGTGCTCTTGCCGGCCCCTTCGCCGCCCTCGATCGTGATGAAGCGCGGATAGGCGCGCAGGCCGCTCATTCCCCGGTCGCCTCCGTACCGGCGCCGATGGCGGCTTCGACCTCGGCCTCGTTCGGCGGCGCGGCCTCGCCGCCCGCGGCGGTATCGGCGGCTGCGCCGGTGCTGGCGTTACCGCCGCCGAACCGGGCGCGATAGCGGCGCACGTAGTCGCGCACGGCGACGTTGTGCTCGGCGTAGGTCCGCGAGAACACATGCCGGCCGCTGCCGTCACCGACCGCGACGAAGTACAGCGTGTCGCCGTCGGCGGGATGCGTCGCCGCCTCGATCGCGGCCTTGCCGGCCATCGCGATCGGCGTCGGTGGCAGACCGTCGCGGGTGTAGGTGTTGTAGGGCGTGTCGGTCTGCAGGTCGCGTCGGCGGATGTTGCCCTCGTAGGCCGTGCCCATGCCGTAGATCACGGTGGGGTCGGTCTGCAGGCGCATGCCCACCTGCAGACGTCGGTTGAACACGCCGGAAATCTGCGGGCGCTCGTCGGCGACGCCGGTTTCCTTCTCGATGATCGAGGCCATGACCAAGGCCTGTTCGCGATCCTTCAGCTCGAGACCGGCCGCGCGCGTCTCCCAGGCATGGTCGAGCGCGGCCTCAAGCGCGGTGTTCGCGCGGCGCAGCAGGTCGATGTCGCGATCGCCGCGCGTGTAAAGATAGGTCTCGGGCAGGAACCGCCCCTCGGGATGCACGCCGTCGTGTCCGAGCGCCGCCATCAGCGCGGCATCGTCCATGTCGGGCAACGTCTGCACCAGCGGCTCGGCCCGCGCCAGTGCGGCGCGCAGCTCCCGGATGTTCCAGCCTTCGACGATGGTGAAGCGATGGTGGATCACCCGGCCATCGCGCATGCGCACCAGCAGCTCACGCGGGGTGACCGACGGGTCGAGCGGATACTCGCCCACCTGGATGCGTGCATCGGCGCCGAGTTGCCGGGCGAGCACGCGCCATTCGAGTTCGTGCCCTTCGACGATGCCGGCCGTGCGCAGCGTACCGAGGACGCGCTGGAACGAATCGCCCCGTTCGACGACGAAGGTCTGTCCGGGCTCGACACCCGCCAGCGGCGCATCGGCGAATCCGGTGTAGCGGTCGTAGAGCAGATACGCAGCGGCGGCGCCCAGCGCCAGCACGCACAGCAGCAGGAGCAGGCCGATGCGGCGGCCTCGGCGTTTCACGGGTTCGGTCATGGGCGGCGGTGGCCGTCTGGGATCGCGACAGGGCCAGCAGGATACCGTGGCGGCCCGGACGCGTCGCGAACACGGCCTCGACGCACGCGTCGATCAGCCATCGACACCCAGCGCACGCAGCGTGCCGCGGGCCTTGGCGCGGGTTTCGTCGAGTTCGCGCTGCGGATCGGAGTCGGCCACGATGCCGGCGCCGGTGCGGAACCGCGCCTCGTGGCCCTCCACCTCGGCGCTGCGGATCAGGATGTTGAGATCCAGGTCGCCATCGCGGTTCAGCCAGCCCATCGCGCCGGTGTAGGCGCCGCGGCCCTGCCCTTCGAGCTCGGCGATGATCTGCATGCAGCGCACCTTGGGACAGCCGGTGATCGTGCCGCCCGGGAACACCGCGGCGATGACCTCGCCCGGGGTCGCGCCGTCGCGCAGGCGACCGCGCACGTTGCTGACGATGTGGTGGACGTGGGCGTAGCTCTCCACGCACATCAGTTCGTCGACCTCGACCGAACCCGGGGTGCAGACGCGCCCGAGGTCGTTGCGCTCCAGATCGACCAGCATCACGTGCTCGGCGCGCTCCTTCGGATGTCCGACCAGCTCGCCGATGCGCGCCGCGTCGTCGTCGCCCTCGAAGCGCGCACGTGTGCCGGCGATGGGACGCGTCTCGACCACGTCGCCGCGGATCGACACCAGCCGTTCCGGCGAGGCACTGGCGACCGCCCAGCCGGCGCCCGCGAACAGGCCGGCGAACGGCGCCGGGTTGTGCTGGCGCAGGCGCGCGTACAGCGCGGCCGGATCGAGCGGCGCATCGAAGTGCGCACGCCAGCCGCGCGAGAGGTTGGCCTGGAACACGTCACCGGCGGCGAGATAGTCCAGCACGCGGCATACGCCGTCGAGAAAGCGCGCGTCGGGGTCCTCGTCGATCGCGGACGGCGGCGTCCATTCGGGAAGCGCGCTGCCGTCTGCATCGGTGGCATCGGTGACATCGGTGAACAGTCGATCGAGCAGCCCTTCGTATCCGGGTTCGGCGACCGCGACGCATTCCCCGGTGCCGTGGTCGCGCAGGATCGCCGCCGGACACCGCCGCGCGACCGCGACCGGAAGTCCACCCGGCGCATCGGGCAGGCGCAGCACCGGCTCCACCTGGCCCGCGAGCTCGTAGCCCAGGAACAGCGCCCAGCCGCCGCGGAACGGCCACCGCGGCGCCGCACGTTCGATCCGCGCCGCGTGCCAGGCGGCGTCGAGCGCATCGAGAAAGTCACCGGCGACGAGGCCTCCATGTGCATCGCGTGTGCACCCGTCGCGTCCGAGCTGCAATTGCGCGCCGTCGGCCGCCAGCAGCAGATCCCAGCGCGCGTGGGCGGTGCCGTGGGCGACCGACTGCAGCAGCAGCGGATAGCGATCCGGTGCGGCGCGATGCAACGCGAGCAGGTCGGTCTCGGCCGGAAGCGGACGGGTGATCAGCACGGAACACGCTCCGGCGGCACGACCTGCCAACCGGCATGCGTCAGCACGCGCTGGCACAGCGCGATGAACGCGTCCGGCGCGAGATCGTTCTTGGCGTCGTTGGTGCGCCAGGCGCAGATGCGGAACCGGCTGGACGCCTCGCTGGCGACCTCGTGATCCACGCTCGGCAGCAATGCGAATCCGCGCCGGTAGAGATGACGTCCTTCTCGTGATTCCTCGTTGCGGTAGCGGCTGATGAGATGCCGGTCGAGCATCTCGCCGGTGTACGCATCGAGGCCGTTCGAATCGACCACCGCCTGGTGGATTGCCACCTTGTAGTGCGCGACCGCGCAGCTGCGCCCACGCGCCCGGTCCCTCCGCACGTGCGCCACCGCCTTCCTCTGAAGCCGGCGGGCATCGGCGGCGGTTTCGACCGCGCCATGCAGCCACGCCGGCATCTCGAACCGGCTGACCGGCCGCAGCGGAAGGTCGTTCATGCGCGCGTCTCAGGCGTCCAGTTCGGTCCAGCGCAGGTAGGCCGCGTCGAGCGCGTCCTGCGTCGTCTGCAGCGATGCGCCGTGCGCCGCGATTGCCGCGGCATCGCGCTGGTAGAACGCCGGGTCGTTCATGGCGGCGGTCAGCGTGGCGATCTCGGTTTCCAGCTGTTCGATCCGCGCCGGCAGCTGTTCGAGCTCGCGCTGGTCCTTGTAGCTGAGTTTGCGCTTCGGCGGCGCAGGCGCGACGTCCACCGCGGCGGCAGGCGCCGTCACGGCGGCGGGCTCGGGCCTACGCATGCCCAGCGTCGCGGCCGGCAGGCCCGTGCCGGGCTCGGCCCGCTGACGCAGCCAGTCCTCGTAACCGCCGATGTACTCGCCGACACGGCCCTCGCCTTCCATCACCAGCGTGGAGGTCACGACGTGGTCGAGGAAGTCGCGGTCGTGGCTGACCAGCAGCAGCGTGCCCGGGTAGTCGGCCAGCAGTTCCTCGAGCAGCTCCAGCGTCTCGACGTCGAGATCGTTGGTGGGTTCGTCCATCACCAGCAGGTTCGACGGCTGCGCGAACAACTTGGCCAGCAGCAGGCGGTTGCGCTCCCCGCCCGAGAGCCGGGTGATCGGCGCGCGCGCACGTTCGGGCGTGAACAGGAAATCCTGCAGATAGCCGATCGCATGCTTGCGCGCGCCGTTGATCTCGACGAAATCCTGGCCCTCGGCGACGTTCTCCAGCGCGTTCCAGTCCTCGCGCAGGGTGGCGCGATACTGGTCGAAATACGCGATCTGGAGCTGGGTACCGCTCTTCACCTCGCCGGCCTGCGGCTGCAGATCACCCAACAGGAGTTTGAGCAGCGTGGTCTTGCCGGTGCCGTTGGCGCCGATCAGGCCGACGCGGTCGCCGCGGAAGATCGTCGTCGAGAAGTCCTCGATCAGGCGGCGCTCGCCGAAGCGGAACGACACGTTCTTCAGCTCGATGACCTTCTTGCCGGACGCGTTCGCTTGCGCGGCCGCCATGCGCACGTTGCCGGTGAGATCACGACGCTGGGCACGTTCGTTGCGCATCGCCTCGAGCCGACGCACGCGGCCCTCGTCGCGGGTGCGCCGGGCCTTGATGCCCTGGCGGATCCACGTCTCCTCCTGTGCCAGCAGCTTGTCGAAACGCGCCTGTTCCTGGGCCTCGGCATTGAGCCGTTCCTCGCGCCGGCGCACGTAGTTGTCCCAGTCTCCGGGCCAGCTGGTCAGCTGGCCGCGGTCGATCTCGACGATGCGGGTAGCGAGCGCACGCAGGAAGCGCCGGTCGTGGGTGACGAAGACGATGGCGCCGGCCCACTGCTTCAGAAACCCTTCGAGCCAGTCGATCGCGGCGATGTCGAGATGGTTGGTCGGCTCGTCGAGCAGCAGGATGTCCGGTGCCGAGACCACCGCGCGCGCCAGCAGCACACGCCGCTTCATGCCGCCCGACAGCGCGGAGAACACCGCGTCGCCATCGAGCTGCAGGCGTTCGAGCACTTCGGTCACGCGCTGTTCGATGCGCCAGCCGTCGAGCGCCTCGATCCGCGCCTGCACGTCGGCCAATGCGTCGAAATCCTCTGCCTGCAGCAGGCGGTGGTACTCGGCCAGCGCGGCGCCGGCCTCGCCCAGTCCTTCGGCGACGACATCGAACACGCTGCCGCCGGCGCCGGCCGGCACCTCCTGCTCGAGCCGCGCGATGCGCACGCCCTGCTCGCGGCGGATCTCGCCGTCGTCGGGCTTCAGCTCGCCGGCGATGAGGCGCATCAGTGTGGATTTTCCGGCGCCGTTGCGGCCGATCAGCGCGACGCGCTCGCCGCGGTCGATCGTCATGGCGACGCCGTGCAGCAGCAGCGGGCCGCCGACGCCGTAATCGACGTCATTCAAGGTCATAAGAGGCATCGGCGAATTCTACCGGCTGGGGTTCGAAGGGGCAGGACGGCCGCGGACAGGCGGCGTCGAAACGAGGCCGCGCAGGCCGCAGTCAAGGCGCGGCGTACACGGCGATCCGGATACACGGATGGGCCGCCGGGAATGACCCGGCATCAGGGCGCCCGCGCCCTGCCCGACCGGCGCTGCGCGCCGCCATGCGCACCGCTGGGCGTCTGTATCGACACCCGCCCAGCGGCCGTACGGACCGCGATGCGCTGCGCTGCCAAGCAGCGGAGCGCAGTCCGCAGCGCACCGCTGACGGTGCGATGCCGGCGCGATCAGGCGTCCGGCGACGGCGTGTCCGCAGTCGGCACCGCATCGACGCCAGGCAGCGGCGTGATGCCGTCGTCGATGACGTCGTCGTCGATCGAGCCGTCGACCCGCTCGATGCCCTGCAGACGCTCGTCCTTGGACAGGCGCATCAGGGTGACGCCCTGTGTATTGCGGCCGACCCGTGCGATCTCGGACGCACGCGTGCGCACCAGGGTGCCGCCATTGGAGATCAGCAGCACTTCGTCGTGGTTGCGCAGCAGCACCGCGCCGACCAGCGGCCCGTTGCGCTCGGTGGTCTGGATGCCGATCACGCCCTGGGTACCGCGTCCCTTGCAGGGATATTCCGACAGCGGCGTGCGCTTGCCGTAGCCGTTCTCGGTGGCGGTCAGGATGTAGGGAATGTCGTCGCCGGCGCCGGTTTCCACGATCACGGCCTCGCCGTTCGCGTCCAGCGCGACGTCCTCGGCCCCGTCGTCCGCAGCATCGTCGTCCACGACCACGCCCGCGCTCTCGGCCACGATCAGGCTCACCACCTGCTCGCCCGCGCGCAACCGGATGCCGCGCACGCCACCGGCGGTGCGGCCCATCGACCGCACGCGGTCTTCGGCGAAGCGCACCGTCTTGCCGTTCGAGGCGAACAGCAACACGTCCTTGTCGCCATCGGTCAACGCCACGCCGATCAGCGCGTCATCTTCGTCGAGGCGGATCGCGATCTTGCCGCGGGCCAGGCGATAGGCGAACTCGGTGAGCGGGGTCTTCTTGACCGTGCCAGCGCGCGTGGCGAAGAACACGTACTGGCCTTCGAGATACTCGCGTACCGGCACGACGGCCTGCACCTTCTCGTCCGCTTCGAGCGGAATCCAGTTGATGATCGGGCGACCGCGGGCATTCGGCCCGGCGTCGGGCAACTGGTGCACGGGCAGCCAGAACACGCGACCGGCGCTGGTGAAGGTCAGCAAGGTGTCGTGGGTGTTGACCAGCCACAGCTGCTCGATGAAATCCTCGTCCTTCGTCGATGCCGCATTGCGGCCGCGGCCACCGCGCTTCTGCGCGCGATACGCACTGACCGGCTGGCGCTTGGCATAGCCCGAATGCGACAGCGTGACCACCACGTCCTCGGGCGCGATCAGGTCGAGGATGTCAAGATCCTCCTCGCTGGCGCGGATCTCGCTGCGGCGCGCGTCGCCGAATTCTTCCTTGACGTTGCGCAGTTCGGTGCGGATGACCTCGAGCAGCACGTCGGGATCCTCGAGGATCTCGATCAGGCCGCGGATGGTCTCCAGCAGCAGCTTGTATTCCTCGGTGAGACGGTCCTGCTCCAGCCCGGTCAGGCGGTGCAGGCGCATTTCCAGGATCTGCTGCGCCTGGGTCTCGGTGAGCTGGTACATGCCCGCGACCAGGCCGACGCCGTCGGGCAGGTCCTCGGGCCGCGAGGCATCCGCGCCCGCCGCGCCGAGCAGCGAGGCCACGAGACCCGGCGCCCAGGTGCGCGCCAGCATGCGCTCGCGTGCCTCGTTGGGGTTCGCCGAGGTCTTGATCAGCTCGATCATCTCGTCGATGTTGGCGAGCGCGACCGTCAGGCCTTCGAGGATGTGCGCGCGTGCACGGGCCTTGCGCAGTTCGAAGATCGTCCGGCGCGTGACCACTTCGCGGCGATGGCGGACGAAGGCCTCGAGGATCTGCTTGAGGTTCAGCAGCTGCGGGCGGCCATCGACCAGCGCCACCATGTTGATGCCGAACACCGACTCCATCTGCGTCTGCGAATAGAGGTTGTTGAGCACCACCTCGGCCGATTCGCCGCGCTTGACCTCGATGTAGATGCGCATGCCGTCCTTGTCGGACTCGTCGCGCAGCTCGCTGATGCCTTCGAGGCGTTTTTCCTTGACCAGCTCGGCGATCTTCTCGATCAGCCGCGCCTTGTTGACCTGGTAGGGAATCTCGGTGACCGCGATCGCCTCGCGACCGTTGTCGGCGACTTCGATCGCGGCGCGCGCGCGCATGCGCACGCGTCCGCGGCCGGTGCGGTAGGCCAGATGGATGCCACCGACGCCGTTGATGATGCCGGCGGTCGGGAAATCGGGGCCCGGGATGTAGTCCATCAGGCCATCGATGTCGATCTCGGGATTGTCGATCAGCGCGATCAGCGCATCGACGACCTCGTTGAGGTTGTGCGGCGGGATATTGGTCGCCATGCCGACCGCGATGCCGGCCGAGCCGTTGACCAGGAGGTTCGGGAAGCGCGTCGGCATCACCGACGGCTCGAGCTCCTTTTCATCGTAATTGGGCTGGAAATCGACCGTTTCCTTGTCGATGTCGGCCATCAGCTCGTGCGTCAGGCGCGCCATGCGCGCCTCGGTGTAACGCATCGCCGCCGCCGAATCGCCGTCGACCGAACCGAAGTTGCCCTGCCCGTCGACCAGCATGTAGCGCAGCGAGAACGGCTGGGCCATGCGCACCAGCGTGTCGTAGACCGACTGGTCGCCGTGCGGGTGGTATTTGCCGATGACGTCGCCGACGATACGCGCCGACTTGAAGTACGGCTTGTTGCTGTGCGCGCCGAGCTCGTTCATCGCGAACAGCACACGGCGGTGGACCGGCTTGAGGCCGTCGCGGACGTCGGGGAGCGCGCGCCCCACGATCACGCTCATCGCGTAATCGAGGTAGCTGCGGCGCATCTCGTCTTCGAGGTTGACGGGGATGATTTCTTTCGCGGAATCGACCATCGAGTGGGCTTGCATCCTGTCTGCGCGGCTCGGTTTCCAGGCACCGGCGGCATCCGCCAGTGCTGCGCGTACCGGCCACGGCGACGCGATCAAAACGACAGGAAATCATAGCACAACGCGCGGTCCCTCCCCAAGGTTTCCGGCGCTAAAACAACCACTTGGCGCATCCAGAAACGGGTCTGCGCCTGTATTCGCGGGTGTCCATCGCCCTGCCGGCCTGAACGCGATGCGCGCGACCCCCCGGCGGGCCCGGACACGCGACGACGGAATCACCGCGCGCGCGGTCTGTCGGCACTCCGAAACCGTGTTGCAGCAAGGGCGCGGGCTGGCCCACATCCGCGATGCGCACCGCACGCGAAACACCGGGCGCCGCGTGGCCGTCCCGCATGGACATCGACGTCGCTGCCGACCAACGAGGCCGCGAGGCCCCCGGACCGCGTCTCAGCCGAAGACGGCGCGCATCGCGTCGGTCGTCGGGTGTTCGACCACGCCGCGTTCGGTCACGATCGCATCGATCAGCTCGCCCGGCGTGACGTCGAACACCGGATTCCAGGCCTGGATGCCGTCGGCGACGGTGCGGTGGCCGCCGACACCGAACAGCTCACCCGGATCGCGCTGCTCGATCTCGATCAGATCGCCCGACGCGGTGTCCATGTCGACGGTCGACGACGGCGCGACGACCATGAACTTGACGCCGTGATGGCGCGCGGCGATCGCCAGCTGGTAGGTGCCGATCTTGTTCGCGGTATCGCCATTCGCGCAGATGCGATCGGCGCCGACGACGATCCACTGCACGGCGCCGGTCTTCATCAGGTGCGCGGCCGCCGAATCGGCGATCAGCGTCGCGTCGATGCCGTCCTGCTGCAGCTCCCAGACCGTCAGACGCGCGCCCTGCAGCCAGGGCCGCGTCTCGCCCGCGAACACCTTGCCGATGCGCCCCTGGGCCATGCCCGCACGGATCACGCCCAGGGCGGTGCCGAAGCCCGCCGTCGCCAGCGAGCCGGTGTTGCAGTGGGTCAGCACCCCGCTGCCGGGCGCGATGAGGTCCGCGCCGAGCGCGCCCATGTGACGGTTGGCGGCGAGGTCCTCTTCCGCGATCGCCTGCGCCTCGCGCGCCAGTACATCGCGCCAATCGGCGCCCGATGTCGCCAGCACACGCCGCATGCGCGCCAGCGCCCAGGCCAGATTCACCGCGGTCGGCCGCGCGGCATTGAGCCGCTGCAGCGCAGGCTCCAGCTTCATCAGCGCCGCCTCGCCATCATCGGCCTCGATATCGCGCGCGCCCAGCACCGCCCCCCACGCCGCCGCGATGCCGATCGCCGGCGCCCCGCGCACGGTCAGGTCGTGGATGGCCTGCGCGACGTCGTCACTGGTGGCGCAGGACACGTGTTCCACGACGAACGGCAATTTGCGCTGGTCCAGCAATTCGAGCGTGTCGCCGGTCCAGAGGATCGGGCGGATGTGGTCGTAGCGGTCGAAGTCGAAGGGGGATGTGGTCATGGGCGCATTGTAAATCGGGGATGTTGGATTGCTGTGGGCGCTGCGGCTACAGCTCCAGCTCCAGCTCCAGCTCTGGCTGTGGCTGTGGCTGTGGCTCTGTCTTTAGTCTTTGTCTTTAGTCTTTGTCTTTGTCTTTGTCTTTGTCTTTGGTTTTGGTTTTGGCTTCGGCCTTAGCCTTGGCCTTGGCTTTGGCTTTGGCTTTGGCTTTGGCTTTGGCTTTGGCTTTGGCTTTGGCTTTGGCTTTGGCTGTGGCTGTGGCTGTGGCTGTGGCTGTGGCTGTGGCTGTGGCTGTGGCTGTGGCTGTCAGCCTTTGATCTTTCGAGCCGTAAAGCGAGCCGAGCACCGGAGCCTGGCGTGGCCGAAGAGCAGCCCATGTCTGAGCGAAGCGAGTTTGGGCTGCGTGCCGCGTCAGGCGAGGAGCACAGGGGACCGGCGCGGCGCAGCCGCGTCGGCTCGCGTCCGGCGATGGCGGTTTTGCTTACTTTTGACAAGACAAAAGTAAGCCGCGCGAACAGCGCGGAAGCTCTGTTCTTCGCGCCCAGCGTGCCTCCTAGGGGAAAAACAAATAAGGCAAGTGCACGGCTTTCGCCCGCTACGCGTGCGAGTCCCTTTTGGATGGACCCAAAAGGAACCAAAAGGTCCCTTCGCCGGACGCGAGCCGATGCGATGAAGCCGCATCGGTCCCCTCCGCTCCTCGCCTGACGCGGCACGCAGCCCAAACTCGCTTCGCTCAGACATGGGCTGCTCTTCGGCCGCGCCAGGCTCCGGTGCTCGGCTCGCTCTACGGCTCGATTCAAGTCAAAAACTGAAAGCCAGAGCGAAAGCCAGCGCCGAAGCCGAAGCCGAAGCCGAAGCCGAAGCCGAGAAGCCAGATCAGTATCGAGTGGATGCCCCACGCAGCAGGCGTGCGTCTGTTGAATCCCCGGGATGACGACACTCGATTCCCCGACGCTAAACGCACTCCCGCGCGCGCCTAAGCCCGGGCAAAGTCGAATGCGATCACATCGGCAATCCGCCCCGTCCCCAGCATCGCCATCATCAGGCGATCAACCCCCAGCGCCACACCCGCGCAATCCGGGAATCCAGAATCCAGCGCCGCCAGCAAAGCCTCGTCGATCGCCGGGAACGTATCACCGCGCGACGCACGCACCGCATGATCCCGCTCGAAACGTGCGCGCTGCTCCTCGCCATCCGCAAGCTCGTGATAGCCGTTGGCGAGTTCCAGTGCGCCGAGATACAGCTCGAAGCGCTCGGCCACCAGCACGCCGTCCCGCTCGGCGATGCGCGCGAGCATGCATTGCGAGGCCGGGTAATCGTGGACGACGAGGATCCGGTCGGCGGGATTCGCCGGCTGGATGCGGTGCGTCATCAGCAGGTCCAGCCAGTCGTCGCGGGTCAGGCCTTCCGGATCGATCTGCACGTCGCCGAGCGCCGCCTGCAGTTCGGCGTCGGCGGCCGTCATCGGATCGAGGCCCAGCACATCGAGATACAGGGCGCGATACGTCGTTTGCACCACGTCGGCGCGCCGGTCCACCAGCGCGAGCGCGCCCTGCACCAGGGCGACGGTCTCGTCGGCGAGCTGATACTGGTCCCAGCAGACGCGATACCACTCGAGCATCGTGAACTCGGGATTGTGGCGACCGCCGGCTTCGCCGTCGCGGAACACGCGGCCGAGTTCGTAGCAGTCGCCGAAGCCGGCGGCGAGAAGGCGTTTGAGCGGGAACTCGGGCGAGGTGCGCAGCCAGCGCGTGCGTGGGCCGGCGGAGACGTGGCCGCTGAACCCGGTTTTGAAGCTGGCGACGTTCGGGTCGGTGTTGCCGGCCTGCGAGAGCATCGGCGTCTCGACTTCCTGCACGCCGCGCTCGGCGAAGAAGCCGCGCAGCACGGTATTGAGGCGCGCGCGCAGGCGCAGGGTGTCGAAGCTCGCAGAGGGCAGCATCGAGGGACTCACGCCTGCGACGCGAGGAATGCGAGCAACGCCGCCTCGTCCCAGATCTCGATACCGAGTTCCTGCGCCTTCGTCAGCTTCGAGCCCGCGGCTTCACCGGCGACGACCAGCGACGTTTTCTTCGACACGCTGCCGGCTATCTTCGCGCCCAGCGCTTCGAGTCGTTCGCCCGCCTCGTCACGGGTCATCGCCTCCAGGCTGCCGGTCAGCACGACCGTCTTGCCGTCGAGCGGACCGGATGCTTTCACGACGTTCGCGGGTGCCGCATCGAGCAGGCGGCGCATCGCAGCGTCGTTCGCGCGCAGCGCGGCCAGCGCGTCCGCATCGGCGAGAAAGGCCGCGAGATTGTCCGCGCCTGCGCTCGACAGGCCAGCGCCGGTCCAGCCGCTCGCATTCGCACGCAGCAGCGCATCGAGCGTGCCGTAGGTCTCCGCCAGCCGCTCGGCGCTCTTGCCGCCCAGCTTGTCGACCGGCAGCGTCGACAGAAGATGGGCGAGCCCGAGACGCTCACGCAGCGCGGCCGATGGCGCGGCCTCGTCGCTGAAGGTGATGCCCGCTGCCAGCAACGCGTCGACGACCTCGACGTTGCCGGGCTGTTCGAAGAACGTCGCGATCGAACGCGCGACTTCGCCGCCGATGTCGGGCAGCGCCTGCAGCAGCACGGCCGGCGTCGTACGCACGAAGTCGAGCGCGCCCAGCCACTGTGCGAGCGACTTGGCCGTGGTCTCACCCAGATGCGGAATGCCGAGCGCGAACAGGAAGCGCGGCAGCGTAGTGCTGCGGCTGGCGGCGATGCCGGTGACGAGATTCTCGGCCCATTTCGTCGCGAGCTTGCCGCCGGTCTCGACCGTCAGATGCGCGCGCAGGAACGCGGCGTCCTTCCACACCGGCGACTCCTGCGCCAGCACCCGTTCGCCCTCCGCATCGAGCGCCAGGGCACCCTTGGTGTCGGTGATCGCCTGGGCGAAATCCGCCGCCGTCGCGGCATCGAGCGCGGTCTTCATGCGCACCAGATCCTCGACCGTCAGCGCGAACAGGTCCGCCGGCGAATGCACGAAACCGAACTCGACCAGCGCTTCGGCCTGCTTGTCACCGAGGCCTTCGATATCCATCGCGCGCCGCGACGCGAAATGCCGCACGGCTTCCTTGCGCTGCGCGGAGCACGTCAAACCACCCGTGCAGCGCCAGGCCGACGCGCCCTCCTCGCGCACCAGCTCCGAACCGCAGACCGGGCACGTGGCGGGCATCGTCCATTCGACGGTGCCCGCAGGGCGCTTGTCGTCGATCACGCGCACGATCTCGGGAATCACGTCGCCCGCGCGGCGCACGATCACCGTGTCGCTTTCGCGCACGTCGAGGCGGCGGATCTGGTCCTCGTTGTGCAGCGTGGCGTTGGTGACCGTGACGCCAGCGACCTGCACCGGCTCCAGCCGCGCGACCGGCGTGACTGCACCGGTGCGGCCGACCTGCACCTCGATCGCGCGCAGCACCGTCGACTGTTCCTGTGCCGGGAACTTGTGCGCCAGCGCCCAGCGCGGTGCGCGCGAGACGAAGCCCATCGTCGCCTGCTGATCGAAGTCGTCGAGCTTGTAGACCACGCCGTCGATGTCGTACGGCAGCGTGTCGCGGGCCGCACCGATGCGCCGGAAATAGGCGATCAGGCCCTCGAAGCCGGTCGCGGTATCGGCTTCGGGCGCGACGGGAAACCCGAACTCACGCAGCATTGCCAGGGTCTCGGAATGCGTTTCCGGCAGTTCGAGCCCGCGGACCTCGCCGATGGAATACGCGAAGAACGCGAGCGGCCGGCGGCGCGTCACCGCGGGGTCCAGCTGGCGCAGCGAACCGGCTGCGCCGTTGCGCGGATTGGCCAGCAGCTTTTCGTTGCTGTCGAGCGCCTTCGCGTTCCAGGCCTCGAACGCCTTGCGCGGCATGTAGATCTCGCCGCGCACTTCCAGCACGGCCGGGGGCGGCGTGCCGCTGTCGCGCAGCTTCAACGGCACCGCGCGCACCTGGCGCAGGTTCGCGGTGACGTTCTCACCGGTCGCGCCGTCGCCGCGGGTGGCGCCCTGCACGAACAGGCCCTCCTCGTAGCGCAGGCTGATCGCCAGGCCGTCGAGCTTGGGTTCGACCGAGAACACCGGCGCGTCGATCTCGAGCTTCTGCTCGATGCGGCGTTCGAAATCGGCGACCTCGGCATAGCGCGTGCGGTCGTCCGCGTCGTCGGCGACGCCGGCGCTCTCGAAGGCGTTGGCCAGCGACAGCATCGGAATCGCGTGGGTGACTTCGGGGAAGCCGCCGTCCGGCCGCGTGCCGACGGTGCGCGTCGGCGAATCGTCGCTGGCGAGCTCGGGGTGCGCGGTTTCCAGCGCCTCGAGTTCGCGCAGCAATGCATCGTAGTCCGCGTCCGGGATCGACGGATCGTCGAGTACGTAATAGCGGTGATTGGCGTCTTCGATCAGCGTACGCAATTCGGCGACGCGCTCGGCAGGAGATGGAGTCGGCATGGGGGAATTGTAGGCTGCCGGGCTGCCGTTGCAGGTGCGCGCCGGGGCGTGGCGGACGCGGTGTCTGCCGACCTGCACGCAGCCCGTTAGGAGCACGCTGGCGCGCGATGGGACGTTTACCGTGAACGCCCCATCGCGCGCGAGCGCGCTCCTACGGATGCCCGCCTAAGAGGCGGCTGCGTAGGCGGCCAGCCGCGATGCCAGCGTGCCGGCGTGCAGTTCGAACAGGTGGTTGTCGAAATCGTGGAAGTACAGCGACTCGCCCTCGCCTTCGATCCGTGGCCTCGGCGGGCGGATGTCGACACCGAGCCGCTCGAGCCGCGTGCGGTAGCCGGGCAGATCTCCGGCGGCCACCTGGAACGCGACATGGCGGTAGCTGCGCTCGGCGGGCGGCTCGCCCTCCATCGTCGCGATCCACACGCCGCCGAGTTCGAAGAACTTCTCGCGTGACAGCGAGTGCGGCCGGGTACCGCTGTCGTAGACCTCGCGGGCGCCGAGCCCTTCGACGAGCAGGCGCGCGGTGCGCTCGAGATCGCGCACCAGGAAGGTCAGGTGGCTGATGCCGCAGATCGACATCGCGCCGGACTCACCAGCGCGGGCTTCGGGTCACCGGTGGCACGTCGTGCTCGCGGTCCCAGCTGCGCAGTTCATCGCGCAGGCCGGCAATGCGCTGGCGGCCCAGCGCGTTGCGCTGTTCGTCGAGCAGCACGCCGTCGAGCAGTTCGGCCATGCGCTCGGCGGTCGGCAGCATCGCGTCCCAGGCATCGAGCGCGCGCACCGGCGCCGGCAGGGTCAGGAAGAACGCGATCGCCGGCGTTTCCAGGGTCTGGATCTCGGCCATCTCGAAGCTGCCGGGGCTGCGGATGTTGGCGACGCTGAAGATCGGGCCGCGCTCGGGATGATTGTCGACGAGGCGGTGGAAGACGTTCATGTGGCCGTAGGTCAGGCCGGTCTTTTCCGCGGCGACCACGATGTCCGGGCCGCGCAGCACGTTGCCGGCGCGTGCGGCGATGTAGAGGGTCACGATCTTGTCGAAATCGTCGGTGCTGCGCTTGCCGAGCTCGCTGTTGGGCGAGACGCTGCCGACGGTCTGGTCGAGCAGATCCATCTCCGCCTGCATGTCCGGGCCGTCGCCGGCCTCGCGCGCGACGCCGGCCTCGCCCAGATCCTGCTCCAGCTGCGCGCCGAGGGTCGGCTCGACGCGGGCGTCGTCGTCGCTGACGACGCGCCGGCCCTGCCCGCTGCGCGGCCGCGTCCCGAAGTACAGGATCGCCCCCAGCAGCAGGATACCGGCGACGGCAATCGCGATCCGCAGCATCGACTCGTCAGACATTCGGGGTGTTCTCCTAGGCGGCGCCGGCCAGACGCGTGGCTTCGGCAAGATCGACAGACACCAGACGGCTCACGCCCGGCTCGCGCATGGTAACGCCGCTGAGCTGGGATGCGGCCTCCATCGTCGCCTTGTTGTGGCTGACGAACAGGAACTGCACCTGCTCGCTCATCTCGCGCACCATCGCGGTGAAGCGGCCGACGTTGGCTTCGTCGAGCGGCGCGTCGACCTCGTCGAGCAGGCAGAACGGCGCCGGATTGAGCTGGAAGATCGAGAACACCAGCGCGACCGCAGTCATCGCCTTCTCACCGCCGGACAGCAGCGAGATGTTGGACACGCGCTTGCCCGGCGGGCGCGCCATGATCGCCACGCCGGTATCGAGCAGGTCTTCGCCGGTGAGTTCGAGATAGGCATGGCCGCCGCCGAACAGGCGCGGATACAGCGCCTGCACGCCGGCGTTGACCTTGTCGAAGGTGTCCTTGAAGCGGCCGCGGGTCTCGCGGTCGATCTTGCGGATCGCTTCTTCCAGCGTGTCCAGCGCCGAGGTGAGATCCGCGTCCTGCGAATCCAGATAGTCCTTGCGCTGCGCGGCTTCGGCGTGTTCGGCGATCGCGGCCAGGTTCACCGGCTCCAGACGGCGCAGGCGCGCGTCGAAGTCGGCGACCATCTTTTCCCACGCCGGCGCATTGGCCGCGTCGTCGAGGCCGTTGAGCACCTCCTCGATGACGAAGCCGCCCTCGACGACCGATGCGGCCAGCTGATCGGCGGCGATCACCAGGGCCTGCTGGTCGAGCCGGCGCTGGGCAATCGCCTCGCGCTGCTGCAGCGCCTGGGCGTCGCGCTGCTGGCGTACCTGTTCGAACGTGCGCAGTTCGTTGTCGATGCCTTCCACGGCCGAGCGCGCCTCGGCCAGCGCGCGCTCGGTGCGCACGCGTTCGTCGAGCGTGACCTGGCGCTGCTGCTCCAGCGTGTCGACGGGCGAATCGCCCGTCGCCAGCTGCGCCGACAGTTCGCCCAGGCGGCTGTCGATCTGGCCACGCTGGCCGCCCATGCGCGCGAGCGCCTGGGTCAGCGAGGTGATCTGGGCACGCTGGGATTCGATCGTCAGCGCGAGAGCGTGCGCGGTATCGCGTGATTCGCGTGCGGCTGCGCGGACCTGATCGCGGGCCTCGACGAGGCCGCGACGCTCGGCTTCGAGCGCGGCGCGCGCAGCTTCGAGATCACCCATCCGCTCGACGGCGTCTTCCAGGCGGCTACGCGCGTCGCGTGCCTGCTGGGCGGCGGTGTCGAGGGTTTCGTGCAGCTGGGCGAGATCGGTGTCGATGCGCTCGATGCGGGTGCGCGCCGCTTCCACCCGGCCCTGCTGGCTCTGCACCTGGCCGGCGAGTTCGGACACGGCGCGATGGGCACCGTACAGGGCGCGCTGCGCTTCCTCGCGCTGCTGCTCGACGCTGAGCAGCTGTTCCCGGCCCTGCGCGATGCGCGCTTCGAGCGCCTGTTCCTGCGTCTGCAGGGTCGCGATCGTCTCGCGCAGCGACTGGATCTCGCGTTCGCGCAGCAACGCGCCCTGCTTCGCCGCGCCCGAGCGCGACACGCGCACCCAGCCGGCGCCGAGACGCTCGCCGCTGCGGGTGATCACCGAATCGCCATCGCCGAGGCCCGCCTGCAGCGCGCGCGCTTCGGCGAGGGTTTCGGCGACGTGCAGGCGCGCGAGCAGCCGGCGGATCGCCAGCGGCCCCTGCACCCTGGCCGCCAATGAGGTCGGCGCGAAGGCTTCGTTGCCGGTGTCGGCCGACACCAGCGCCAGGCGGCTCTCGCCGAGCTCGCCGAGCGCATCGACGAGGTTGGCCGGCACGCCGTCGCCGTCGACCAGCACGCCTTCGATCAACTGGCCGAGCGCGCTTTCGACCGCGAACTCCCAGCCCGATTCCACGCGCAGGCGCTCGCCGACGCGCGCCGCTGAATCCAGCCCGCGCTGGCGCAGCCACTCGACCGCCGCGCCCTGCTCCTGGCCCAGCGCCGCGTTCTGCAGGGTTTCCAGCGACGACAGCCGGCCGCGGGCCTCCTGCGCCTGCTTGCGGACGACGGACAGTTCTTCCTGCGCGCCGCGCTGCGCGTCCTGCAGCTCGACGGCGGCGGCCTTGCGGGTTTCCAGGTCGTCGCCGAGCGTGTCGAGCGCGGCTTTCTGCTCGTCGTGGCGGATTTGCAGATCGGCGAAGGTCTCGCTCAGCGCTTCCAGGTCGATGCCGGCGCGCTCGGCCTGCAACTGCTCGCGGCGGCGGTCGGCTTCGAGCGACTGCTTGTCCAGGTAATCGACGCGGGTGCGCTCGACATCACCCTCGCGCGCCGCCTCGCTCTGCGTGCGGTTGTGGGTGTCCCAGCGGGTCTGCCAGTCGGCCAGCGCGGTTTCGGCCTCGCGCAGCATGTCCTGGCGCACGGCGTCGTCGTCCTGCAACTGCGCCAGCTGGGGTTCGGCATCGGCGATGCTCTCGTGCAGCAGATCGAGACGCTGCTGGTCCTGGTCGATATGACTGCCGATCTCGGCCAGCTGGGCCTGGGCTTCATCGCGCGCCTTGAGCAGCCGTGCGGAGAGTTCGCGCTGGTGCTGGATCTGCTGCTCGATGCGGGCCAGCGCACCGCTGACCTCGTAGCTTTCGGCCTGGGCGCGGTTCAGCGCCTCGGCGGCCTCGTGCCGGCGCTCGCGTCCGGTTTCGAGTTCGCGTTCGGCCTCGCGCTGCTCGGCGATGATCTGCTGCAGCCGGGTCTCTTCCTGCGACAGCCCCTCGCGCAAGGCCTGCAGCCGCGCGTCCAGCGTGCGCCATTCCAGAGCGCGCCACTCGGCATCACGGATCTTCCGCTCGGCCTGGATCGCGGTGTACTGCTCGGCCTGCTTGGCCTGACGCGCGAGATGCTGCAGCTGCTTGCCGACTTCCTCGCGCAGATCGCCGAGGCGATCGAGGTTTTCGCGGGTGTGACGGATGCGGGTCTCGGTTTCCTTGCGGCGCTCCTTGTACTTGGAGATGCCGGCGGCTTCCTCGAGATAGACGCGCAGCTCCTCGGGCTTGGCGTCGATGACCTGGCTGATCATGCCCTGCTCGATGATCGAGTAGCTGCGCGGACCGAGGCCGGTGCCCAGGAACAGATCGGTGATGTCGCGGCGGCGGCATTTGGTGCCGTTGAGGTAGTAGCCGCTCTGCCCGTCGCGGCTGACCGTGCGCTTGACCGAGATCTCGTTGAACGCGGCGTATTCGCCCTGGATCGTGTGATCGCTGTTGTCGAAGATCAGCTCCACCATCGCCTGCGACACCGGCTTGCGGGCCGTGGAGCCGGCGAAGATCACGTCGGTCAGCGAATCGCCGCGCAGGCGGCTGGCCGAGGATTCGCCCATGACCCAGCGCACGGCATCGATGATGTTCGACTTGCCGCAACCGTTCGGCCCCACCACGCCGGTCATGTTGGTCGGCAGGTGCAACGTGGTCGGATCGACGAAGGATTTGAAACCGGCGAGCTTGATCGTGGACAGGCGCATGCGGGCTTGGGTGGCCTCTTGGCGCCTGTGTGGCGCGTGGATGACGGATCAGAAGTCGCGCGCTACGCGAAGTCCGCATCGCAAGCAATTGATTTCACAAGGATGGCAGACGGTCGGCACACGCAAGTGACCAGTATAACTAGGCACAAGGCGGATGCGGGACGGTCGCCCGCCCCCTTGTAGGAGCGCGCTGGCGCGCGATGGGCTTTCGAGGGATTGCCCGAGCGCTACATGGAACGCGTGGGTGGGCGACCGCGCGCGCCAGCGTGTTCCTGACAGGCGCGGTGTGCTCAAGCCTCCAGAGCGAGCCGCTCACCGGTCTCGATATCGAACGCATGCACACGTCCGGCCGGAATCGTCAGCGGCAGCGTCTCGCCGGGCACCGGCACACGGTCGGGCGGCAGCCGCGCGATCAGCGCGTAGTGGCCCAGGCGCAGGTTGACGAAGACCTCGCTGCCGACCGGCTCCACCACCTCGACCACCGGCGACAGCGCGGCATCGGCGTCGGTTGCGGGCAGTAGGTGTTCGGGACGGATGCCCAGATCGACGGTGCGGCCGTTCCACTCAGCCGGAAACCCCGCGTCGCCGAGCGCGAGCGTGACGCCCTCGCCGGCATCGACGTGCCAGCCGTCCGCGGCCTGCGACAGCGCGCCGCGCACCACGTTCATCGCCGGACTGCCGAGGAACGTCGCGACGAACAGGTTCGCCGGGCGCTCGTACAGCGCCATCGGCGTGTCGATCTGCTGGATCTGTCCGTCCTTGAGCACGACGATGCGCTGACCCAGCGTCATCGCCTCGATCTGGTCGTGGGTGACGTAGATCATGGTCGTGCCCAGCTTGCGGTGCAGCCGCGCGATCTCCACGCGCATGCCGGCGCGCAGCTTGGCATCGAGATTCGACAGCGGCTCGTCGAGCAGGAACACCTGCGGCTGGCGCACCAGGGCGCGGCCCAGGGCGACGCGCTGGCGCTGGCCGCCCGACAGCTGTCCGGGCTTGCGGTCCAGCACCGTGTCGAGTTCGAGCATCGCCGCGGCCTCGGCGACGCGCGCCTTCACCGTGGCCGTGTCCTGGCCGCGCAGCTTCAAGCCGAACGCGAGGTTCTCGGCCACGCTCATGTGCGGGTACAGCGCGTAGCTCTGGAAGACCATCGCGATATCGCGGTCCTTCGGCGCCACGTCGTTGACCACGCGCTCGCCGATGGTCAACGTGCCGTCGCTGATCGCCTCCAGCCCGGCGACCATGCGCAGCAGCGTGGACTTGCCGCAGCCCGAGGGGCCGACGAGCACCAGCAATTCACCATCGGCGACCTCGAACGTCGCACCGGCCACGCCGACGTATCCGTTCGGATACACCTTGCGCACCGCATCGAACCGCACCTTGGCCATGCCTTCTCCCGACTGCCGCGTGGCGTGTGGACGTGCACGCTACCGGCGACCGGGCGCATGCACGCGTGATGCGCTATTCTGCCATGTAACCGTTTTCAGACGCAGCGGCCAAGCGTATGCCGATGGCGTCAGGCCTGCATACGTATGTGGTCGTCGCCCGGGCCCGTTGCGGCGCGCGTCGCGTGCGTGCGACGGCCGTCGGGCATTGCGGTCGAGGTCCATCGCACGACACACTCCGTGATTCCCAATCCTGAACCCGAAGCGAACCCGGCGTCCATGCACGACTCCCTGCTGCTGTTCGGTGCCACTGGTGATCTGGCGCAACGTTATCTCTTCCCGTCGTTGCTGCATCTGCTGCGCGACCGGCTGCTTCCCGAGGATTTCCGCATCATCGCGATCGCGCGCAGCGACCACGATGACGCCAGCTTCCAGGCGTGGCTGCGCGAGCGTCTGGGCGACGACTACGACGCGGCCGTGCTCGACGAGCTGCTGCGCCGTACGCATTACGTCGCCGTCGACCTGTCGGACGCCGATTCGATGGCCGCCACGCTGTCGCGCTTCGCCGACCGCCCGACCGTCAGCTATCTGTCGACGCCGCCGAACCTGTTCGCGTCCGCCTGCCGCGGGCTCAAGGCGGCCGGCCTGCTCGAGGCGCCCTCGCGGCTGGTGCTCGAAAAGCCGATCGGCCACGACCTGGCCAGCGCCCAGGAGATCGATGCGACGCTGAAGGCGGCGCTGAGCGAATCGCAGATCTTCCGCATCGACCATTACCTCGGCAAGGCGCCGGTGCAGAACCTGCTGGCGCTGCGTCTGGGCAACACGCTGTTCGAGGCGGTCTGGGAGCGGCGCTGGATCGAATCGGTCGACATCATCGTCGCCGAGACCGCGGGCGTGGACGGGCGCGAAGGCTATTACGCCGATTACGGCGCGCTGCGCGACATGGTCCAGAACCACATGCTGCAGCTGCTGGCGCTGATCGCGATGGAGCCGCCGGCGGAGATGGACACCGACAGCATCCGCGACGAGAAGCGCAAGGTGCTGCGCGCGCTGCGGCCGATGACCCCGGCCGCCGCCGCGGCCGACAGCGTCCGTGGCCGCTACCGCGACGGCGTCGTCGACGGCCAGGCGGTGCAGGGCTTCAAGCACGGCGGGCGCGACGACGTGGAAACCTTCGTCGGCCTGCGTGCGTGGATCGACAACTGGCGCTGGGCCGGCGTCCCGTTCCGGCTGGTCACCGGCAAGCGCATGCCGTCTCGCACCAGCGAGGTCGTCGTCACCTTCAAGCCGGTCACCCACTGGCTGTTCGGCGCCGACGAGCGCAAGCGCGCGCGGGCCAACCAGCTGCGCGTGCGCCTGCAGCCCGAGGAGACCATCGAGCTGGGCCTGATGGGCAGCCTGGCCGCGTCGGAGTGGAGCGCCAACGAGCTGCAGCCGATGTCGCTGGACCTGGCGATGCTGCCGCCCAAGCGCCGCATCGCCTACGAGCGGCTGATGATCGACGCCCTCAAGGGCGACCAGACGCTGTTCGTGCGCGACGACGAGGTCGAGGCCGCCTGGCGCTTCATCGACAGCGTCAGCGCGGCCTGGCGCGAGGCCGGCACGCCGGTGCGCGACTATCCGGCCGGCAGCTGGGGCCCGACAGAAGCGCAGCCGTTCCTGCCGCGCACGCTGACCACGCACAACGGACGCAAATCGTGAGCACGACGGGGGCGCTTGCGCTGCTCGCCGACATCGGCGGCACCAATGCCCGGTTCGCGCTGGCCGACACCGCCAGCGCCACGCCGTTGCAGCTCGACACCGTGCACGGCTTCTCGGTGGCCGATTTTCCGTCGCTGGGCGAGGCCGCGCAGCATTATCTCGACACCACGGGGCACGGGGGCTCGACGGGGATCCGGCGCGCGGTATTCGCCGTCGCCGGCCGCGTCGACGGCGACGAAGCGCGCATCACCAACCACCCCTGGGTGATCTCGCGTCCGCGCACGCGCCAGCAGCTCGGTCTCGACGATGTCGAGCTGGTCAACGATTTCGCGGCGCAGGCGATGGCGATCCCGCTGCTGCAGCCCGGCGACTACAGCGCTATCGGCGGCGTGCCGTGGTCGGTGCCGGCGCATGCGGATGGCCCGTGCACCTACGCGGTCATCGGCCCGGGCACCGGGCTGGGCGTCGGCGGCCTGGTGATCCGCGACGGCCACCATCATCCGCTCGAGACCGAAGGCGGCCACGTGAGCTTTCCGCCGGGCACGCCGGAGGAGATCCGCATTTTGGAACACCTGTCCTCGCAGTTCGGGCGGGTGTCCAACGAGCGGCTGATCTGCGGCCCGGGGCTGGTCAACATCCATCGCGCGCTCAGCGAGATCGCCGGCGTCGATCCCGGGCCGATGCGACCGGCCGACATCACCGCGGGCGCCGCCGCCGGCGATCCGCGCTGCGGACGCGCGGTCGACGTGTTCTGCGCGGTGTTCGGCGCGATCGCGGGCGATCTGGTGCTCACCCTCGGTGCCTGGGACGGCGTGTTCCTCACCGGCGGGCTGGTGCCGAAGATGCTCGATTCGATCCGCCACTCGGGCTTCCGCCAGCGCTTCGAACACAAGGGCCGCTTCTCGCCGACGATGGGCCAGGTGCCGAGCGTCGCGGTGACCCATCCCCACGCGGGCCTGCTCGGTGCCGCGGCGATCGCGTGCCGCAAGGCAGCCGCATGAGCGCGTCCGGCGCCGTTGCCTTTGGCATCGCAGGCGGAATCGGCGAGGATGCAGGCATGCATCTGCACGCTTATGAATCCGCCACCCAGTGGACCTGGGGCGCCGCGATCGCGATTTCGTCCGCGATCGCCCGCGACCTGCAGCAACGTCCCCGCGCGCGTCTGCTGCTGTCCGGCGGCAAGACACCCGGGCCCGTCTACACCGCGCTGTCGAAGGCGCCGCTGGACTGGGAGAAGGTCGACGTCGCGCTCGTCGACGAGCGCTGGCTGCTGCCCGAAGACCCCGACAGCAACGCGCGCCTGGTGCGCGAGACGCTGATCCAGAACAAGGCGCAGAAGGCGCGGCTCGAAGCGATCACGCGCGCCGGGCGTCCGTTCGACGAAGCGCTGTCCACCGCCAACCTGCACGCCAGGCAGCCCGCGGGCGTGGTCGTGCTGGGCATGGGCGACGACGGCCACACGGCATCGCTGTTTCCCGGCATGCAGGATTTCGACCGGGCGGTCGGCGCGAGTACGCCCTACGTCGGCGTCGATGCCACCGGCTGTCCCGGTGCGGGCCAGTGGCACCGCCGCATCAGTCTCACGCCTGCAGGCCTCGCGCCGGCGCATACCCGCATCCTGCTGATCCGCGGCGAGAAGAAACGCGCGTTGCTCGACCGCCTCGTGGAAAGCGACGACGTCCGCGAGTTGCCCGCGCGTCTCGCCCTGACGGTGCCGGGCGCCCCGCTGCACGTGCACTGGTGCCCGTGATCCGCCTCTGATCGTCCTGCACGTCCTGCACGCGCGGTTCGCGCCGCACGCGCCTTCCCCTTCCCAGTCTCGTTGCCGCCGCCCATGAGCCTCCATCCGATCGTCCAGTCCGTCACCGAGCGCATCCGCCAGCGCAGCGCGGCGTCGCGTCGCGCCTATCTGGACGGCATCGCGCGCATGCGCGACGAAGGTCCGCTGCGCGGCCGCCTGAGCTGCGCCAACCTCGCCCACGGGTTCGCTGCCAGCGGCCCGACCGACAAGCAGCGCCTGCGCGCCGAGCCGACCGCGAACATCGGCATCGTCACCGCGTACAACGACATGCTCTCGGCGCACCAGCCCTACGAGACCTATCCGGAATTCATCCGCGACACGGCCCGCGCGCTCGGCGCCACCGCCCAGGTCGCGGGCGGCGTGCCGGCGATGTGCGACGGCGTCACCCAGGGCCGCGCCGGCATGGAGTTGTCGCTGTTCTCGCGCGACGTCATCGCCCAGTCCACCGCGATCGCGCTGTCGCACGACATGTTCGACAGCAGCGTGTACCTCGGTATCTGCGACAAGATCGTGCCCGGCCTGCTGATCGGCGCCCTCGCCTACGGCCACCTGCCGGCGATCTTCATTCCCGGCGGACCGATGACGCCGGGCATTCCGAACCGCACCAAGGCCGCGGTGCGCGAGCGCTACGCCGCTGGCGAGGCGACACGCGAGGAGTTGCTGGAGGTCGAAGCCCAGTCCTACCACTCGGCCGGCACCTGCACCTTCTACGGCACCGCCAATTCCAACCAGACCATGCTCGAGGCGATGGGCGTGCAGCTGCCGAGCGCGGCCTTCATCAATCCCGGCACGCCGCTGCGCGAGGCGCTGACCCGCGAGGCGGTGTCGCGTGCGGTCGCGATCAGCGCGCTCGGCACCGACTACCGGCCGCTCGGCGAACTGATCGACGAACGCGCGATCGTCAATGCGGTCGCGATGCTGATGGCGACCGGCGGCTCGACCAACCACACGATCCACTGGGTCGCGGTCGCCCGCGCCGCCGGCATCGTGCTGACCTGGGACGACATGGACGCGCTGTCGCAGGCCGTGCCGCTGCTGGCGCGCGTGTATCCCAACGGCGAAGCCGACGTGAACCGCTACCACGCCGCCGGCGGCAACGCGTTCGTGTTCCGCGAACTGATGGACGCCGGCCTGATGCACGATGACCTGACGACGGTCGCCGATGGCGGCATGCGTGCCTACTGCAATGATCCGAAGCTCGATGGCGAACGCCTGGTCTACGTGCCCGGCATCGACCGCAGCGCCGACGACACCGTGCTGCGCCCGGCCTCCGGCCCCTTCGAGGCCCACGGCGGCCTGCGTCTGCTGCGCGGCAACCTCGGCCGCTCGCTGATCAAGCTGTCGGCGGTCAAGCCGGAATTCCGCACCATCGAGGCCCCCGCCGTCGTCGTCGACACGCCACAGGCCCTGAACCGGCTGCACGCGGCCGGTGCGCTGCCGCAGGATTTCGTCGCCGTCGTGCGCTACCAGGGCCCGCGTGCCAACGGCATGCCCGAGCTGCATTCACTGGCGCCGCTGCTGGGCATGCTGCAGAACCAGGGCCGGCGCGTCGCGCTGGTCACCGACGGCCGCCTGTCGGGCGCGTCGGGCAAGATCCCGGCCGCGATCCACGTCACTCCCGAGGCCGCACGCGGCGGGCCGCTCGCGTACCTGCGCGAGGGCGACATCGTGCGCCTCGACGGCGAGGCGGGCACGCTGGAAGCCCTGGTCGACGCCGACGAATGGGCCGCCCGCGAAGCCGCCGCCGATACCGCGCCGGCGCCCACCGACTACGGCCGCAACCTGTTCGGCTTCAACCGCGCGAACGTCTCGCCGGCCGACCAGGGCGCGCTGTCGATCGCCTGCGGCCCAGCCACCACCGACGGCAGCGCGTGGGACTACGATGCCGAATACGATCTCGGCGCCGATGCCGCCGCGCTCGATGCACCGCACGACTCCAAGGACGCCTGATCCGATGACTTCGACTGCTTCCGTGCAGGACCGCCAGGCGCACGCCGCCGACCTCCTGCGCAACGCCGGCGTGCTGCCGGTGATCACGGTCCACACCCTCGACGAAGCGCGCGCGATCGCCGACGCGCTGCTCGAGGGCGGCTTGAACACGCTCGAACTCACACTGCGTACGCCGGTCGCGATCGATGCGCTGGCGATGCTCAAGCGCGAGCGCCCGGACATCGTCATCGGCGCGGGCACCATCCTCAACGCCGAGAACATCCGCGCCTCCACCGATGCCGGCGCCGACTTCCTGGTGACGCCGGGCACGCCGGCCGCGCTTGCCGATGCGCTGGTGGACGCGTCGATTCCGGCCGTGCCGGGCGCGGCCACGCCGACCGAATTCATGGCGCTGCGCGAGCGCGGTTTCCGCAACTGCAAGCTGTTCCCGGCCAGCGCCGTCGGTGGCCTGGCGATGCTCAAGGGTCTCGCCGGGCCGCTGCACGACATGCGCTTCTGCCCCACCGGCGGCATTTCCGAATCGAACGCGGCCGAGTTCCTGGCGCAGCCGAACGTGCTGTGCATCGGTGGCTCGTGGATGCTCGACAAGGCCTGGATCGCCGCCGGCGACTGGGCCCGCGTGCGCGAGACGGCGGCACGTGCGGCGCAGATCGTGCGTGAGGTGCGAACGGCCTGACGCGGACGTTCGGCGACGCTCCATGCGAGACGACGGACGACTACGGCATCGTCGTCCGTCCACACCTGCGTGCGATGCCCGCCTGCCCGCCTGCCCGCCTGCCCGCCTGCCATGATCCCGCGAGACGCCCCCTTGTAGGAGCGCGCTTGCGCGCGATGGGGCGTTCCCGATGACCGCCTTTCGCGCGCGAGCGCGCTCCTACACGGTGTCAGCGCTACACATCGCGTCCATCAGAAGGGCGATGCGACATCGCCTCCTGCGAAAACCGGGCCGGTCGCAGGTGCCCGTCAGCCACGTCTGAAGGTACCCATCGTTCTCACGAGACGCTCCCTCGTAGGAGCGCGCTTGCGCGCGATGGGGCGTTCCCGATGACAGCCTTTGCGCGCTAGCGCGCGCCTACACGGTGCCAGCGTTATGCATCGCGTCCATCAGACAGGCGGCGCGATGTCGCCTCCGACGAAAACCGGGTTGGTCCCGCGATCGTAGGCGACCGTAAGCCGAGTCTAAAGGTACCCTTGGATCCCAAGAGACGCCCCTTGTAGGAGCGCGCTTGCGCGCGATGCGGCGTTCCCGATGACACCCCTCGCGCGCGAGGGCGCTCCTACAGGGCTTGTCTGTCGGACGTCGATGGTGAACCGGGGGCCATCAGGCAGGCGCCGCGGCGTCGCTTCTGGGACGAGCCGGTTCACATCGGACACCTGCAGGCGGCGACTGCCACCACGCCTGCACGCGTGCCGATGGCCGGCCCTCTGCAGAAGCCCGCCCGCGCGCGATGCGGCGTTCCGGAGAACGCCGAACCGCACGCGCGAGCGCGCGCTTCTTCCCCGCCCTCAACCCGCGCCTTCGATCCGCACGCGCGCGCCGGCGCGTTCGATGCGCAGCTCGTTGCCGTTCCACGTCGCCGCACGACCATCGATCGTCGTCGCACCCGGCACGCTGGCATAGGGCCACTGCAGCACCAGCCCACCCGGCGGGAGGCCACTGCCGGCATCGACGTCGAGCAGCAGCGCGCCACCGTCGCGACGCAGGCGGTAGCCCACCGAGCCCTGCGGCGTGCGCATGCCGCGCAACGCGACGCCCTCGCCATCGAGCCATTCGGCCGGCACACCGGCCGCCAGCACCAGGCTGTCGTCGACTTCGCGCACGTAGGCGAACATGTCCAGCGCCGAGCGCACGAAATCCGAGCCCACCCAGGCATGCGGCAGGTCGCCGAGGAAGAACGGCGTACGCGGTGTCGGCGTGACCACCTCGCCCCACTGGTTCCACGCCAGCGGTGCGCGGTGGTCGAAGAACCACTCGCGCACCTCGTTCGCACGCTCGCGCCAGCCCAGGCGCACGAACGCCGCGACGTTGCGCCACTCGTAGGGCGTGTAGTCCTTCCACGGCTCGCGGCCGTCGCGGCGATCGGTGAACTTGGTCCAGTAGCGCTCGAAGGTATTGGTGAGCAGCGGCTCGGGCAGGCGACCCTGCTCGCCGCCGGGCGCCAGCGCGATCGTCGTCGAGGTCGCATCGAAGTCGCCGAGTTCGGCCGCACCCGGCAGGAAGTCGATGTCGTGCAGGTCCGCTGCCGCGCGCAGCGAGGCGTCGAGATCCACGCGGAACTCGTCGCGCGCGGCGGTCATGCGCGCGATGTCACCGGTCTTGCCCAGCGCCTCGGCGACCTCGACCGCGTCCTTGTAGCCGCGCAGCGCCCAGAAGTTATCCCAGTACGAATGCATCGGTTTGGCCGAATAGCCTTCGTGGCTGATCGACGCGGGCATCATGCCGTAGAAGGCGGCGTTGACCGCACGATTTTCCTCGGTGCGCTCGCTGGCGCGCAGCACTTCCATGTATTCAAACGCGCCGAGCACATGCGGCCACATCGCGGCGAGGAACGCGTCGTCATTCGTGTAGCGCCAGTACTCGGCGATGTTGAAGATCAGCTCGCCGTGGCTGTCGTTCTCGGGAACCGGATCGCTGCCGCGATCGTCGACGCAGCACGGCACCATGCCGTTGTCGAACTGGTAGGGCGCGTACCACTCGACGTATTCCTTCACGACTTCCGGCCGGCCCATGCGCAGCAGGCCTTCGGAGATCATCGCGCCGTCACGGATCCAGCTGCGCGCGTAGGACCGTGTGCCCGGCTGCAGACGCGGCCCGATGCGCGAGATCAGCATGTGCGCGAGCGAGGTGCGCAGCGTGTCCGCCAGCGCCTTGCCGGCCTCGGGCACCTCGATACCGACCTCACCCAGCTTCGTGCGCCATTCGCTGGCCACCGCATCCTGCCAGGCCTGCGGGTTCCAGCCCGCCGCCGGCGCATCGCCGGTCATCGGCACCAGCAGGTCGAACTCGCGCGACTGGCCGGGCTCCAGGCGCACGCTGTAGAGCAGCGCGCCGGACGCGAAGGCCTGCGGATCGTCGACCTCGGCCGTCGCCGGCACACGGCCAGCGGCGATGTGCTGGATCTCCATGCCGGCATCGAACGTGGTCGCGAACGCCCCCTGCGCCGGCTCGCGTGCGAACACGCGCGGCGTGCCATCCACGGTGACCCGGTCCGGCGTCACCGACAACGCGCGCAACGGGCTGACCCCGCCGATGATGTTGAGGAACTGGCTCGGCGGATTGACCTGCAGCGGCCGCACCGCGAGCGCGAGCGTGTAGTCGCGTGCCTGCGTGCCGGTGTTCGACAGCCGGTAGCGTGCGACCAGCTGCGAGGTCTCCGGCGTGCCGCGAGCGAAGCCGGTCACGCGCAAGGCCAGCGCATCGTGGCGCCAATTGACGCTGGGGATCGGCAGGTAGTCGTCCTGTAGCGACTGCGTGGCCTCGACATCGGCCCATGTCACCAGCGTGTCGTCGACGCGCACGAAGGGCTCGATCGAGAACCCGCCGGCCGCGACTTCGATCGCACCGTCCTCGCCGATCAGGCCCTGCTGCGTGCCGCCGTCGAGACCGAGGATCGTCCAGTACGGCTGCTCGCCGCTGAAGCCGCGCGGGAACTGGCCACGCGGGCGCTCGGCGGCGACCGCCTTGATGAAGTCGTTGGGATGCTCCGACACGGCGACCGGATGCGCGGCAACTTCGGCCAGTGCGAATCCGTCGCCGGGCCCTTCGCGCAGCTCCAGGCCGATGTATCGCGCTTCCGACTCGGGCAACGACAGCCAGTCGATGCAGCCATTGCCGTCGATGACCGTGCGCACCTCGTGCCACGTCTCGCCGTCGTCCGACAGCGAGACCGCGTACGCCGAAGCCTCCCGACCATCGGCCCACTGCAGGCGCAGGCCGCCGAATTCGCGCACCGAACCGAGGTCCAGCACCAGCGTCTGCGGGGCGACGGCCGTCGTCCATGCGGTGTCCGCATTGCCGTCGGTCGCGTTGGCCACGCCGTCAGGCGTGCTTTCGGACGACGGGACGAGCGTCAACGCCGAGGTATCGTCGGGCGGCAGCGCCTCGAACGTCAGCGTATCGAAACAGACCGAGCCCGCGCCGCCGGCATTGTTGTAGATCGTGAATTCGATCTTCTGGCTCGCACGCAGCGTCTTGTCGGGATCCGGGCCCCAGGCCTTGTCGATGTGTCGGGTGCGATAGCGCACCTGGGTCCAGTCTTCGGGGTAGTCGTACTTCGGCCGGTTCACCCACCAGACGTTGTCGCCGCTGGCGTCGACCAGCTTGAACTGCAGGTCGTTGGCCGGCGACTCGCCGCGCAGCTGAAAACCGAAGCGGAAGTTCTCGGGATATTCGAGTGGCAGCTCGCGCTGGATGCCGACGTGGCCGGACACGCCGTTGAAATCGTAATCCAGGCACAGCGCCGGGCCGTCGACGCCGTCGACCGCACGCAGTGCGCCGCTGACCTGGTTGGAGGTGACCACCTGCCACAGCGACGGATCGTCGAAGCCGTCGAGAACGCGGACGCCCTCGCCCGCCGACGCGGCGCCGTCACCCGTCGGCGTGGGCGAGACGGTGCAGGCGGCCAGCGTGCCGACGAGCGCGGCAATGCCGGCGAGGCGCGCGAGACGGGGACGGTCGGGCGACGCGGCGGCGTCACCAGCCAGCGTCATGTCGGGTTCGGCAGGCGCGCGCGTGGCGCGGGTGTCGAGAATCTTCATGCGGGGCGTTGGCTCCTTGGTTCGATTCTGGATTTCTGTAGGAGCGCGCTCGCGCGCGATGGGGCTACTCAGGGAACGCCACATCGCGCGCAAGCGCGCTCCTACATTCGCACGGGCGCTGCACGCCATGGCGTGGGCACCCGCGCGCTTTGCGGCCGCAATCGCGCGTCCTCACCCCTTGACGCTGCCCAGCAGCAGTCCCTGGATGTAGTAGCGCTGCAATGCGATGAACAGCAGCAGCACCGGAATCACCGTGACCACGGCGCTGGCCATCATCATCTCGACGTCCTGGATGTGTTCGCGCGACAACGCGGCGATCGCCACCGGCAGGGTGTAGTTGCTCTGGTCGGTCAGCACGATCAGCGGCCACATGAAATCGTTCCACGCGGCCATGAACGTGAAGATGGTCAGCGTCACCAGCACCGGCTTGAGCATCGGCAGCACGATCTGGAAGAAGATCCGCAGCTCGCCGGCGCCGTCGATGCGCGCGGCTTCCAGCAGCTCGTCGGGGATCGAACGCGCGTACTGACGCACCAGGAAGATGCCGAACACCGTCGCCAGCGCCGGAATGATCACCGCGCCGAAGCTGTTGACCAGGCCCATGCCCTTCATCATGAGAAACAGCGGCAGCATCGCGACCTGGGCCGGAATCACCAAGGCGCCGAGCAGGATCTGGAACAGCCGTTCGCGGCCGCGGAAGCGCAGCTTGGCGAACGCATAACCGGCCATCGTGTTGATCAGCAGCGCGCCGAGCGTGATCGCGCCCGAGACCACCAGGCTGTTGACGAAGTACCGGCCCATGCCGGCCCGCGCGAACAGCTGCTGGTAGTTGTCGAAGGTCAGCGCGGACGGCAGCAACGGCGGCGGAAAGCCGCTGGCCTCGCCGGTCGGCATGAAGGACACCGACAGCATCCACGCGAGCGGCGCGAGCGCGACGATCGCCAGCAGGACCAGCGCGCCATTGACCGCCCACGCCGACCCGCGCGACGCACCCACCTCGTGCATGGAGACCGCGGCCCGGCTCATACCATCTCCCGGCGCCGGCCGGCGCGCAGCAACAACGTGGTCACGCCGAGGATGATCAGGAACAGCAGGAAGGCCACCGCCGACGCGCGGCCGAGGTTCCACCACATGAAGCCTTCCTCGTACATGAAATACAGCACGCTGACCGTGCTCTGCAGCGGATCGCCGCGGGTCATGACGTAGGGCTCGGCGAAGAGCTGGAAGTAGCCCGAGACCGTGATCACCGCGACCACCAGCAGGACCGGGCCGAGCATCGGCAAGGTGACGTGGAGGAACTGCTGCCAGCGCGAGGCGCCGTCGATGCGCGCGGCCTCATAGAGGTCCTCGGGGATCGCGGCGAGACCGGCGATGAAGATCACCATGTTGTAGCCGAAGTTCTTCCACACCGCGAACAGGATGATCGTCGGCATCGCCCAGGCCGGATCGCCCAGCCAGTCGACCGGCGCGATGCCGACGTGACCCAGCGCCCAGTTCACCAGGCCGTAGCTGGTATGGAACAGATAGCGCCAGATCACCGCGACCGCGACCAGCGTGGTCACCACCGGCGCGAACAGCGCGGTGCGGAACAGGCCCTTGAAACGCGCGACCTTCGCATTGAGCAGCAGCGCCGCGCCCAGCGACACCGCGATCGACAGCGGCACGCCGAAGACCACGAAGTAGGCCGTGTTGCCGAGCGACTTCCAGAACAGCGGCGTCTGCAGCAGATCGATGTAGTTGCCGAGTGCGACGAAGCGCAGGTTCGACATGTCGGCCAGCGCGTAGAGATCGAAATCCGTGAGGCTCAGCAACAGTGCCGACGCGACCGGAATCGCGAAGAACACGCCCAGCACGATCAAGGCCGGGCCGGCGAAGATCCAGCCGGCGGTGCTAGTGCGCATGGGCGGCATTCCCCTGTGGGCGCGCACTGGGGCGCGCTGGCGTCGTGCCGGCGGCGCCGTCCGCGCGCGCGCCTGCCGGAATCGCCGCGTCTTCCTGTTCGCGTACCCAGCGCCGCTTCTCCAGCAGCGTGTCGACGCGCGCGTCGAGTTCGCGCAAGGCCTGGTCCTGCGGCATACCGCCGCGCACCACCCGCTCGCTCATCAGGCGCACTTCCTGCACGATGCGCTCCCACTCCAGCACCTGCGGGGTCGGCTGCACGCGCTCGAGCTGGTCGCGGAACGCCTGCGCATACGGATCCTCGCGCAGCTGCGGAAATCCCCAGGTGCTGCGCCGCGGCGGCAGGTTGCCGATCATCGCGTGGAAGCGCTGCTGGATGTCGGGACGCGACAGGAACTCCATCAGCTTCCAGCTCGCGTCCTTGTTGGGCGAGTCGCGGAACATCACCAGCGACGTGCCGCCGGCGATGCCCGCGCCGGGGCCGTCGGGCCCGGGCAGCGGCGCGGTGCCCCACTGGTCCTGCAGCTCGGCCGGCATGCGGTTGCGGAACTCGCGGATGTTCCAGGGGCCGGACACGTAGAACGAGAAGAAACCCCGGCCGAATTCATCCCAGACGTTGGAGATCTGGGTTTCGGACATGCGCGGCGCCCAGTCCTTCTCGAACATGTTGGTGTAGAACCCCAGCGCGCGACGGAAACCGGGGCTGGTGAAATTGCCGCGGCCGTCGTCGTCGCGCAGCAGCGGATCGCCCGCCTGCAGGCCGAACGACAGCAGTTGCTCGAACTCGTTGAGCGGCAGCATCACCGCGTAGCGCGATGGCCCGACGTGCTGCTTGACCGCGGCCATCGCGGCCTCCCATTCCGCCCACGTCGTCGGCAGCGTCTCGACGCCTGCCGCGGCGAGGATGTCGCGCCGGTAGAAGATCAGGCGCGTGTCGACGTACCACGGCACGCCGAGCAGCGTGCCGTCGACGACGTTGGTGCGCCAGATGCCCGGAAAATAATCCGCTTCGTCGATCACCGCCGACGCATCGACGCGCGACTGCACCGGTTCCAGCGCGCCCAGCACCGCGAACTCCGGCACCCAGGTGTTGCCGAGCTGACAGATGTCGGGCAAGGCATCGGCTGCGAACGCGGTCAGCAGTTTTTCGTGGGCCGAGGTCCACGGGATCTGCTGGATCTCGACACGGATCCTCGGGTTGTCGTCTTCGAACTCGCGCACCAGTTCCGCGACCACCTCGGCCTCGCGGCCCATCGCCCAGAAGCGGATGACCGTCTCGTCGTCACGGCGCGCGCAAGCGCCCAGTATCAGCAACGCCAGCACCACGCACACGAGGCGCGCCGTCGCGATGACGCGGCGGGCACCTCGACGCGGACGGGCTGCCGTCACCGGTTCACTCCACCGGCACCGGATCGGACGCCCGGGCCGGCGCGGGGGCCGGTGCACGCGCATCGTCGTCGCGGGTCTGGCTCGCCGCGCGCGATTCGGCGATGCCCATCGAACGCGCGGTGGCCCCATCGACATCCGCCGGGCCCGAATCCTGCGCTTCGTCCTCGCCGGCGAGCCAGCCGCCGGTGAAACCGGCGCGTTCCAGACCGCGGCGGATGTGCTCGTTCTTCTTCATCACGTCCCAGACGAAGTTGTTCCGGTAGTTCGCGATCATCGCGAGGATCGGGCCCTGGTCGATCGCGATGTAGTCGCTGGCCACCCAGCCGCGGCCGGGGATCAGGCGACCGGTCTTCAGCGGCACGTCCTCGTAGGTGAAGCTGGGATTGAACGCGTCGAGGAAGCCGTAGCTCGAGTACAGGAAATCCCCGTAACGGCGGTGCATCTCCTCGGTGGCCGGAATCACCAGTTCCGGTGCGAACGCGATCGAGGCGACAGCCGCCGTCGGCGCGATCGTGCCATCGTCGAACGCGACATCGAGGCCCGCGCCGCGCGCACTGTAGTGCCGGAACTCGCGCTGTTCGCCGTTGTAGTCCTGCGAGGTACGCTGCGGCCCGTCGCTGGCGGTCAGGCCCCAGACGTTCTCGCCGTACTCCTTCCAGCCCATCGGGTTGTCGATCGCGTACTGGCGCTGGGCGTAGGTCGCGCGCCGGCTGTTCTCGAAGTAGTCGATACCGCGGCGGCGCATATAGTCGTCACGGATGCCGCGGAAATCCACCCACACGTGGGTGTACTGGTGACCGAAGTGCGGCGCGAAGCTCAGGTATTCCTGGCCACGGAACACGCCCCACGAGCGGTCGTACGTGCGCGTCCAGACTTCCCAGGCGTCGGGCTCGACCGGGTGCGAGGGCGAGCCCAGGGCCAGGATGTAGACCAGCATGGCTTCGTCGTAGCCGGTCCAGTCGTGTTCGATGAAGCCGCTCTCGGGATACCACCCCATCGAGATCAGCGGCTTGCGCTGCTGCAGGAACGGCCAGCGCACGTTGCGGTACAGCTGCTCGGCGATCGTGCGGATCTCGGCCTCGCGCGGATCGTCACGGTCGTAGTACGACTGCGCGAACAGCACGCCCATCATCATCAAGCCGGTATCGACGCTCGACAGTTCCACCCACGGCTCGTAGCGGTGGCCGTTGTCCATGTCGACGAAGTGATAGAAGAAGCCCTGGTGGCCACCGGTGCCGGTGGCCTGCGGCCCCATGCGCACGTCGCGGAAGAAGCGCAGCGTGGTCAGCGTGCGGTCCACCGCCTGGGTGCGGCTGACCCAGCCGCGCTCGATGCCGATCGGATACGCGGTCAGCGCGTAGCCCACGGCCGCGACGCTGGAAAACGGACGCGACGGAAAGCGGTCAGGTGTCAGGCCGTTGACCTCGTTGGTCGTATCCCAGAAGAACTGGAACGTGCGGCGCTCGATGTCGGCGAACAGCGGCGGCAGTTCGGGTGGCCCCGTCTCTTCCGGTTCGGGCTCGGGCTCGGGCACCTGCGCGATCGGGCCCGGTGTCGGTGCCGGCACGGCGGGCTCGGCCGGCTCCTGGCGGCCACAACCGGCCATGAGCAGCGCGACGAGCGCGGTAAGGATCAGGAACTGGGCGGCACGCAGACGGGAGTGCATCGTGACGGAAACCTCGCGCTGAAATCGTTTTCAGTGGACAGTATAAAACTGCCGGCGCCCGTGCGGGGGCCGGCAGTGTCGGGGGTGTTACCAGTCGATGCCGAACGACAGCTTGAACGTACGCGTCGGCAGCAGGATCTCGTTGCCGTTGCGACCGGCAAAACGGGGGTTCTGCGGATCACCCGGATCGCCCCGGAAGCCTTCGAACTGGTTGTAGTTGCGCCAGTTGAACGCGTTGAGCACGTCCGCGCGCACCTTGAAACCGAGATCGGTGCCGGTATCGAAACGCTTCTCCAGCGCCATGTCGAACTGCTTGAAGCCGATGCTGCCGTTCGGGATGAACGGATCGTAGAAGCAGAAATCACCGGAGGCGGCGTCGTTACAGTTAGTCGCGTTGCGTGGCCGGTGCGTCGACACCGTGAGCTTGCCGCTGAAGGTCACGTCCCAGCCCAGGTCGTAGATGCCCGACAGCACGACGCGGTGCCGTGGCACGCCGGTGGAAATGAAGTATTCCGTGCCGATGCGCGGGTAGTCGAAGATGTAGGTCTCACCCTCGGAAGCATCCGGCCGGTTCTCTTTGGCATCGCTGTACGTGTAGGCCAGATTCAAGCCCCATCCGGAATCTTCGGTATACGGCTTGTCGAGCGAGACCAGCAACGAGTTGAGGTTGTAGTTGATGCCGTTGTCGCCAAGGATCAGCGAGCCGTAGCCGGGAATCGGCTGACCGAACGGCGCACCGCCGTAGGTCGCACCCGGATTGTTGTGGAAGCGCCCGTCCTCGTAACGGTTGCCGAGGCGGAAATAGATGCCGTCCCGGCTGCGGATATGGGCCAGCGTCACCGACGTGTTCCAGTCCTGCTCGCCCAGGGTGATCACGTTGCGCATGCCGAGGCTGAACTGGTCAGAATACGGGGTCTTGAGGTCGTTGTTGATCAGGTTGACCTCCCCGCCCGCGGTCGGATTCGCTGCGGCATAGGCGGCCAGCCCTTCGGGCGTCAGCAGCGCAGGATCGAAGCCGAGACAGTTGCTGCCCGTACACGGATGCAGGGCGGTTGGGAAGTTGATCTGGTACGTCGTGAACGCGCCGCCGTAGAACTCGCGCGCCATGATGTCGAACAGGTTGCGGTCGTAGGCACGGCCTGCGCCGCCGAAGATCACGTGGCGCTGGTCGGCGAGCAGGTCGTAGGAGAACCCGATACGCGGTTGCCAGGCACCCTTGAATGCCTTGCGGTTGCTGCCCGAACTGATGAAATCCTCGATGTCGTAATCGGTGTTCTGGATATTGGTCCAGCCGCGCAATGCGGCCGCGAGATCGTCATTGACCCGGTAGTCGAGGTACGACGGGCTCTTCTCGTAATCCCAGCGCAGGCCGAGGTTCAAGGTCAGCTTGTCGTTGACCTCCCAGTCGTCCTGGATGTAGATGCCGAACTGCTGGTTGTCGGACTGCACGAACGGATCGCGGCCGCTGCGCGGGGTGGTGTACTCGACCCGGTACGGCTGGGTCAGGCTTTCGTTGACGTCGTAGAAGTACTGCGGGAACGGCGGCGACTGCTGGAAGGCGCGCAGCTCGACCTCCTTGTATTTGACGCCCATCTTGATCGTGTGGCCTTCGAACCCGAAGAACGTCAGATCGTTCTGGAAGCCCAGGCCTTTCTGTCCCTTGTCCTGGAAATTCGGGCCACCGCCCACGTTGAGCACACCGAGCGTCAGGTTGGCCGGATTGTTGGGATCGACGATCGTGTAGCGCTGGCCGGGGCCGGCAAGAATCGGCACGGGATTGTAGGACGCGTCCTCGAACGTGATCTGCGCATCGTTGAGCCAGCGCTCGGACGAGAACTGGTAGCGCAGGTTGACGCGCGTTTCGTCGTTGATCAGATCAGTGCCGAAGGTATCGGTATTGATGCCACCGATACCGCTGAGCGAGCTCTCCTTGCGGATACGCGTGCTCAATTCGAACAGGTTGGCGTCACCGGGCTGGAAGCTGAGCTTGCCGAAATACACGTCCTGGTTGAACGGGCTGCTGGTGGGGCCGTAGAAGGCCTGCAGGTCAGCGGGCAGCTGCGACGCGTCGAACACCGCGGGCGGGCGCACGAACTGCGGCACGATGAAATCCTTGGCCTCGTAGGCCACGAAAAAGTGCAGCACATCGCGGATGATCGGACCACCCAGCGTGGCGCCGTACTGTTCCGTGACTTCCGGCGACTTTTCACCGGCATCGAGCTCCTGGAGCGTGGACGCACGCCATTCGTCTGACGTGCGATCCCAGAAAAAGCTGCCGGAGAACTCGTTGGTACCCGAGCGCGTCACCGCGGTGACCGCGGCGCTGCTGATCTGGTCGTATTCGGCCTTGTAGTTCGAGGTGATGACCTTGTACTCGCCGATCGCCGACTGCGGGAACGGGTTGCCGCGGCTGTCGTCCTGTCCCGTGATGCCGCCGGGCGTCACGTAGTTCTTCTGGCCCACCCCATCGATGAACACGTTGATGTTGCTCGAGCCCTGCGCACCGCTGCGCAGCTGTGCCTCCGAGCCGTTGGGCGAGTTGACGAACACCATGCCGGGCACGGTGTCGGCGAACGCGAGGAAATTGCGCGAGCTCTGCGGCAGCGCTTCGATCTGCTTGGGCGACACGTAGGTCGCGATCTCCGACGTACGCGTTTCCACCAGCGCTGCGGTCGTTACCCGAACCGCGTCGAGATCCGTCGCCTCGCCCGCCGGCGCGCTTTCAGCCACGCCGCCGACGCCGAGATTCAGCGTCGCGGTCTGGCCCACCGCCACGGTCACGGTCTGCGAGGTGCTCTGCCCGTTGGCCTCCACCTGCAGGCGATAGGTGCCCGGCGGCAGGCCGGCGAGGTTGTAGTTGCCGTTGGCGCTGACGCCGACGCTGCGGCTCAGGCCGGTCGCGGTGTTGATCGCGGTCACGCGCGCGTCGGTCGCCGGCGCGGAGTCGACCATGACCTGGCCGCGGATCGTCGCGGCCGTGGACTGGGCCAGCGCGACGGGCGCGGCGAAGACGATGCAGGCACCCAGGGCGACACTCAGCAACGAGCGTGGCAGCGGGCGGGTACGCAACGGGGAATACGTCATGGGTGCTCTCACTGGAATCGGAATGACGGTGGAAGAACGGGCCGGTCGAACGGCGCGGCATCCTGCTGCGCACGGCGTGCCGGTCGAGCCTGCGATGCAGGCCCGGAATCGGAGTGACGCCGGAAATCAAGGTGGACGCGAGCCGGATCGCCGGAGGGCGACGCGGACGCGACATGCAAACGGGGGGTGCCATCGCCGCGGATGCGGCGGACGCTGCGCACGGCGCGTCCAGACACCTCGGCATCACAGGGCGGCCGCACGTACGACACGCGCACGACGCCCGGCTCTTCAATCCTCATCCAGATCCCCTCCCAAGGCTCCAGGTGTCGTACGTGTCGTCTCAGCCGGGCGGTCGAGGCCCGTGTGCGCGGGCGGCACCGCAGGAATCGCGGACCACCAGCGCCGGTTGCAATCCCCGGGTACGCCCCGGTGTCGTGTCGCTTCCGGCATCGGAATCGAGCAGCACACGCAGCGCGCGGGCCCCCAGTTCAGCGATGTCGACGCGCATCGTCGTTAGCGCGGGGTGAACGTAGCGTGCAAGCGGAATATCGTCGAAACCGACGACGGCGATGTCGTCTGGCGTGCGCACGCCGCCACGCCCGAGCGCGTATACGCAGCCGATCGCCATCGTGTCGTTCGCCGCGAATACGGCGTCCGGGCGATCGTCCATCGCGAGCAAGGCCTGCCCGGCCTGGTGACCGGAGTCCTCGTCGAAACGCCCCGGCAACTCCCAGGGTTCGAGCCCGGCATCGGCGGCGGCCAGACCGTCGCGATAGCCGCGCAGGCGCTCGCGCGCGTCGTCGTTGTCGTCCGGCCCACAAAGAAACGCGATGCGCCGGTGCCCGGCGTCCACCAGATGCCGCACCATGTCGCGCGCACCGCCGTAGTTGTCGATGCCGATCGACATCCGCTCCACGGGGCCGGCGGAGTTCATCAGCACCAGCGGCAGGCTGGCGTCGACGTTCTGCGACAGGAAATCGGCGTCGTGCACGTAGGGCGACAGCAGCAGCAGGCCGTCCACCCGACCGCGCATCGCGCGCAGGGCAGCGCCCTGCTCCACCGGGTTGCCGTGGTAGCTGGAGACCAGCACATGCAGGCCGCGTGTGCGAGCAACCTGGTCGATGCCGCGCATCAGTTCGGAAAAGAATTCGCCATGCAGATCAGGCAACACGACGCCGACGGTCTGGGTGCGCCGGCTGCTCAGGCTGCGCGCCGCGTGGTGCGGGCTGTAGCGCAGCTCAGCCGCAGCTTCGAGCACCCGGGTGCGGACGCCTTCGGCGACGTTCTGGTGACCATTGAGGGCACGCGACACGGTCGCGACCGACACGCCGGCGGCCTTCGCGACATCCTTGATGGTCACACCCATTCAATCACTCCGCACGACAGCGAACGGCGCGAATGTAAGCGTTTCCAGGTCACATCTGCAAACTTTGCGTCACATTGCTTCGTGCTGCGTCGCAGCATCAAGGCGGGGCGTGACGACATGCCGAGCGCGCGATCGGGCTCGCGCATGCGGCGCTTCCGCAGCGTGGCTGCCCTCCAACGACCGTCACGTGGCGACGCGTGTCAGGGAAGCACGGGGCGGAACGGCCGCACGTCGACGCGCACGTACACGCCGGCCGCGACGTAAGGATCGGCATCGGCCCAGGCGCGCGCCTCGTCCAGCGACGGGAATTCGGCGATCACGATGCTGCCGGTGAAACCGGCGGCGCCCGGATCCTCGGCATCGATCGCCGGACACGGACCGGCGAGCAGCAGCCTGCCGGCGTCGCGCAGCGCCAGCAGGCGTTCGAGATGCGCCGCCCGTGCGGCCAGGCGCCGGTCGAGCACGTCGGCCCCGTCGTGTCCTTCGATCGCGTACCACATGCGTTGCGCCTCATTAAAAAAAATCGGCGGCAAGTGTAGGCCGATCACGGTGCTGGAACGCGACGCGGCCGATGCTGGACACAGCCCCGGCGCTGCGCGTACCCTGTGCCACAGCATTCCGGCCAGTTTTCCGCAGCGGTGCGCACCCAGCGCCATCCGCTCCGCGGTCACCCCACCGGCCCGGTCCGACGTCTTCCGATCTCCGCGCTGCAATTGCAGTCGCGTGTCGTGTATGGCATCCGGCCGAAGACGTCCCGCAATATCCGCCGTTTCCGCGCCGGCCCGTGCCGCGCACCGATCCGGACCCGTGCCCCGCGCCCGCCGTCCCGTCGTCATGCCCAGTCAGCAGTGATGTCCCATCCGTGATCCCGTTCCCGAGCGTGCCCGTGCGGCCGCGACCCGAATGAGCCAGTCCGCCTCCGACGCCAGCGCGCCGGCGCTTCCTGCCGCGCTTTCGCCGCAGCAGCAGGAGATGCGCCTGGCGCTGGTGCATGGTCAGCCGGTGCTGCAGATCCCCCAGGACCTGTACATCCCGCCGGACGCACTGGAAGTCATCCTGGAGGCCTTCGAGGGCCCGCTCGACCTGCTGCTGTACCTGATCCGCCGGCAGAACCTGGACATCCTCGATATCCCGGTCGCCGACATCACCCGGCAGTACGTGGACTACATCGGCGTGATGCAGGAGCTGCGCTTCGAGCTGGCCGCCGAATATCTGGTGATGGCCGCGATCCTGGCCGAGATCAAGTCGCGGATGCTGCTGCCGCGTCCGGCCATGGACGAGGACGAGGACGGCGACCCGCGCGCCGAGCTGGTGCGCCGGCTGCAGGAGTACGAACGCTTCAAGCAGGCCGCCGAGGACATCGACCGCCTGCCGCGACAGGACCGCGACACCGCGCCGGCACAGGCCGCACTGCCGGAGCACGACGTCGCACGCGAGCCGCCGCCGGTGGACCTGCGCGAGATGCTGCTGGCGCTGCACGACGTGCTCAAGCGCGCCGAGCTGTTCACCGGCCATGCGATCCGGCGCGACGCACTGAGCGTGCGCCAGCGCATGGGCGAGGTGCTGACCCGGCTTGCCGGCGGGCATTTCCATCGGTTCGAGACGCTGTTCGATCCGGAGGAAGGCCGCCTCGGCGTGGTGGTGACCTTCCTGTCGGTGCTGGAGCTCACCAAGGAGCGCCTGCTCGACATCGTGCAGGAAGCGCCGCTGGCGCCGATCTACATCAAGTCGTTGGCCGATGCCGACGGCGGCGCGCCGCCCAGCGCGTTCTCGAGCGAATTCGACGACGACGTGCCCGAATCGCCATGACCCGTACACCTTTCACTTCCTGAGTCCCGAGCCCGAACCCCCGATGGACCAGACCTTCATCAATCGCATCGTCGAGGCCGCCCTGCTCGCCTCGTCGCAGCCGCTCAGTGTGGCCCAGCTCGGCGCGCTGTTCACGCTGGACGAGCCTGCGCCCGACGGCAGCATCCGTCAGGCGCTCGACGAGTTGCAGGCCGCCTGCGCCGAACGCGGCGTCGAACTGGTCGAGCTGGCCTCGGGCTGGCGCTACCAGGTGCGCAGCGACGTGCACGTGTGGGTGAGCCGGCTGTGGACCGAGCGGCAGACCCGCTACACGCGCGCCACGCTGGAAACGCTCGCGCTGATCGCCTACCGCCAGCCGATCACGCGTGGCGAGATCGAACAGGTCCGCGGCGTGGCGACCAACAGCAACATCATCAAGGCGCTGGAAGAGCGCGAGTGGATCCGCGTCGTCGGCCACCGCGACATGCCGGGCCGCCCGGAACTGCTGGGCACGACCAAGGGCTTCCTCGATTATTTCGGGCTCAAGCGTCTCGACGAGTTGCCGCCGCTGTCGGAGCTCAAGGATTTCGCCGAGCTCGATCCCCAACTGCGCCTGACCGGTGCCGACATCCGTGACCCGGACGACGGCGATCCCGACGACCGCACGGTGGGCGGCATCGCCGCACACGATGCGGAGACGGCAGACACCGACGCCGCCGCGCACGGCAGCGACGGCGACGCACCCCCGGACGCAGACGCGCCGCCACCCGATCACGACCCCGGCGCCGTCAGTGATGACGACGCCACCCCGCTTCACCCCGACACGGACGCCGATGCCGGCGCCCAGGATCCCGAACCACACAACGCCCTCGCCGCAGACGGCGACAGCGACCGGAGTACTTCATGACGCAACATCGCAATTCCCCCGACAAGCCCACCCGTTCGCCGCTGTCGCTCAAGCGCGGCGAGGCGCCGGCCGTGGACGCCGCCCCCAAGCTCGAAGAGCGCCTGCACAAGGTGCTGGCCCAGGCCGGCCTCGGCTCGCGCCGCGCGCTCGAGCAGCGCATCGCCGACGGCCTGGTCAAGGTCAACGGCGAAGCCGCACTGACCGGCATGTCGATCAAGGGCGGCGACCGGGTCGAGCTCGACGGCAAGGTGTTCGTCGCCAGCGCACTGACAGAACCGGCGCGCGTGCTGATCTACAACAAGCCCGAGGGCGAGGTCACCACGCGTGAGGATCCCGAAGGCCGGCCGACCATCTTCGATGCCCTGCCCGCGCTCAAGGGTGCGCGCTGGATCGCGATCGGCCGCCTCGACATCAACACCACCGGCCTGCTGCTGCTGACCACCGACGGTGAGCTCGCCAACGCGATGATGCATCCCTCCTACGAGGTCGAGCGCGAGTACGTCTGCCGTGTGCGCGCGCCCGAAGGCGAGGACACGGTGTCGGACAAGATCGTCGATCGCCTCAAGCGCGGCGTCGCGCTGGAGGACGGCCCGGCGAAATTCGACGAGATCGAACGCATCGGCGGCACCGATTCGCACGACTGGTACCAGGTGCTGCTGAAAGAGGGCCGCAACCGCGAAGTGCGCCGCCTGTGGGAATCGCAGGGCTGCCAGGTGAGCCGACTCAAGCGCGTGCGCTACGGCAACGTCGTGCTTCCGCAGCCGCTGCTGCGCGGCCAGTCGCAGGAACTGCCCGAGGCCCAGGTCGAGAGCCTGCGCACCGAACTCAAGCTCGAGCAAGGGCCGCCGCCCGCGCTGACGCTGCAGCCGGTGATCGGCCAGCGCAAAGCCGCGAAGTCGACCGTGCATCTGGGCAAGGGCGGCACCGGCAAGGCCTATGTCAACGGCCACAACAGTGGCGCCGACGAAGGCCGCGAGCTGCGTCGCTTCGACAACGTCCGCGAGGACCGCGGCCGTGGCCGTGGTGGCCCGCGCAAGGCACACGGCGGCCTGACGGTCAGTGGTGACGCCGCGGCCAAGCAGTCGCAGAAACCCTTCAAGCAGCGTGCCGACAAGGGCGCGCGCGGTCTGCCCGAGGGCAATCCGGCGGCGTTCCGCACCTGGTACGTGCCGGACGGTGTGGAAACCGGCCCGAGCGGCCATCGCAATGCCGACGGCCGCGGCCCGAAGAAGCCCTACGGCGGCGCCGGTGGCCCGGGGGGCGCGAAGAAGCGTGGCCCGGGTGGTCCTGGTGGCGGTGGACAGGGTCCGCGCGGCGCAGGCGGCGGTGGGCCGCGTGGGCCGGGCGGTGGCGGCGGCGGACAGGGCCCGTGGGCCTCGCGTTCCGCCGGTGGTGGTGGCGGTGGCGGTGGCGGCCAAGGTCGCCCGCGTGCGCCCTACGGCCATCCCGACAGCGCACCGAGCTTCCCCTCTGACCACGCCAATCCGGGCAGCTTCAATCCCAATGCCGGTCCGCGCGGTCCGCGTCCGGGCGGCGGCAACCGTGGCCCGAAGGGTCCGGGCGGCCCCGGCGCGCGTGGCCCCGGTGGTCCAGGCGGCAATCGTGGGCCTGGCGGACGTCCGCCGGGTGGCGGCAATCGCGGCCCGCGCGGTGGCGGCGGTCGCTGATCGCAGGCACATCCATTTGCGTTGACGCACGGGGCCTTCGGGCCCCGTGCTCGTTCTTGGATGCGCGGATTCCGGTAGGAGCGCGCTTGCGCGCGATGGGCATTGCAGGAAAGCTGCATCGCGCGCGAGTGCGCGCCGACACCCATCGCTCCACACGGAAGTCCCATGGCCATCACTGGCGACACCATCAACGATCTGATCCGCGCGAATGCGCCGGCGGCCATGCACGCCATGCTGCCGCCGCCGTGCCTGCTCGACATGCAGGGCGAGTTTCTCGAGTACGAAGACGGCATGCGCATGTCGCTGCGCTTTCCGGTGCTGCCCCGCTATCGCAATCCGATGGGCAACATGCAGGGCGGCTTCGTCGTCGCCGCGCTGGACAACACGCTCGGTCCGTTCTCGTATCTGATCGCGCCGCCCAGCGTCACCGCGACGCTCAACACCCAGTATCTGCGGCCGGTCACCCCGGCTGACGCCTATCTCGTCTGCGAGGCGCGGCTGGTCGCCCGCACGCGCAACGTGCTGCACCTTGCCGCCGAAGCGCGCAGCGAGGACGGCCGGCTGTTCGTGCTGTGCCAGGCCACGCAGCAGATCCTCCCGCCGCGTACAGGCTGATTCCGCATCGCACGCCGCAACGTCGCGCATGATGCGGAACATCGGACCTGCCACTTCCGCGTGCGGGAACCGGACGCGCGATTTCAGATGCGGTCACGCCGCCGCCCAGCAGCGGACCGGACGCCCTAACGCAGTTCGAACCGGTCCGCGTCCAGCATCGCCGGGAACCGCTCGCGATGGGCCGCCAGCTCGGCGGCCTGCAGCGTCGTCGTCGTGACGACCTCGGCATCGGTGCATTCGCTGAGCGGATGGCCGAGGAAGTCGAGCACCGCGCTGTCGCCCGAATAGGCGATGCCGTTGCCGTCGACGCCGACGCGATTGACGCCGGCGACGAAGCAGAGATTTTCGATCGCACGCGCGCGCAGCAGGGTTTTCCAGGCATACGCGCGCGCCGCCGGCCAGTTGGCGACGAACAGCTGCAGGTCGAAATCCAGATCGCCCGGACGCTCGACGTCGTAGCGGTTGCGGCAGAACACCGGAAAGCGCAGGTCGTAGCAGACCTGCGGATTGATCCGCCAGCCCTTCCACTCCACCGTCAGCCGCGCGCGTCCGGCGGCATACCGCTTGTGCTCGTTGGCGTAGCGGAACAGGTGGCGCTTGTCGTAGTGCTGCAACTCGCCGTCGGGCGTGGCCCACAGCATGCGGTTGTAGACACCCTCGCCGTCGCGCAGCTGCACGCTGCCGGTGACGGCGGCATCGAGCGCGGCGGCCTGGTCGCGGATCCAGTCGACGGTCGGGCCGGCCATGTCCTCGGCGCGGTCGATCGCGTCGTTGCTGAAGCCGCTGGTGAAGGTCTCCGGCAACACGACGAGATCGGTCATGCCGCGCAGCGGCGCGATCAGGGCGCCGTAGTACGCGCGATTGGCGGCCGGGTCGTGCCAGACGGTGGCGCCCTGGACGAGGGAGACGCGGAGGTTCTGCATGGGGGGTTCCGACGGGGGGCCGTGAACGGCCGACACGCCGATTCTCGGCGCTCCGGCGCCGGCGCTCAACGTCGCACCGGAAACCGCGCACGACGACACCGCCTGCACCGGTACCGGCCCAGCATGCGCCCACGACCCGCAGCGGAGACCGACATGCCCGAGACCCTCTACGACGCGCTGCGCGAGAGCCACGAGCGCCAGCGCTCGCTGTGCCGCAAGCTGCTGCGCTCCCAGCCGCACAGCGCACGCCGCATCGAGCTGTTTACCGACCTGCGCATCGAGCTGGCCGCACACGAGGCCGCGGAAGAACGCTTCCTCTACGCGCCGATCCTGATGCACGACGCCGGCCTCGACGCCTCGCGCCATGCGCTGCACGAGCACCACCAGATCGACGAGCTGGTCGAGGACCTGCAGACCACCGACCACAGCGGTCGCGGCTGGATGGCCAAGGCCAAGCAGCTGTCGGAGACGGTGCACCACCATCTGCGCGAGGAGGAACGCGCGTTCTTCCAGGTGTCGGGCAAGCTGCTCACCGACACCCAGAAGACCCAGCTCGCCAGGCGCTACCGCCGGGATCACGCGCGGATGGAGAAGACGCTGCGCGAAGCGTGAGTCAGGCACGGCCGGTCGCGCATCGCATCGGCCGCGCTTTCGCATGACCACGCACCGTGCGCTGCCTTGCGTCGCACGGCGCCGTTCGCGAATGCCAGCTCGCGCCGGACCGGCGCCGCTGCCCGGCCGGGCCGCGCATCAGCCCTGCGGCGTGCCTGCCGCCTTCTGCTCGGCGATGAACCGCCGCACCTCCTCTTCCAGCACCGGCAGCGGCACCGAGCCGAGATTGAGGATGGTGTCGTGGAACGGACGCTGGTCGAAGGCGGGGCCGAGTTCGCGCTCGGCCTCGGCGCGCAGATCGAGAATGGTCTTGTAGCCGATGTAGTACGACAGCGCCTGACCCGGCCAGGAGATGTAGCGGTCGACCTCGGTCACGACGTCGTGGCGCGCGAGCGCGGTATGGCCGGCGAGATAGTCGATCGCCTGCTGCCGGCTCCAGCCGTACTCGTGCAGGCCGGTGTCGATGACCAGGCGCGCGGCGCGCCACATCTCGAACGTCAGCCGCCCGAACTCCTCGTACGGCGTCTCGTAGATGCCCATGCGGGTGCCGAGCCACTCGGTGTACAGGCCCCAGCCTTCGCCGTACCCGGAAAAATAGGTCTGCTGGCGGAAATCCGGACGCGCCGGCGCCTCCAGCGCGAGTGCGGCCTGGAAGCTGTGGCCCGGCGCGCATTCGTGCGCGACCAGCGCCGGCAGGTTGTACAGCGGCCGCGACGGCAGGTCGTAGGTGTTGAAGAAGCACGCCTCCAGCCCGCCACGGCCCGAGGTGTAGATCGGCGCGATGTCGTCGGCGACCGGCAGGATCGTGAAGCGGTAGCGCGGCAGCGTGCCGACGACGTGCTTGAGTTCGCCGTCGATCTTCTTCGCGATCCACGCGGTGTAGGCCAGCAGCTCGCGCGGCGTCTTGGCGTAGAACCTGGGATCCGTGCGCAGGTACTCGAGGAACGCCTCGAACGTGCCGGTGAATCCGGCGCGCGTCATCACCTCGCGCATTTCGGCGGAGATGCGCGCCACCTCGGCCAGGCCGAGATCGTGGATCTCGCGTGGGCTCATGTCACGGGTCACGTATTCGCGGATCTGCGACTGGTAGAACGCGCCGCCGTCGGGCAGATCGCGCGCGGCGATCGTGGTGCGCGTGCGCGGGAAATAGTCGTCGCGGATGAAGCCCAGCAGTTTGCTGTACGCCGGCACCGTCTGCTCCAGCACGACGCGACGGCCCTCCTCGCGCAGTTGCGTGCGCACGGGCTCGGGGATTGCGACCGGGATACGCTCGAACGTCGCCAGCAGCGGATTGTCCTCGCCGGTCTGCGTGTACGGCACCAGCGTGGTGTCGCGGCCGTCCAGCGTCGCGCGCGGCACGCTCCAGCCGCGGTCGAGACCGCTGCGCATGTTCGCGATCTGCTCGTCGAAGTAACGCGGCACATCGCCGAGCCGCGCGATAAAACGGCGCCAGTCGGCCTCGGTCTGGTACGGCTGGCGCGGATTGATGCCGCCCCAGAAGAAGCTGTCGCTGTTGAACGGCGCCTCGAACGTGCGCCAGTCCGCGTTCGCCACGCTGGCCTCGAGCGAGGTGCGGAACACCTCGGCGTTGATGCGCTCCTCGCGGCCCAGCGCGTCGAGCGGAATCGCCTCCAGCTTCACCAGCACGTCCTTCCAGTACGCCGCGCGACGTGCCCATGCCTCTGGAGTCACCGAGGACATGCGGTCACCGGCCTGCCAGCGACCGTCGATGCGCACGCGGTCGAACTCGGCCTGGCGCCAGTCCCACTCGGCGGTGTAGAGCGCGCGCAGCGCGGCTTCGGCGGCATTGGCCGGCGGTGCGAGGGTGGCCGCAGGTGCGTCCTGCGCGCTTGCAGGCGCCAACGCGCCGACAGCGAGGGACAGCGACAGCGCAAGGGCGGACAGCGTCGCGCGGCGACGCGGTGCGATGGACATCGGCAGCTCCTGGAATGGCGATGGACTCGATCGCGGCATCCCTGCCCACACGATGCGCGCGGCGCACCCTGTCCCCGGATCGATCGCCAAGCATGCCCGCATCCGGCGCCCGCTGCATGTGCGGAACGTGGCGGTCCACGCGGGCCGGTGCGTCAACCTCCGGCGATCGCCTCGGCCAGGAACCGCGCGGTGAGGCTGCGCGTGTGGCGCGCCACGCGCTCGGGCGTGCCGGCCACGACGACCTGACCGCCCGCATCGCCGGCGCCCGGGCCCATGTCGATGATCCAGTCGCTGGCGGCGGCCACGCGCATGTCGTGTTCGACCACGACCACCGTGCTGCCCGCCTCGACCAGCGCCTGCAGCTGCAGCATCAGCGTGTCGACATCCGCCGGATGCAGGCCGGTCGTGGGTTCGTCGAGCACGTAGACGGTACCGGCGCGCTGGGTCCGCTGCAGCTCGCTGGCCAGCTTGATGCGCTGGGCCTCGCCGCCGGAGAACTCGGTGGCCGGCTGCCCCAGACGCAGATAGCCCAGGCCGACCTCCACCAGCACCGACAGCGGCCGCGCGACGGCGGCATCGTCGGCAAAGAACTCGGCGGCTTCGGTCACGGTCATGCCGAGTACCTCGGCGATGTTCTTGCCGCGCAGCATCACCTCCAGCGTCTGCGCGTTGTAGCGCTGGCCGTGACACTCGGGACACGGCGCATAGACGCTGGGCATGAACAGCAGTTCCACGCTGACGAAGCCCTCGCCGTCACAGGTCGCGCAGCGGCCCTTGGCGACGTTGAACGAGAAGCGGCCCGCATCGTAGCGGCGGCGCTTCGCCATCGGCGTGGCCGCGAACAGCTTGCGCACGTGATCGAACAGGCCGGTGTAGGTCGCGAGGTTCGAACGCGGCGTGCGCCCGATCGGCTTCTGGTCCACCCGCACCAGACGGCGCACGGCGTCCAGTCCGCCTTCGATTCGGCCCTCCACGGCGGTGTCGACATCGCGCTCGAGCGGATCGAGCGGGGCGTCGGCATCCGCGTCCCGGCCCGCACCGACCCACGCGGCCAGCAGCTCCACCAGCGCCTGGCTGACCAGTGACGATTTGCCCGAGCCGCTGATCCCGGTGACCGTGGTGAACACGCCGAGCGGGATGTCGACATCCAGGCCACGCACGTTGTGCCGGTGGATATTGCGCAGTTGCAGCCACGCATCGGGCGTGCGTCCGTAACGCGCGATCGGCGCGTGACCTGCGAACAGATAGCGACGCGTGGCCGACGCCTCGACCTTCGCCAGTCCGTCCGGCGCTCCGCTGTACAGCACCTGCCCGCCGTGCTCGCCTGCGGCCGGGCCGACGTCGACGATCCAGTCGGCATGGCGGATCACGTCGATCTCGTGCTCGACCACGAACAGCGAATTGCCCGCGGCGCGCAGCTGGTCCAGCGCGCGCAGCAGCGCCTGCGCATCGGCGGGATGCAGGCCAGCCGAGGGTTCGTCCATCACGTAGACCACGCCGAACAGCTGCGAGCGGATCTGCGTGCCGAGGCGCAGCCGCTGCAGTTCGCCCTGCGACAGCGTCGGCGTGGCGCGGGCCAGCGACAGGTGGCCCAATCCGAGGTCCTGCAGCACCTTGATGCGTGACTGCAGGTCCTGGGCGATGCGTTGCGCGGCAAGCGCCTGCTCGGGATGCGCCTTCGCGTGGGTGTCGCCGGCCGCGGCGGGCGCGAGCAGCGCCGCCAACGCATCGAGCGGCTGCTGCGAGAACGCCGCGATGTCGAGTCCCGCGAACGTCACCGACAAGGCCTCCCGGCGCAGGCGCTTGCCGTGGCACTCGGGGCAGTCGGCGCCCACCAGGTACTGCGCGGCGCGCTTCTTCTGCACCGGGCTTTGTGTATTGGCGAACGTGTGCAGCACGTGGCGGCGCGCGCTGGTGAAGGTGCCCATGTAGCTGGGTTCCATCTTCCGTTTCAGTGCGCGCTTCGCCTCGGCGAGGTCGAAACCGGCATAGACCGGCACCACCGGCTGCTCGTCGGTGAACAGGATCCAGTCGCGGGTCTTCTTCGGCAACGACGACCACGGCACGTCGACATCGATCCCCAGCGTGGTGAGGATGTCGCGCTGGTTCTGTCCGTGCCAGGCGCCCGGCCACGCGGCGACCGCGCGCTCGCGGATGGTCAACGCGCGATCCGGCACCATCGAGGCTTCGGTCGCGTCGTAGATGCGGCCGAGCCCGTGGCAGGTGGGACAGGCGCCGGCCGGCGTGTTCGGCGAGAAACCGTCGGCGTAGATGATGGCCTGCCCGCGCGGATAGTCGCCGGCGCGCGAATACAGCATGCGCAGGGAATTGGAGATCGTCGTCAGGCTGCCGACCGACGACCGCGCGGTCGGCGTGCCACGTGCCTGCTGCAGTGCCACCGCCGGCGGCAAACCCTCGATCGAATCGACCTGCGGCACACCGGCCTGGTCGATCAGTCGCCGCGCATACGGCGAGATCGAATCCAGATACCGCCGCTGCGCTTCGGCGAACAGCGTGCCGAAGGCCAGCGACGATTTGCCGGAGCCGGACACGCCGGTGAACACCACCAGCGCATCGCGCGGGATGTCGACATCGACGTCCTTGAGGTTGTGCTCCCGCGCGCCGCGGACGCGGACGCAGTCGGCGGGGGCCTTGGATTTCGGCTTCGATTTCGCTTTCGGCTTCGACATGCTGCGGCACTCGGGGGATGCGGGCGCATTATCCGCACCGGCACGTGACGAGGTGTGGCGGCCGCCGCCCGCGTCATCGTGGCGTCGGCAGTCGTACCCCAGCCCTGCTGCAGTTCCACTGTGTCGGCTGTCATCGCTCTTCTACTGTCTTCGCGGTCTCAACTCTTGCCGTGGATGTGACTGCGGCTGTGGCTTTCGATTTTGACTTTTGCTCCTGCTCTGGCTCTGGCTCTGGCTCTGGCTCTGGCTTTCAGCGTTTGACGTTCGAGCCGTTAAGCGGGCCGAGCACCGGAGTCTGACGCGGCCGAAGAGCAGCCCATGTCTGAGCGAAGCGAGTTTGGGCTGCGTGCCGCGTCAGGCGAGGAGCACAGGGGACCGGCGCGGCGCAGCCGCGTCGGCTCGCGCCCGGCGAAGGGACTTTTTGGTTCCTTTTTGGTCCTTCAAAAAGGAATTCGCACGCGCAAGCGGGCGAAAGCCGTGCACTTGTTTTAGCCCGTTTTCCCTTGAAGCCAACGCTGGACGCGAACAACAGAGCTTCCGCGCTGTTCGCGCGGCTTACTTTTGTCTTGTCAAAAGTAAGCACGACAGCGCGAATGCGCTGGCGAACGGCGAAGCCGGCCCGAAGGGCGAGTGCCGAAGGCGCGAGTCAAACCGCCATCGCCGGACGCGATCCGCCGCGATACAGCCGCGGCGGGCCCCTGCGCTTCTCGGGCAGCGGGGCACGCAGCCCAAACTCGCTGCGCTCAGACATGGGCTGCTCTTCGGCCCCGCCGCCCTGCGATGCTCGGCTCGCTTTACGGCTCGATCAGATCAATAGCAACGCCAAGGCGAAGGCGAAGGCGAAGGCGAAGGCGAAGGCAAAAGCAAAGGCAAAAGCAAAGGCAAAAAGCAAAAGCAACACACGGATGGAGCGCGCCAGCCGCAAAAACGACTGCGACAACGGAAGCGTCACCTCGCATCACGTCGAGCACGCTCTCGCCGAACCGCGCCCCCCCCCGCCCACGCACTTCTCGACATCCGGAACGCAAACGCCCCGCACGAGGCGGGGCATTCGACTGCGTCACGTGGCCCGGCATCACACCGGGACCAGACTCACGCCTGCTGCAGCACGCCCTCCGGCGCCTTGCGCGCCCGCTTCGGCCGGCTCGGGAACGCATGCCGCACGATCCGCCACACCACCTCGCCGAACTGCCGCGGCAGCGAGCCGGTGTTGTAGGGCTGGCCGTAACGCGCGCAGATCTCGCGGACTTCCAGCGACAGCGCGCCGTATCGGTGCGCGGGCACGTCCGGATAGAAGTGGTGCTCGATCTGGTGGCTGAGGTTGCCGCTCAGCAGATTCATCGCCCGGCCGCCGCCGATGTTCGACGAGCCGCGCAGCTGGCGCATGTACCAGTGACCGCGGGATTCGTTGCGGATCGATTCCTTGGGGAAGGTCTCGGCGTCCGCGGTGAAGTGGCCGCAGAAGATGATCACGTAGGTCCACACGTTGCGGATGCCGTTCGCGGCCAGGTTGCCCAGCAGCACGGGCAGGAAGAACGGGCCGGCCAGCGCGGGGAACAACAGGTAATCCTTGAGCAGCTGGCGGCCCATCTTGCGGCCCACCGGCGCGAAATCGCGGGCCAGCTTGCCCTTGGGCATCTTGCCGGCGAAGAAACGGCCCAGCTTCAGTTCCTGGATCGCCACGCCCCACTGGAAGTACAGCGCGAACACCACCGCGATGAACGGCTGCAGCAGATAGAACGGACGCCAGCGCTGCTCGGGGAAGATGCGCAGCAGGCCGTAGCCGATGTCGTCGTCCATGCCGCGGACGTTGGTGTAGGTGTGGTGGCGGAAGTTGTGCGAATGCCGCCAGTTGTCGGCGGTCGCCACGATGTCCCACTCGTAGGTGCGGCTGTTGAACTGCGGATCACCCATGAAGTCGTACTGGCCGTGGATCACGTTGTGGCCGACTTCCATGTTCTCCATGATCTTGGCCAGCGCCAGCAGCAGCACGCCGGCGATGCAGGCCGGCCACAGCAGCCACGGCACGAACGCGCCGCCGATCGCGCCCACCATCAGCAGCGCACGGCCGCCGAAGCCGCAGTAGCGCACCCAGCGCACCACCTTGCGGATGTAGTCGGCGTCGACCTTGCCCACCTGCGCCATCGTGCGCGTGTGCAGCGCATCAAGTTCGGCGCCGAAAGCATCGAGTTCCTGGGGGCCCAGACGGCGGGCAGCGGTAGCGTGGGTCATGGAAACTCCGGACATCAGAGATCGAGAACGAGATCGGACACGGCGCTGCTGATGCACAGCTTGAACGCCATGCTCGGCTCACCGTTGACGGTGCCCGTACGCAGATCGCGCGCGGTGCCGGCGGACTTGCCGCAGGCGCAGGTGTTGCAGATGCCCATGCGGCAGCCCGAACGCGGCTTCACGCCTTCGGCTTCCAGGGCTTCGAGCAGGGAGATGCCGCGCGGTAGCAGCAGGTCGCGGCCACTGCGCGCCAGGTGCACCGACACCGTGCCGGTGTCGTCGACCGGCGGGCGCGGCGGTGGGGTGAAGGCTTCGGTGCGCAGCATCACCACGCGCCCCGCGAGCAGCGCATCGGCCGCGGCGACGAAGCCACCGGGGCCGCAGGCATCGACGTGACGCGCGGCAAGATCGGGCACCAGCGAGGCGAGCAGATCGGCATCGATCCGGCCGCCGGCCTCGTCCTGGGCCAAGGGCGCATCGCCGGTGAGCACGAAACGCACATCGACCCCGGCATGGCGCGCGGCCAGTGCGCGCAGCTCGTCGACGAAACAGAACTCGGCCCGGGTGCGGGCCCAGTACAGCAGCGTCACCGGCGCCGGCATGCCCTGCCCGGCCAGCTGGCGCACCAGCGCCATCAGCGGCGTGATGCCACTGCCACCGGCGAGCAGCAACCGCGGCGCCGCACTGGCGCCGGCGTCGAGCGTCATGTCGCCGAAGCCCGGGCCGATGTCGAGCACGTCGCCGACGCGAGCCGGGTCCAGCAGATGCCCGCTCATGCGGCCACCGTCAATGCCCTTGATGGTGATCGTGATGCGGCCGTCAGCGGACGCCGGGGCGTCGAGGCTGTAGCTGCGGGTCACGCGCACACCGTCGATATCGGCGCCGAGGTTCACGTGCTGGCCCGGCAGCGCGCCCGCCCAGTGGCGGTTGGGTTTCAGAGTCAGCGTGACAGCGCCGGCGGCGGCCGGTGCGTGGCCGACGATGCGGGCCAACGGCCGCTCCCAGGTCCACGTGGGATGCAGGCGCTGCGCCCAGAAATCGAACACGGGCGGCGCGACGAAGGGCGTGGCAAGCCGGCGAAGACGGCTGCGCGGACGTGCAGTGATGGGCGTGACGGCTGACATGGGAGCGACTGTACAGGCATCCGCACGCCTGTGTATACACGTGTGCATTAATGTCGCGCCGCAGCATGGAGGGCGTTCATCCCGGGCGCCGCTGGATCGCGTCTCGCGGTCCACACGGTGGCCCGACCCGCCCTGCCCTACGCCGCCGCACTGTTATGCTGGCCCACCGTCGCCGCGATCCCTGCCCGTGTCCGTCCGCAGTCCTGCGCCCGCCAGCGACGATGTGCCCGCCCCCGATGGCCCCGGCCGCAAGCCGTCTATCGTGCGCGAGGACCTGATCGCCGCGGCGCTGCGCCTGATCGGGCCACACCGCAGCGTGTCGACGTTGAGCCTGCGCGAGGTCGCGCGCGAGGCCGGCATCGCGCCCAACAGCTTCTACCGCCAGTTCCACGACATGGACGAGCTGGCCGTCGCCCTGATCGACGTCGCCGGCGAATCGCTGCGCGGCATCATCGGCGACGCCCGCCGGCGCGCGGTCTCCGGCCGCAGCATCGTCCGCGGCTCGCTCGAGGCGTTCATGGAACGCCTGCGCGCAGACGACAAGCTGCTGCACGTGCTGCTGCGTGAAGGCACGGTCGGCTCGGACGCGTTCAAGCGCGCGGTCGACCGACAGCTGCACTTCTTCGAGGACGAGCTGCGGGCCGACCTGATCCGCATCGCGGCCTCGCAGGGACTCAGCTTCCATCGACCGGACCTGGTCTCGCGCGCGATCACCCGTCTGGTGTTCGCGCTCGGCGGTACCGCGCTGGATTCCCCGCCCGAGCGCGACGAAGCGCTGGTCGACGAGCTCTCGCAGATGATCCGCATGCTGCTGCGCGGTGCGCACGCATTGAGCCGCGACAACGCCGGCGGCCGCGAGCGCGCGCCGGGCTGAGCGGGCTGCGCCCTGCTCCGGGTGCGCGCATCGCCACGATCGCCCCCTGGCTGCGCCAGTCAGCGCAGCCCGTCTCGTCGTGACGGTGCACACGCGCAACCCGCCGCCGTCCAGCCGCGCTCGCACAGCAACCGCATTCATCCGCCGGCGCCAGCCATGCGCGGCAGCCGCTACGCGAACGCGCGCCCGCGCGCCCCGTGCGTATCCGACGAGGCCGCGCGGGCGTGCCGGTGGCCGCTGTGATCCCGGCCCTGCTGCATTGACCGGATCACAACACCCGCTCGCGCATGCTCGCCCAGCACGGCGCGGGTGCGAGTTCGCCCCGTCGCGTCCACCTCGCCAGCCCAGACGCCAGCCCAGAGGAATTCCCATGCCGCCACTCACTCGTCGCGAACTGCTCAAGGCAGGCGCGGCCACCGCCGGCACCGTCGCCGCGCCTGCATTTGCACAGCGCGCGGTCGCCGCTGCGGGTGGAGCGCCCGACGCCGCGCCCGCACCGGTCATGCAGCGCATCACGATGGAGGTCAACGGCACGCGCGTTGAGCGCGAGGTCGACACCCGCACCACGCTGCTCGATCTGCTGCGCGAGGACCTGCATCTCACCGGAACCAAGAAGGGCTGCGACCACGGCCAGTGCGGCGCCTGTACCGCGATCGTCGATGGTCGCCGCATCAATACCTGCCTCACGCTGGCGGTGATGCAGGACGGCGCCAAGGTCACGACGATCGAAGGCCTCGGCACGCCCGACAGGCTGCACCCCATGCAGGCCGCGTTCGTCAAACACGACGGCTACCAATGCGGCTACTGCACGCCGGGCCAGATCTGTTCGGCGGTCGCGGTGCTGGAAGAAATCCGCGACGGCATTCCCAGCCACGTGACCACCGATCTCACCGCAACACCCGCGCTCAGCAGCGCCGAGATCCGTGAGCGCATGAGCGGCAACCTGTGCCGCTGCGGCGCCTACGCCAACATCCTCGATGCGATCGAGGACGTCGGTGGATCACGCAGCCGGAGGGCCGGCGCATGAAGGCCTTCGGATTCGAACGTGCGGACTCGCCCGCCGCGGCCGCCGCGGCCGCCGCCCGCACCCCGGGCGCGAAATTCATCGCGGGCGGCACCAACCTGCTCGACCTGATGAAGCTCGAGATCGAGACGCCGGCGCACCTGATCGACGTCAACGGCCTGGCGCTCGACACCATCGCGCCCACCGACGACGGCGGCTTGCGCATCGGCGCCCTCGTGCGCAACACCGACCTCGCCGCCGACGCCCGTGTGCGTCGCGATTACGCGGTGCTGTCGCGCGCCCTGCTCGCCGGCGCCTCCGGTCAGCTGCGCAACCAGGCGACGACGGCGGGCAATCTTCTGCAGCGCACGCGCTGTCCGTACTTCTACGACACCGCCCAGGCGTGCAACAAACGTCTGCCCGGCAGCGGCTGCGGTGCGCTCGACGGCTACAGCCGCCAGCTCGCGGTCATCGGCGGCAGCGCGCAGTGCATCGCCACCCACCCCAGCGACATGGTCGTGGCGATGCGCCTGCTCGATGCCGTGATCGAAACCGTCGCCCCCGACGGCGAGACCCGACGCATCGCCCTCGACGCCTTCTATCTCGCGCCCGGCACCACGCCGCAGCGCGAGACCGTGCTGCGCCCGGGCGAGCTGATCACGGCCGTCGTGCTGCCACCGCCGCTCGGCGGCCGGCACGTCTACCGCAAGGTCCGCGATCGCGCTTCGTATGCGTTCGCGCTCGTCTCCGTCGCCGCGGTCGTGCAGCGCGACGGCAGCGGCCGCGTCGCGGTCGGCGGTGTCGCACACACGCCCTGGCGCAGCGACGCGGCAGACGCCGAACTTCCGCGCGGCGCCAAGGCCGTGGCCGCCCGGCTGTTCGACGGCGCCACACCCACCGACGACAACCGGTTCAAGTTGAAGCTCGCCGAGCGCACCATCGCCGCCGCGCTGGTCGATGCCCAGGAGGCCACGTCATGAAGTTCGACACGCCTGCCGGCCAGAACCCGATCGACCGCATGCGCGTCGTCGGCCAGCCGCTCGACCGCATCGATGGTCCGCACAAGGTCACCGGCACCGCGCCCTATGCCTACGAATGGCACGACGTCACCGAGCGCGCGGCCTACGGCCACGTCGTCGGTGCCGGCATCGCCAAGGGCCGCATCGCGTCGATCGACACCTCGGCCGCCGAACGCGCACCGGGCGTGCTGGCCGTGGTCACCGCGCAGAACGCCGGCAAGCTCGGAAAGGGCCGCATGAACACCGCGCACCTGCTCGGCGGGCCGCAGATCCAGCACTACCACCAGGCGATCGCGCTGGTCGTCGCCGAGACCTTCGAGCAGGCCCGCGCGGCTGCGGCGCTGGTGCGGGTGGACTATCGCCGCGAGCGCGGGCGCTTCTCGCTGTCGCGCGAGAAGGACAACGCGATCAAGCCGCAGGGTGGCGAGACACCGGCCGATTCGGCCGTGGGCGATTTCGACAGCGCGTTCGCCGCGGCCGAGGTCACGCTGGACGCGACCTACACCACGCCCGACCAGTCGCACGCGATGATGGAGCCGATGGCCTCGCTCGCCGCCTGGGACGGCGACCAGGTCACGATCTGGACCTCGAACCAGATGATCGCCTGGGGCAAGGGCGACGTCGCCCGCACGCTCGGCATTCCCGCGGACAAGGTGCGCCTGGTCTCGCCGTACATCGGCGGCGGCTTCGGCGGCAAACTCTTCGTGCGCGCCGACGCCGTGCTCGCCGCGCTCGGCGCAAAGGCCGCCAAGCGGCCCGTCAAGGTGGCCCTGCATCGTCCGCTGATCGCCAACAACACCACCCACCGCCCCGCCACCGAGCAGCGCATCCGCATCGGTGCGCGCCGCGACGGCACGATCACCGCGATGGGCCACGAAAGCTGGTCCGGTGATCTGAAAGGCGGCGGGCCGGAAGTCGCTGTGCAGCAGACGCGGCTGCTCTACGCCGGCGAACACCGCATGACCAGGATGCGCCTCGCCACGCTCGACCTGCCTGAAGGCAATGCGATGCGCGCGCCCGGCGAGACCCCCGGCATGATGGCGCTGGAAATCGCGATGGACGAAATGGCCGAGAAACTCGGTATGGATCCGGTCGAGTTCCGCATCCGCAACGACACCCAGGTGGATCCGGAAAATCCGGAACGTCCGTTCTCGCAGCGGCAGTTCGTCGAATGCCTGCGCCAGGGCGCCGAGAAATTCGGCTGGAGCCAACGCCAGCCCACCGGCACCGTGCGCGACGGCCGCTGGCTGGTCGGCATGGGCGTGGCGGCGGGCTTCCGCAACGCACCGGTGATGAAGTCCGGCGCGCGTGCGCGGCTCGATGGCGATGGCCGCGTCACCATCGAAACCGATATGACCGATATCGGAACCGGCAGCTACACGATCATCGCGCAGACCGCGGCCGAGACGCTGGGTCTGCCGATCGAATCGATCGACGTGAAGCTCGGTGATTCCGACTTCCCCGCCTCGGCCGGTTCCGGCGGCCAGTGGGGCGCGAACAGCGCGACCGCAGGCGTCTACGCGGCCTGCATGAAACTGCGTGAGGTCGTCGCCACGCGCCTCGAGCTGGACCCGGCCACGGCCGAGTTCGTGGACGGCCAGGTGCGCGCGGGCGGACGGTCCGTTCCGCTGGCCGAAGCGGCCGGCGACGGGCAGTTGGTGGTCGAGGACGCGATCGAGTTCGGCGATCTCGACAAGCAGAAACAGCTCAGCACCTTCGCCGCGCACTTCGTCGAAGTGGGTGTCGACGCGCTGACCGGCGAGACCCGCGTGCGCCGCATGCTGTCTGTCGCCGCAGCAGGCCGCATCCTCAACCCGAAACAGGCCCGCAGCCAGATGATCGGTGCGATGACGATGGGTGTCGGCGCCGCACTCAGCGAGGAGCTGGCGGTCGACGAGACCATGGGCTTCTTCGTCAACCACGACCTCGCCGGCTACGAAGTGCCCGTTCACGCGGACATCCCCGAGCAGGAGGTCGTGTTCCTCGACGAGGCGGATGCCGACAGCTCGCCGATGAAAGCCAAGGGTGTCGGCGAGCTCGGCCTGTGCGGCGTGCCGGCCGCGGTCGCCAATGCGATCCACAACGCCACTGGCGTGCGCGTGCGGGAGTACCCGATCACGATCGAGAAGATCATCGACGGGCTGCCCGACATCGCCTGATACCGGGATGTCGGCCTGAAGCAGCGGGTCTCTTCGTGAGATCCGCTGTTTCGATTTCATGGTGTTGAGACCTAAGGCGGGCCGCGATCCGCGTGCACCGCGTCCAGGCGCGAGTGGATTCCGCCGCTCGCTGCGGAACTTCAAGTTCTTCGCCGGACTGATCCGTCCGCTGCAAACGTCCTGCGCTTGCTGCGACGGACGTCTCTGTCTTCTACCGCACAGCTTGGTTCCATGCTGGAGCGCGCTCGCGGGTAATGGGCGTTCCCGAGAACGCCATTGCGCGCGAGCGCGCTCCTACACGTCGTTTCGGATGCCTGATCGAACCGCGTTCCGGACGCGGCAATCGAAGGGCATGCGCGTGCACGAAGGCGGCGTCCGCGCCGATACCTTGAGCGCCCGACATAGACCAGCCCTCTCCGCGCCGCATGTAGCAGCGCGTTCACGCGCGAACGTGGCAGTCGCGAAGATCCCCATCGCGCGCGAGCGCGCTCCTACAGGAGGCGTCGAGTGGACAACCGCACGCGAGTGGGCCGGGGAACGCTCGCAGTCCCATGCGACCGCCGCATCCCAGCCACCGCTCCCCTCTTCGTAGGAGCGCGTTCACGCGCGAACGGGCAATCGCGAAGATCCCCATCGCGCGCGAGCGCGCTCCTACAGGAGGCGTCGAGCGGACTGCCGTGCGCGAGGGGGTCGGGGAACGCTCGCAGTCCTATGCCACCGCCGCATCCCATCCACCGCTCCCCTCTTCGTAGGAGCGCGTTCACGCGCGAAGGGGCATTCGCGAACATCCCGTCGCACCCGGCCAACGCCCATGGCGCCGACCCCGCAGATGATCCGCGCTACACGTACCGCGGAATCGGCCCCTGCTGCGGCGTCTGGTCCGGCAACTCGACCACGACCGCGTCGACGTAACACCAGCCCCATCCTTCCGGCGGATCGTAGCCTTCGATGATCGGGTGGCCGGTTGCGTGAAAATGCGCGGTGGCGTGGCGATTCGGCGAGTCGTCGCAGCAACCGACGTGACCGCAACTGCGGCACACGCGCAGATGCACCCAGGGGCTCCCGATCGCGAGGCACTCCTCGCAACCGCGTGCGCTCGGCACGACGACCGCGATGGTCTCGAGATGGCGGCAGGCGTCGGCCATCAGACGGGCACCGTGCCACGCGTGTCGGAACGCGCGGCCTCGTCCGCGGCCGCAAGGTACTGGTGGACCTGCGACACCACCGCGGCGCCCTCGCCCACCGCGGCCGCGACGCGCTTGACCGACCCCGCACGCACGTCGCCGATCGCGAACACGCCCGGCCGATCGGTCTGCAGCGAGGTCGAACGCCCGGGGCCCGCACCCTCAGCACCGGTGGTCACGAAGCCCGCGTGATCCAGCGCCACACAGTCGGTCAGCCAGCCGGTGTTGGGATCGGCGCCGACGAACAGGAACACGTGGCGCAGATTGCAGGGGTGGGTCTCGCCGGTGTCGCGGTCGCGGTAGGTGCCACCGACCAGCCCGCGTTCGGCGTCGCCCTCGAGGGCCACCAGTTCGGTGCGCGTGTGCAGCACGACGTTGGGCAGGGCCTCGATGCGGTCGATCAGATAGCGCGACATCGAGGCCTCGAGTCCGGCACCGCGCACGACGAGATGCAATGTCTTCACCTTCGGCGCGAGGAACACCACGGCCTGCCCGGCCGAGTTGCCGCCGCCGATCAGGGCGACCTCCTCGCCTTCGCACAGCCGCGCTTCGACCGGCGACGCCCAGTACGACACGCCAGCGCCTTCGAACAGGGCGAGATTCTCGATGTCCGGCCGCCGGTAGCGTGCGCCCGACGCGATGACCACCGTCCGCGCGCGCACAACCTCGCCCGAGGTCAGATGCAGCGCGTGCGGCGCAGGGCCCGCGCCGTCTTCACCCGCGCCACCGCCGCAGGCGAGCCGTTCCACCTCCAGCGGAATTGCGAGTTCGGCGCCGAACTTCAGCGCCTGGTTGTAGGCGCGGCCCGCCAGCGCCTGGCCGGAAATGCCGGTCGGAAAGCCGAGGTAGTTTTCGATCCGTGCCGACGCGCCAGCCTGGCCGCCGATCGCCCGCTGGTCCAGCACCAGCACCGTGAGCCCTTCGGACGCGGCATACACGGCGGCCGCCAGACCCGCCGGGCCGGCACCGACAATCGCGACGTCGTGCAGCACGTCGGGGTCCAGTTCCGGGGTCATGCCCAGGCAGGCGGCGGCCTCGGCATCGCCGGGGCGCTTGAGGACCTGGCCGTTGGGACAGATCATCAGCGGCAGGTCGCTGGGCTGGATGCCGAGGCGTTCGACGATCTCGCGCCCCTCGGCATCGTCGTGCGCATCGATCAACGTGTTCGGATAACCGTTGCGCGTGAGAAAGCCCTGCAACCCGGTCAGGTGCGCCTCGCCCGGCACGCCGACCAGCACCGACCCCGACGCATCCCCCTCGATCAGGCCCACGCGACGCAGGATCAGCGCCCGCATCACGATCTCGCCCAGCTCGGCCGCGCCGACCACCAGCGCGCGCAGATGCGGCGCATCGATCGGCACCGCCGTGCATCCGCCCTCGGCCGCGTGGCCCGCGGCCAGCGATGCGCGCCCAGCGAGCTGGCTCACCTCACCGGTGAACTGGCCGACGCCCTGGGTGGTGATCGGTTTCTCATGGCCCAGGCCATCCCGGCGCACCACATCGATCGCGCCCTCGATCACCAGCCACACCGGCGCATCGCAGTCGCCGACGTCGAACAGCGTCTCCCCCGCCGTGCAGCGCCGCGGCGGCCCGCTGGCGAACCGGCGCGCGGTGGCCAGCTGGGCGGCATCCAGAATCGGAAACATCTGGTGGCGGCGATCGTCGGCGAGGGCCATGGGCGGGGTCCGGTCGGCAGACCTGCATCATGCGCCCGCTTCGCGGTGCCCTGCCACGCCCCGTGCAGGAACGCGATGACGCGCAACGGCGTCTTCATATGCCCAGCCACAGCGCGGCTGCACGCGGGTCGCAGTCACGGGAGCGACGATGGATCGCACCGTGTGCGCGCGAATCCGCGCCCCGCGCATCACCCACGACATTCCCTGTTTGCGAAGCACCGGACCCGACCGTCTCTGGAGACGCGCGCTCGCGCGCGATGGCGTCTTACCGCTGCACAAACCCATCGCGCGCAAGCGCGTTCCTACAAGGCGGGTTCGCGAACTGCGACTCACAGAAGTGCCCGAGCGAAGACCGCGCGAGCGCCGCACACGCCACCACGTCTCGAGCTGAAGCCGATGAACCGTGTAGGAGCGCGCTCGCGCGCGATGGGGTCTTACCGTCGCACCCACCCATCGCGCGCAAGCGCGTTCCTACAACGCGGGACTCGCGAACTGCGAATCACAGGAGTGCTCAAGCGCAGACCACGCGAGCGCCTAACAACCCACCACATCTCGAGCTGAAGCCGATGATCCGTGCAGGAGCGCGCTCGCGCGCGATGAGGTCTTACCGCAGCACCCATCCGTCACGCGCGCGCGTTCCTACAGGGCGGGCCGACGCAACCCATCGCATCGCCCTCAGGCTCTGGCGGCACCTGCTCGCCGCGGTCGCAGCGCGCTTGCGCCGCCAGCGACGCCCGCATGCAGCACGCCGTCACACCGGCGGCCGTGTCGTCACCGGCGCGTGCCGGGCCATCAGCTCGACGATCCAGTCCACGAACACGCGCAACTTCGCGCTGACGTGGCGGTTCGGCGGGAACGCGACGTACATCGGCATCGGCGTCATCGTCCAGGCCTCGAACAGCGGCACCAGCTCGCCATTGGCCGCATGCGCCCGGGCCATGTATTCCGGTAGCCACGTCACGCCCAGCCCGGCGAGGCCGGCGGCGAGATAGGCATTGCCATCGTCCAGCGCCACCACATAGCGGCCGTGCACCTGCACGCGTTCGTCGCCGCGCTGCATCGCATACGGCAAAGGCTTGCCGGTACGCGCCCATAGAAACCCGACGATGCGGTGGTCGCTGTCTTCCAGCGCACGCGGATGCACGGGCGTGCCCATGCGCTGCAGATAGTCCGGCGCCGCGTACACGCCGAGCTGCAGATCGCCCACGTGGCGCGCCACCAGCGACGGGTCGGTGATCGTGCCGCCGCGGACCACGCAGTCCACGTTCTCGCCGATGACGTCGACGCGCCGGTCGCTGACGCCCAGGTCCAACTGGATGTCGGGATAGCGCGCATGGAACTCCGGCAGCGCCGGCACCAGGATCGTCCGCGCGAACGGACTGGGCACATCGACGCGCAGCCGTCCACGCGGAACCGCGGCGGCGCTCGACAGGCTCGTCTCGGCGTCGTCCATGTCGCCCAGCAGGCGCACCACGCGCTCGTAGTAGGCCGCGCCGTCGGCGGTCACGCCGACCTGCCGCGTCGTGCGATGCAGCAGCTTCACCCGCAGTCGTGCTTCGAGCTGCTGGATCAGCTGGCTCACGGTGCTGCGGCTCATGTGCAGCGTCTCGGCGGCCCTGGTGAAGCTGCCCGCCTCCACCACGCGCACGAAGGCCTGCATCGCATCGAAACGGTCCATCGGAGGTCCGGCTGCCGGGAATTGTCCGGATTCTACGAACAGTGCTGGCGGGACCGGCGTGTTTATCGCGCCGGCACGCGTCCCCAGACTGGAGCGATCGCAATCATCGGGGCGACATGCCCCACAGGAGAGTCCCATGGCCACACGTGATGTCGTGTTCCCCGCCGGTCGCCACGCGCTGTACGAGAAGCACCGCTATTCGCCGGCCATCCGCTCGGGCGGCTTCCTGTTCGTGTCCGGCCAGGTCGGCAGCCGCGAGGACGGCTCGCCCGAACCGGATTTCGAGCAGCAGGTGCGCCGCGCCTTCGACAACCTCAACGCCGTGCTCGCGGCGGCCGGCGCCCGCTTCGACGACGTGGTCGACGTGACGTTCTTCATCGTCGACCCGGCCAGCCGCTTCGAGCGCGCGTGGGCGATCGTGCCGGAGTACTGGGGCGAGGCACCGTTTCCGACCGCGACGGTGGTCGGCGTGACCTGGCTGGCCGGCTTCGATTTCGAGATCAAGGTGGTGGCGAAGCTGCCGGAACATGCCGCTGACTGACGTAGATGTTGCGGGTCACGCGGCACACCCGTCGCCAGGCGCAGTGCATGCCGGATGCACATGTCCCGTTGTCCGGCGCATTCCGCAATGTGGGATCACGGCGCGTCGCGCTGGGCATCCCGTGTCTTTCCGCGGCGTTTGATCATCCGCCTGTTCGGCCCGCCAATGCCTTCGCGTGTGGCGCGCGAACGTCGCCGGGCCTCGGCCTGCGCCGGGATGACGAGAAGACACACGCGACCGTCCCGGGCACAGTGCGAAGCCAAGAAAACAAAGGGCCCGTTCGGGCCCTTTGTGATTCACACGATGACGAACGTACTCAGCCCGCAGGCGGCGCCATGTCGGCCGCAGCCGGCGCGGCGTCCGTCGGCGCAGGCGTGGCTGCAGGTGCTGCTGGCACACCCGGCGCGCCACCCGTCGGCGTGATCCGCCAGATCGTATTCGCCAGATCATCCGCCACCAGCAACGCGCCGCGCGGATCGACGGCGACACCGACCGGACGACCCCGCGCCTTGCCATCCTCGCCGAGGAACCCGGTGGCGAAATCGATCGCCTCGCCCGACGGGCGCCCGTCGCGGAACGGCACGAACGAGACCTTGTAGCCCACCGGCGGATTGCGGTTCCAGCTGCCGTGTTGGCCCACGAACACGCCATTGGCGAACTGCGCGCCCATCGTCGGAGAAGAGAACGCGACGCCCAGCGCGGCGACGTGCGAGCCCAGCGCGAAGTCGGGCGTGATCGCCGAGGCGACCTTCTCCGGCTTCTGCGGACGCACGCGGTCGTCCACGTTGTTGCCCCAGTAGCTGTAGGGCCAGCCGTAGAAGCCACCTGGTCGAACGCTGGTCAGATAGTCGGGGACGAGTTCGTCGCCGATTTCGTCACGCTCGTTGACCACCGCCCACAGCTGGTCCATGCCCGGCTGCATCGCCAGCGCGGTCGGGTTGCGCAGGCCGGTGGCGAACACGCGGTGGAAGCCCGTCTGCGCATCCACCTGCCAGACCATCGCGCGGTTCTCTTCCACCGCCAGGCCACGCTCGGTGATGTTGCTGTCCGAGCCGATGCCCACGTAGAGATACCGGCCGTCGGCACTGATCGTCAGCGCCTTGGTCCAGTGATGATTGATCGCCGACGGCAGCCGGGTGATCTCCTGCGGCGGGCCGCCCGCATTGACCGCGCCTTCGGTGTAGTCGAAGCGCAACAGCGCATCCTGCGTGGCCACGTAGATCGCGCCGTTGCCGAATGCCAGGCCATACGGCGCGTCGAGATTCTCGGCGAACACCGAGCGGCCCTCGTAGGTGCCGTCGCCGTCACCGTCGCGCAGCAGCGTGAGCCGGTTGCCGCTCTCGACCTGGGTGTTGCCGCGCGCCTTGATGACCCCGGCAATGATGTCCTTCGGCGTGAGCTTGGGCGCACGGCCGCCGCGGCCTTCGGCCACAAGGATGTCGCCATTGGGCAGCACCAGCATCTGCCGCGGAATCAGCAGGTTGTCGGCGATCGGCGCGATCTCGTAGCCCTCCGGCACGGTCGGCAGTGCGTCGCCCCATTCGGTGGGCAGCGAGATCTTCAGCGTCGGGAACAGCCCGCGTTGCGGCTTGGGCAGATCCGGAGACGGGCCGACGTAGGTCTCGTCGGGCGTGCCGCCGCAGGCCGCGAGCGCGAGTGCCAGCGCGGGCACCAGGGCGCGCGTGAGCAGCGCGGAGGTCGAACGCGTGGGGAGACGATTCATGGCAGCACCTCCCGACGACGCCACGTGCCGCCGAGCGCGAACCACAGCGTCGCGCCGATCGACAGCAGGCACAGCACCGACCACACCAGCGCCTGCGGCATCTTCTGCCAGGCATCCATCGCGTGGACCAGAGAATTGACGAAGCCCAGCACGCAGGTCAGCGCCAGCAGGCCGACGTAGATGAAGCGCGTGCGCGTGCGCGCGGTCGGCGTGAGCAGCGACACGAGGGCCCAGACCAGGCCGACGAGCGCGAACACCAGCGCGCCGGCCACCAGCCAGGACGCGAAGTTGGTCCACTGGATCTCGTAGCTGCGGGCGTAGGCGATATCGGCGATCAGCGCGCCGAGGAACAGGGGAAATGCACTGGTCACCAGCAACAGGTGCACGGGATGCAGCGGCCGGTACGGCGGCGCCACGAGTACGGGGTGGGTATCCATCGGAAGTCTCGTCGAAGGGGGCGGCCGCGCGCAGGAGTGGCACGGTGCGAGCGGCACCATCGACCATCCGGCCGCAAGGCGTGGTGAATGCGCGCTTGCGGATGCACGGACGAGCGCCCGCCGAGGGCCGGAGACGACAGGCCGTCCATCGTCGCGACGGCGTGCCGCTTCCGGCTGCGAGCACTCAGATGGCCTGGCCGCCCGAAACCTCGATCCGCTGCGCGTTGACCCAGCGGTTCGCCTCGCCCAGCAGCGACGCGATCATCGGGCCGATGTCGTCCGCCACGCCCACGCGCCCCAGGGCCGTGATGCCTGCCAGCTGCGCGTTGACCTCGACGTTGTCGCGCACCAGGCCGCCGCCGAAGTCGGTCTCGATGGCACCCGGCGCGACCGTGTTCACCGCGATCCCGCGGGCGCCGAACTCCTTGGCCATGTAGACGCTCAGCGTTTCGACCGCGGCCTTCGTCGCAGCGTATGCCGCGTAGCCGGGATACGCGAAGCGCGTGAGGCCGGTCGAGATATTGATGATGCGTCCGCCGTCCCTGATCAGCGGCAGCAACGCCTGGGTCAGGAAGAACACGCCCTTGAAGTGCACGTCCACCAACCGGTCGAACTGGGCGACGGTGGTGTCTGCGATCGGCGCGGTGTCGCCGTGGCCGGCATTGTTGACGAGATGATCGAAGGTGTCGCGCTGCCAGGTCGCGTGCAGCGCCGCGTGCAGCTGCTCGACGAATGCCGGAAACGCATCCACATCGCCGGTGTCGAGCGGCAGCGCCACCGCCTTGCGGCCCAGCGCTGCGATCTCGGCGACGACTGCCTGCGCTTCGTCGGCCTTGTGACGATAGGTGAGTACGACATCGCCGCCGGCGTGCGCGATCGAGAGTGCGGTATTGCGGCCGAGGCCTCGGCTGGCGCCGGTGATCAGGGCGATGGGGGTCATGAGGAACTCCGTGTCGAGTGGTGGGAAGGACGACGCACAGACTGCGCCCGGCCCCTCGCCGCGCGTTGCCGGAAGCTCCACGACCCTTGCCCGTTCCTGCCCCACCCCGCCCACGGCATCCACCCGGCGCTACGATCCGGCCATGTCCACATTGCTCGAAGCTGTCCGCCGCCACGCAGACGCCCATACCGGCGCCGACGGCCTGGCGCCCACGCCCATCCCCGGCCTGATGGCCGTGCGCGCGCTCACGCCGAGCGACCTCATGCACGACGTGCAGCGTCCGCTGCTGTGCCTGGTGCAGCAGGGTGGCAAGCGCGTCACCTTCGGCACCCGCGCGTTCGACTTCGCCGCCGGCCATTCGCTGCTGATCACCGCCGACATCCCCACCGTCAGCCAGATCACCCGGGCCAGCGCGGCGGCGCCGTATTACTCGCTGGTGCTGGAACTCGACCCGGCCGTCATCACCGATCTCGTCGCGCAGATGGGCCCGCCGCCCACGGACGATCCGGGCCCTGTACGCGTGCATCCCACCGAACCCGAGGTGGCCGACGCCGCGCTGCGCCTGCTGCACCTGCTCGAACAGCCCGACGCCCTGCCCCTGCTGCAGGCCCAGCGCATCCGCGAACTGCATTACTGGCTGCTCGCCGGCCGCCACGGCCACGCGATCCGCCGCCTCGGCTGGCCCGACGGCCACGTGCAGCGCATCGCCCGCGCGGTGAAACGGCTGCGCCGCGACTACACCCGGCCATTGCCCGTCGACGCGCTCGCCAGCGAAGCCGGCATGAGCGCCTCCGCCTTTCACCGCCACTTCAAGGCGATCACGTCGCTGTCGCCGCTGCAGTTCCAGAAGCGCCTGCGCCTGATCGAGGCGCGCCGACTCATGCAGTCGCAGGGCCTGGCCGCGAGCAGCGCCGCCTACGCGGTGGGCTACGCCAGCGTGCCGCAGTTCACTCGCGAATACGGCCGCATGTTCGGCCGCACGCCGGTGGCCGACGCGCGCGCAGCGATCGGCTAGCGCGCCGGCGTGTCCCCAGCGCATCGCGACCACGTGCAGCGTGGCCGCCCGCTTCACCACGGCCCGGGTATAGCTGGGCACTCTTCCGAACGGATGCGCACCCATGGCCGACGCCTCGCCCGCCATCGACCCGCCCGAAGACATCGCGGCTGCGATTGCCGACACCTGCGTCGACAAGGCCACATTGCCCGCCGGCAAGGTGATCGGACTCGGCGTGTTGGCCGGCGCCTACATCGGCTTCGGCAGTCTCGTTGCCGTGCTGATCGGCGCGGGCGTCGGCGACCTGCCCTACGGTCTGACCCAGGTCGCCGCCGGCATCGGCTTCGCGCTCGGCCTGATCCTCGTGCTGCTCGCCGGCGCCGAACTGTTCACCGGCAACACGTTGATGACCCTGGCGCTCGCGCAACGGCGCATCGGTCCTGGCCAGCTTCTGCGCGCGTGGGGTCTCGTGTGGCTCGCCAACCTCGTCGGCGCCTTGCTGCTGGTGCTGCTCGCGATCGGCGCCGGCCTGCATCTCGCCGGCGACGGCGCATTCGCCGCGTCCGCGATCGAACTCGCGGCCGAGAAGGCCTCCAAATCCGCCGCCAGCATCATCGCCAGCGGCATCCTCGCCAACATGCTCGTGTGCGTGGCCGTGTGGATGGCCGCCGGCGCGAAATCCGCCGTCGACAAGGTTGCCGTCATCGTGCCGCCCGTCGCGGCGTTCGTCGCATTGGGCCTCGAACACTCGATCGCGAACATGTCACTGCTGCCGCTTGGATTGCTGGCGCAGATGGCGACGGGTGCGGAATTGCCGGCGGGACTGTCGTGGGGCGCAGCGGGCATCAGCCTGCTGTGGTCGACGCTGGGCAACATCATCGGCGGCGGCGGTATCGGGCTGGCCTACTGGGCGATCTATCTGCGCGCGCGCTGACCGCCGATGGCGTCGTCGAGAGGTCCATCCCGGTGCCCCCGGATCGCAGGCTGCGAATCACGCCTGCGGTCCTGCACCGAAGCTAAAAGCGGACCCGCGGCGGTTGATTCCGCCGCCCTGTGCACAAGGGGCGCATCGCGGCGTGATCGACCATCCACCCGGACACCGCGTCCGGGCTACCGCGCAATGCCTGACAGCGACCGACCCGGGGGACACGCGCGCGCGTTTTTCGTCCTTCGAGCCGGCAGCGGCTGCGAGTCGGAATGACCAGCCGCGCGACATCGGCGAGGGACACCGTTCCGGTGTGCCTGCCGGTCGCGCGCGCGTCAGCGCTGCTTGTAGACGGAGCGCTGCCCGATCGGACTGTTTTTCTTGGTGGTGGGGCGCGCCAGTCCAGGGATCAGGAAATCCGCCGCGCTTTGACCCCGCTTCGTCCTGTCGGCGAGCCAGCGCGGCATGCGCCCCCGGCCCGACCAGGTGTTTCGCCGGTTGTCCGGATCCCGGTACTTCGCCGCGACTTTCGGGAGCTTGCGTCTCCGGGCCGGCGTTCGAGCGCCCTCCGGTACCGTGGGGATGTCGAACACCGCGTCGATCGTGTACCCGTACGACGCCGCGAGATCGGTCAGTGCCTTGCGCACGACCGATGCGGGCCGCCGGTTGGCCAGCACCTTGAGTCGTTGCTCGGCGGCGCGCACGAGCCGGTCGAGCTCGCGCGGGCTGAGCGTGTGGACGTCTATCGTCATGTCGTGAAGCCTTGGGCCGTGGTGTGTGAAGCACCGTCGAGGTGCGTGCCGGACGCCGTCCGCCGTGCCACGTCCATGTGCGTCAGATACAGGCGCAGGTCGAATTCCAGCTGATGGTAGTCCGGCGCCATGTGCGTGCACAGCTGGTAGAAGGCCTTGTTGTGCTCGGCCTCCTTCATGTGCGCGAGTTCGTGGACGACGATCATCTTCAGGAAGTCCGCGGGTGCGTCGCGGAACACGCTGGCGATGCGGATCTCGCGGCTGGCCTTGAGTCGGCCGCCCTGCACGCGGGAGATCGTCGTGTGGGTGCCCAGCGCGTGCTTGAGGACCTGCAGCTTGCCGTCAAAGAGCACCTTGCCCAGTGGCGGCGCCTTGCGCATGTGGCGGTCCTTGAGCGCCTGCACGTAGGCGTAGAGCTGGCCGTCGTTGCGCACAGTGTGGGCATCGCGGTACTTCGCGGTCAGCAGCGCGCCGAGGCGGTCCTGGGCGATGAGTTCGCGGACGCGGGCCTGCACGTCCGGCGGGTAGCCGCCGAGGTAATTGAGCGGCTCCATCAGAAAAAACCCCGCATGCGCGGGGTTTCCTCCTGTGCAGCGGGCGCCTCGATCAAGCGAAGGGGTCCTGCAGCACCATCGTGTGCGCACGGTCCGGACCGGTGCTGACGATGCTGATCGGGCAACCGGCCAGTTCCTCCAGCGCACGCAGGTAGGCGCGTGCGGCGGCGGGCAGCTTGTCCCACTCGGTGATGCCGTGGGTGGTCTCTTCCCAGCCCGGGAACTCGAGATACACGGGCGTGCACTCGTCCCAGCCGGCGGCGTCGAGCGGCGCGTACTCGGTGCGCTTGCCGCGGTATTCGTACGCGATGCAGATCTTCAGCGTCTTCATGCCGTCGAGCACGTCGAGCTTGGTGATGCACAGGCCCGAGATGCCGTTGATGGCGACGGCGCGCTTGAGCGCGACGATGTCCATCCAGCCGCAGCGGCGCGGACGGCCGGTGGAGGCGCCGTATTCCTGGCCGCGATCGCGGATGCCCTGCCCGATCTCGTCGTCGAGCTCGGTCGGGAACGGACCACCGCCGACGCGCGTGGCATACGCCTTGGCGATGCCGAGCACGTAGTCGATCGCGTCCGCACCGACGCCCGCACCGGCCAGCGCGCCGCCGACCGTGGTGTTGGAGCTGGTGACGTAGGGATAGGTGCCGTGGTCGATGTCGAGCAGTGCGCCCTGCGCGCCTTCGAACAGCACGCGCTTGCCCTGCTTGCGCAGGTCGTGAAGGATGCCGGCCACGTCGGACTTCATCGGCTCGACGTAATCGCCGAACGCCAGGGCTTCGTCGTAGGTCTTCTGGAAGTCGATCGCGTCGCCGCCGAGATACTTGGTCAGCACGAAGTTGTGGTAGTCGAGCGCGGTGCGCAGCAGTTCTTCGAGCTGCTTGGGGTAATGCAGGTCGGCGACGCGGATGCCGCGACGCGCCACCTTGTCTTCGTATGCCGGACCGATACCGCGGCCGGTGGTGCCGATGGCCTTGCCGCCGGCGGCCTTCTCGCGGGCCTGATCGAGGGCGATGTGGTACGGCATGATCAGCGGGGTGGCCGGGCTGATCTTCAGGCGCGAACGCACTTCGACACCGGCGCCTTCGAGCTCGCCGATCTCCTTGATCAGCGCAGCCGGGCTGAGCACGACGCCGTTGCCGATCAGGCACAGCGCGTCGTCGCGCAGGATGCCGGAAGGAATGAGGTGGAGGACGGTCTTCTTGCCACCGATCACCAGCGTATGGCCGGCGTTGTGGCCGCCCTGGAAGCGCACGACGGCGCCGATGTCCTGCGTGAGCAGGTCGACGATCTTGCCCTTGCCCTCATCGCCCCACTGGGCGCCGATTACGACGACTGACTGACCCATCTCGTGACTCCTGGTTCGCATTGCGGCCATCGGGGCCGCAGGAAGGGACCGGCCAGCCTCGCGCGGGGATTGGACGCTCCATCGGGGAGACGACCGCCACGCAGGGCCGGACACGGAAAAAGCCGGCGGTTCGCTCTGCTGAGAGTCGGCCCGTCCGGCTTTTCGGCATTATCCGGATATCGGGGGACCGGGGCCACCTGTTTGTCGCGGCGGTTCATGGGGCGCTGGACGTCTTCGGAGCCGCGGGCCGCAGACCGCGTGAAGGGTCTGCACAGCCGTGTTCTGCCGCACGGATCTCACGCCGCCAGACTTTGTAGGAGCGCGCTTGCGCGCGATCGGGCGGTCCCGGCCAGGCCCCTTCGCGCGCAAGCGCGCTCCTACACGAGTGCAGAGCCGATCGGGTACGCATTGCACCGCCCGACCCGCAGAAGCGCCGAGCCGATCGAGTGCGCAACATTGCATCGCGCGACCCGGCCACATTTCGTCGCGTGACCGGTAGGAGCGCGCTGGCGCGCGATCGGGCGTTCCTGGCCAAGCCCTTCGCGCGCGAGCGCGCTCCTAAAGGGGGCGAAGACGGTTCGGAGGCGGCGCTCCGGGCGGGAATGGCCGTGCAGGCCGCTCGCGACAGCCGGGCCGCCGAGCAGGCTCGGGAGAATCCGTTCGATGCGCCGGCACTACAAGCCCGCACAGCGCACGATCACCACGACACCGGCGCCGACACCGGCGCAGGCGCGTCGACGCCTGCAATCAGGCCGCGCGGACGAAATACAGCGCGACCAGCGCGACGACGAGCACGCCGCCGCCGATGCGGCGCAGCAGCGGCGACGGCATCGCCAGCATCTGTGCGGCATTGCGCTTCCACATATTCGGCGCGGCGAAGAGGATCAGCCCCTCGATCACCAACACCAGGCACAGCGCCGCCCACAGGTCGGACATGACGCCGGCCGGGCTCAGCGGTCGCTGCGCATGTACTGCAGGAACGGGTCGCCGCGTTCGAGCACGATCACGCTGTCGCCGCTCTGGAACGCGGCGCGGTAGGCCTCGAGGCTGCGCTGGAATGCGTAGAAGCCCGGGTCGCGGCCGGCGGCGTCGCCGTAGATACGCGTGGCTTCGGCGTCGCCTTCACCGCGCAGGGTCTGCGCGTCGCGCTCGGCCTCGGCGGTCAGCACGACCTGCTCGCGGTCGGCCTGGCCGCGGATCGCGCGTGCCTGCTCCTCGCCCTCCGCGCGCAGCGCGGCCGCCACCTGGCGGCGCTCGGCGCGCATGCGGTCGTAGACCTGGCCGATGACTTCGCTGTCGGTGGGCAGGTCGATCTGCTTGAGACGGATGTCGACGATCTGCATGCCGAGCGACTTCGCCGCTTCGTTGATCGCGGGCAGCTGGCGCTCGACGAACTCCGAACGGTTGCCCGAGACCAGCTCGGTCAGCGTGTTGGCGTTGATCTCGTTACGCAGCGAGTTCTTGATGATCGGCTCGAGGCGCAGCTTGGCGTCGGCCTCGTTGCCGGACGTGGCGCGGAAGAACGCGGTGACGTCGCTGATGAAGACGATGGCGACGAAGTCGACGCTGACGTCCTTGCGCTCCGAGGTCAGCGAGCGTTCGGGCGAGAACGCGCTGGCATCGAAGCGGCGGTCGAACACGCGCGCGGTTTCGATCAGCGGGATCTTGAAGTGCAGGCCCGGGCCGATGTCGGTACGGGCGACGCGGCCGAGGTTGAGCACCAGGCCCACCTGGCCCTCGCGCACCACATAGACCGAGCCCATCAGGCCCAGCAGGACGACGATCAGCACGGGGATGACGAAATTCAATCTCATCGGGACGCTCCATCACGCGGCGGGCGCGGCAGTTGCGAGGCGCGGGCGGCGGGTTCCTGCGCCGGGGCGCGGGTGGCTTCGATGGTCGGCGACAGCACCTCGGGCGGCAGCAGCGACGGCGCGGCCTGGCCGCCTGCACCCTGCCCGGCCATCGGCACGTAGATCAGCTGGCGGCCGTCACCACCGATGATCGTGCGGTTGGCGCCGAGCACCTGCTGCACGGTCTCCAGCCACAGGCGGCGACGGGTGACGTCGGGCGCACCGCTGTAGGCATCGACCAGCAGTGTGAAGCGGGTCGCGTCACCGGTGGCGCGAGCGATCTCGGCTTCCTTGTAACCCTCGGCCTGGGCGCGGATACGCGCGGCCTCGCCTCGGGCTTCCGGGACGATCTTGGCGGCGTAGGCGCGGGCCTCGTTGATCAGGCGCTCGTTCATCTGCTGCGCGCTGTTGACCTCGTCGAACGCCGGCTTGACCTCCTCCGGCGGACGCGCGTCCTGCAGGTTGAGTTCGGTGACGAACAGGCCGGTGCGGTAGCTGTCGAGCGAGGCCTGCAGCGAGGTCTGCGCCGCGGTCGAGAGCGGACCGCGCGCGTTGAGCGCGGTGTCCAGATTGGCCCGGCCGATCTGTTCGCGCACGGCGCTGACCGCGGTCTGTTCCAGCACCTCGCGGGCGTTGCGGGTGCCGAACAGGTACTGCGTGGGATCACCGACGCGGTACTGCACGTTGAACGACACGACGACGATGTTCTCGTCGCGGGTGAGCACCGGCACCGTGTTGCTGACCGACTGCACGGTGGTCGCGTCGACCTTGATCACGCGCTCCACCGGCCACGGCATCTTGAAGTTCGGACCCGGCTGCATGACGCGCGCCGCCTGACCGAAGCGCAGCACCACGCCGCGCTGCTGTTCGCCGATCAGCACGAAGCAGTTGAGCAGCAGGATGACGACGAGGCCGACCGCGACCCAGCGCAGCGGATTGCCACCGCCACCGCCGCCGAACATGTCGCGCAGCTGGTTCAGCACGCGGTCCACGCCGTTGCCACCACTGCCGCGTCCACCGCGGCCGCCACGCCCACCACCCCCGGTGCGCCGGGGCGGCCAGGGATTGCGCGGTTCGCTCCCGTCGGGACCCGTGTTGCGGTCCGGGGAGTCGTTGTCTTTGTTCTTGCCGGGAATGTTCCAGGCCATGCCTGCTCCAATCTGGTGCGCCGCCTGCCCGGGGCAGCGCGGGGGTCGCATAGTCTAACCGGCTAGCGCCTGCCGGGGTCCTTCGAACCCCTTACGGCCACGGCCGGCGGATGGATCACCACCACGCAGTGCGCGATGGGGAATCAGAAGGTGTCGTCGTCGTCCGGCGGCAACAGGGCCCGAAGCGGCCCGCCGTCGGGCTGCGCGGCCAGGCGCGCGGCGTCGGCGTGGGCCAGGTCCACGTGCAGGTGCCAGCCGTGTTCGTCGCTGGCTTCCTCGCGCACCGCTTCCAGCGCGTGCAGACGTGCGTGCAGGCGACCGGCTTCGGGCGGCAGGCGCAGTTCGCCGGCCACACGACGCATGCCCAGGCGACGTGCCAGCGCCTGCGACAGCAGGTCGAGCCCGAGGCCGTCGCGCGCGGAGATCCACACCGATTCGCGCACGGCATCGTCGGCCAGCGCGGCCGGGTCCTGGTCGTAGCGCGGCTCGGCGCCCTCGATCCGGTCGATCTTGTTGAACACCAGCAGCTGCGGCAGATCGCCGGCGCCGATTTCGCCGAGCACCGCGTCGACCTGGGCAATGCGCTCGTTCCGCAACGGATCGGCAGCATCGATGACGTGCAGCAGCAGGTCGGCCTCGCGCGCCTCGCTCAGCGTGGAGCGGAACGCGGCGACGAGTTCGTGCGGCAGGTCGCGGACGAAGCCGACGGTATCGGCCAGCACCACCGAGCCGCCGGAAAGATCGACCCGGCGCACGGTGGGATCGAGGGTGGCGAACAGCTGGTCGGCGGCATAGGCATCGGCGCCGGTCAGCGTGTTGAACAGCGTGGACTTGCCGGCATTGGTGTAGCCCACCAGCGCAACGCGCGGCAGTTCACTGCGCACGCGGGCGCGGCGCATCTGGGTGCGCTGCACTTCCACCTTGTCCAGCCGCGCCTGCAGCTGTTCGAGCCGCTTCTGCAGCAGCCGGCGATCGGTTTCGAGCTGGGTTTCACCCGGGCCGCGCAGGCCGATCGAACCGCCGCGCTGACGTTCCAGATGGGTCCAGCCGCGCACCAGGCGCGTCGCCATGTGGCGCAGCTGGGCCAGTTCCACCTGCAGCTTGCCTTCGTGGCTGCGTGCGCGCTGGGCGAAGATGTCGAGGATCAGGCCGGTGCGGTCCACCACGCGGCGCTCGAGATACTTCTCGAGGTTGCGTTCCTGGCCCGGCGACAGCCGATGGTTGACGAGGATGAGGTCGGCGCCGGTAGCCTCGGCGGCCGCCTTCACTTCCTCGAGCTTGCCGCTGCCGATCAGCGTGGCGGCATTGGGCTTGTCGATGCGCGCCGGAATGACGGCGGCGACGTGGGCGCCCGCGGACCGGGCGAGCTCGGAAAATTCCTCGAGCACGCCCTCGTCGGTGGGACCGTGCGCATGCGGCTGGATCAGCAGCGCGTTTTCACCCTTCCGGGAGCGTTCAAACAATTAGGGTCAGGCCTCTTGGGTGTTGCGTGGACTCATTCGGCCGGCTCGGGCGCCTCGCCGTCCTCGCCTTCGGAGGACTCCACGACACCGCCGCCCGGCACCACGCGCACATTGCGCGCCGGCACCACGGTCGAAATCGCGTGCTTGTAGACCATCTGGCTCACGGTGTTGCGAAGCAGCACCACGAACTGGTCGAACGACTCGATCGTGCCCTGCAGTTTGATGCCGTTGACGAGGTAAATCGAGACCGGCACACGTTCGCGCCGCAGTGCGTTCAGGAAAGGATCCTGCAAGGATTGCCCCTTGGACATTCGTGTTCCCCAGCGTGGTTGTTGTTATCGGGTGCTGACCCGACGCTGCGCTCCCCGCGCAACGTCCGTCCGATGGTACACAACCGGCATGCGATTCGGACGCGCGTTGCCGGCTACGCGCCGGAAACGTGAGCGAAGTCGCCGCGTTCAGTCAATAAAGCGCCCGACGATGTCAGCGAGTGCCCCGGACTGCCCGGTCGGGTCGAACCAGCGCACGTCCGCGCCCCGCCCGCGCAGCCAGGTCATCTGCCGCTTGGCGAGCTGGCGGGTGGCGGCGATGGCGCGCTCGCGGAACGCGTCGGCATCGCCCTGCCCGTCGAGATACTCCCAGGCCTGGCGGTAGCCGACGGCGCGGATCGCCGGCAGGTCGAGCGGTGCGGAATGCGCGCGCAGGGCCGGCATCGCGCGCAGTGCGCGGACCTCGTCGAGGAACCCGGCCGCGAGCATCGCGTCGAAGCGCGCGGCGATCCGCTGGTGCAGCACTGCGCGGTCATCCGGGGCGATCGCCAGCGCCAACACCTCGGCCGGGAATGCCGGCGTCTCGGGCGCGCGCCGTTGCCACTCGCTGATCGTCACGCCGCTGAGCCGGTACACCTCGAGGGCCCGCTGGATACGCTGCGGATCGCCGGGCTTGATGCGCGCCGCGGCGTCGGGGTCGATTTCGGCGAGGTCGGCATGCAGCGCGGGCCAGCCGCGTGCCTCGGCTTCCGCCGCGATCCCTGCACGTGTGCCCGGATCGGCCGCCGGCATCGGCGACAGGCCCTCGAGCAATGCGGCGAAATACAGACCGGTGCCGCCGGCGAGGATCGGCAGCCGCCCGCGCGCGAGAATGGCGTCGACCGCAGCGCGCGCATCGGCCGCGAACTCCGCCGCCGAGTACGTCTGCCAGGGTTCGCGCAGGTCGAGCATGTGGTGCGGCACGCGGGCGCGTTCCGCGGCATCGGGCTTGGCTGCACCGATCTCCAGCCCGCGATAGACCAGGGCCGAATCCACGCTGACGATCTCGCCGCCGAAACGCTCGGCCCAGTCGAGCGCGAGCGCGGTCTTGCCCGAGGCGGTGGGCCCCATGAGCGCAATGGCGCGCGGGCGCTCGCGCGACGTCGAACATGCCGGTGCCACGACGGCGACGCGACTCAGTAGCCGGTCTCGCGCAGCGACAGGCGCACCTGCTCGTGCGTGACCTGCACCTGCCGCGACGGCGCCGGTCCGAGCAGGCTGACGACGATGATCGCCAGCGTGGCGACCGCGAAGCCCGGCACGATCTCGTACAGCGCCGAGCCCATGCGTTCGACGGCGATCTGCTTCCACGCGACCACGGTGATCGCGCCCAGCAGCATGCCCACCAGCGCGCCGTTCCGGGTCATGCGCTGCCAGAACAGCGCCAGCAGCACCACCGGCCCGAAGGCCGCGCCGAAGCCGGCCCAGGCATACGCCACCAGCCCGAGCACGCGGCTGTCGGGATCGCGCGCCAGCCACAGCGCGACCAGGGCGACCAGCAGCACGCTGGCCCGGCCCACCCAGACCAGTTCGGTCTGCCCGGCGTCCCGGCGAACGAAGCCGCGGTAGAAATCCTCCGACAGCACGCTCGAGCACACGATCAGCTGGCTCGACAGCGTACTCATCACTGCCGCGAGGATCGCCGACAGGATCACGCCGGCCACCCAGGGATTGAACAGCAGTTCGACCAAGGTGATGAACACCCGCTCGGAATTCGCGACCACCGGCGCGGCCTGCTCCGGATGCTGCTGGAAGTAGGCGATGCCGAGAAAGCCGACGGTCAGCGAGCCGGCGAGGCACAGGATCATCCAGGCCATGCCGATGCGCCGCGCGGCCGGAATGGTCTCGACGCTGCCCGCGGCCATGAAGCGCGCCAGGATGTGCGGCTGGCCGAAATAGCCCAGCCCCCATGCCAGCAGCGAGACGATGCCCACCAAGCCCAGCGCACCCTCGCGGGTCCACGACAGCCGCGAGGCGTCGACGCTGCGGATCAACTCGATGCTCGACTCGAACCCACCGGTGGTCATATAGACGATGACCGGCGTGAGCAGCAGCGCGAACAGCATCAGCGTGCCCTGGGCGACATCGGTCCAGCTCACCGCGAGGAAGCCACCGATCAGCGTATAGAGGATGGTCACCGCCGCGCCCCACCACAGCGCCTGTGCGTACGGCAGGCCGAACACACTTTCGAACAGGCGCGCGCCAGCGACGACGCCGGACGCGCAGTAGACAGCGAAGAACACCAGGATCACCAGCGCCGAGACCACGCGCAGCAGACGGCTGTGATCCTCGAACCGGTGGGTGAAGAAATCCGGCAGCGTCAGCGCGTTGCCGGTGCGTTCGGTGTACACGCGCAGCGGGCCGGCGACGAACCGCCAGTTGAGATACGCGCCGCCGATCAGGCCGAGCGCGATCCAGGCCTCGGAGGCGCCGCGCAGATACAGTGCGCCCGGCAGGCCCATCAGCAGCCAGCCGCTCATGTCGGAGGCGCCGGCCGACAGCGCGGTGACGCCGGGGCCGAGCTTGCGGCCGCCGAGGATGTAGTCGTCGAAATTCTTGGTCGAGCGCCAGGCCACGACTCCGATCAGCACCATGGCCACGAGATAGACCACGAAGGTCACGATCAACGGCGTACTGGCGGTCATCATGGATTGGGTTCCCCTTCCCTCGAACGACGGACCGCCACGAGGGACGGCGCGAATTGGACGCGACAGGGTAACGCACCCGGCCGCCGCGACTGCCCGGGTGCGACGCCCGGTGGGCGCGTGGCGCCTACTCGTCGGGCCAGCGGATCGCGGGCGCGGCAGAGGCGACGCGCGGCATCGGCACCGCGTCGACGGCGTTCCAGATCTTCAAGGCATCGAAGGTCTGTGCGACATCGTGCACGCGCAGGATCCGCGCGCCGCGCTGGGCGGCGATCAGATGCGCGGCCACCGAGCCGGCCATGCGCTCGGCAGGCACCTCGCGGCCGGTGAGCGCGCCGATGCTGCGCTTGCGCGACAGGCCGGCGAGTACCGGCACGCCCAGCTCGACGAAGCGCGCGAGCTGCGCCAGCAGGGCCAGGTTGTGGGCGGTGGTCTTGCCGAAGCCGAAGCCCGGATCGACGACGATGCGCTTCTTGTCGATGCCGGCCATCTCGGCCGAGAAGATGCGCTCGGCGAGGAAGCGGTGCACCTCACCGATGACGTCGTCGTAATCCGGCGCGTCCTGCATGGCCCGCGGCGCGCCCTGCATGTGCATCAGCACCACCGGCACGCCGAGCGCCGCGGCGGTATCGAGCGCGCCGTCGCGGCGCAGGCCGTAGACGTCGTTGATCAAGCCGGCGCCCGCGGCGACCGCGGCGCGCATGACGTCCGGTTTGGAGGTGTCGATACTGATCGGCACGCTCGTGGCCCGCGCAAGGCCCTCGACGACCGGAATCACCCGGCGCAGCTCCTCGTCGACGGAGACCTCGGCCGCGCCGGGCCGGGTCGACTCGCCACCGATGTCGAGCAGATCGGCGCCCTCGGCCACCAGACGCAAGCCATGCGCGATCGCCGTATCGGCGGTAGCGTGGGCGCCGCCGTCGGAAAACGAATCCGGCGTAACGTTGACGATGCCCATGACCTTCGGCACGTCGAGACGCAGCACGCGGCCGTTGCAGTCCAGCTGGGGAGCGGTATCGAACATCGGCGGCACCTGGCATCACGAAGGTCCGTCGATTGTCGCGGCTCGAACGCGGCGTGCACAGCACCGGTGGACTGATCAGGGCGGACGCACCACGTGTCGCGGTTCGGGCTTCTGGATCTGCCCTCCATGCGCGCCTCTAAACGCCGGTCTCGCGGAAATCCGGCCTGGCATCCGCTCTGGGTCAGCGCTGTGGGCCACGCCCCAGCGCGCGAGCGCGCGCCTACAGTCAGACCCTCGCCATCTTCCAGAGCCTCGCCATCTTCCGTAGGAGCGCGCTTGCGCGCGAACGGGCTTGACCGGGGGTGACACTCGCACGCGGGCGCGCGCCTACCAAACGCGTCCCGACCGCATGCAGACGGCGAGCGGACGAACCGATGACCCCTCCCTCGAGCCCAGCCAAAAAAAAAGCGGCCCGAAGGCCCCTTTTTTTTCGACTGACGCTGAAGCCGATCGCCCGTCAGGCCTGCTCAGCCGGCCCACCGATCGGCGGCTGCAGCGGACGGGTCCCGCCACCGGCATCGCCATCGCCACCCTTGCCCGGGTTCGACCTGCCCCAGCCCATCGGCGGCGGCGGATCACGGCCTTCCATGATCGCGTCGATCTGCGGGACGTCGATGGTCTCGTACTCGAGCAGCAGCTCCGACATCGCATGCAGCTTGTCGAGGTTCGCGGTCAGAATCTCGGTCGTGCGCTCGTAAGCGCGGTCGAGGATGGTGCGCACCACTTCGTCGATCTTGCGCGCCGTGTCGTCGGAGACCGACTTGTGCTGCGTGACCGAGCGGCCGAGGAACACCTCGTCGTCCTCTTCACCGTAGGCGATCGGACCGAGCTCGTCCGACAGGCCCCACTTGGTGACCATGTTGCGCGCCATCTTGGTCGCACGCTCGATGTCGTTCGACGCGCCGGTGGTGACCTTGTCCTCGCCGAAGATCAGCGCCTCGGCGACGCGGCCGCCGTAGAGCGAGCACAGCTGCGATTCGATCGCGACGCGGTTCATCGAGTACTTGTCGCCTTCCGGCAGGTACATCGTGACGCCGAGCGCGCGACCGCGCGGGATGATCGTGACCTTGTAGACCGGATCGTGCTCGGGGACGAGGCGACCGACGATCGCATGGCCGGCCTCGTGATAGGCGGTGAGCTTCTTCTCGTCCTCGCTCATCGCCATCGAACGGCGCTCGGCACCCATCAGGATCTTGTCGCGGGCACGGTCGAAGTGGTCCATGCGGACCTCCTTGCCGTTCTCGCGCGCGGCGAACAGCGCCGCCTCGTTGACGAGGTTGGCGAGATCCGCACCCGAGAAGCCGGGCGTGCCACGGGCGACCACCAGCGGCTGTACGTCTTCGTCCAGCGGCACCTTGCGCATGTGCACCTTGAGGATCTGCTCGCGGCCCTTGACGTCCGGCAGGCCCACGACGACCTGGCGGTCGAACCGGCCCGGACGCAGCAGCGCGGGATCGAGCACGTCGGGACGGTTGGTCGCGGCGACCACGATCACGCCCTCGCCGCCCTCGAAGCCATCCATCTCGACCAGCAATTGGTTGAGGGTCTGCTCGCGCTCGTCATGCCCGCCGCCGAGACCGGCGCCGCGATGACGACCCACGGCATCGATCTCGTCGATGAAGATGATGCACGGCGCCTGCTTCTTGGCCTGCTCGAACATGTCGCGCACGCGGCTGGCGCCGACGCCGACGAACATCTCGACGAAGTCGGAACCCGAGATCGAGAAGAACGGCACCTTGGCTTCGCCGGCGATCGCCTTGGCGAGCAGCGTCTTGCCGGTGCCGGGCGGGCCGACCATCAGCACGCCACGCGGGATCTTGCCGCCGAGCTTCTGGAAGCGCGAAGGATCGCGGAGGAACTCGACCAGCTCCGACACTTCTTCCTTCGCTTCGTCGCAACCAGCAACGTCGGCGAAGGTGATCTTGGTCTGCTCCTCGTTGAGCAGCTTGGCGCGCGACTTGCCGAAGGACATCGCGCCCTTGCCGCCGCCCTGCTGCATCTGCCGCATCATGAAGAACCAGAAGCCGATGATCAGCGCGACCGGCAACAGGTTGAGCAGGATCATGCCCAGCGAGATGCCGCTCGACGGCGGCGCCTGGTCGATGGCGACGTTGTGGTTCATCAGGTCGTCGATCATGCGGTCATCGCGACGCGGCGCGATCACGGTGCCCGACTGTCCGCCCTTGGACTGGAACGAAATCGTGCGTTCGTCCTCGGCGATCTTGACCGACGCGATCTGGTCGCGGCGGACCTGTTCCATGAACTGCGAGTACTGGACATCCTGCCCGGCCGCCCCGGTTCGGGGGCTGAAGCTCTGGAAGATCACCATCAATACGACGGCGACCACGACCCAGAGCAGCAGATTCTTGACCAGATCGTTCATGTTTCGGGATTCTCTTGAAGAATGCGGTGGAGCGCTCGGTGCATCGGGGCCATGCTACTTCATCGTCGCCAGCTTGCCCTGCGCGAGGGCGTAGACCTCCGGCGATCGCTGCCGCGACGCGGCGGGCTTGCGGATCGCGAGCTTCGTATAGCGGCGTCGCAGCTGCCGCACGTACTCGTCGAACTCGGTGCCCTGGAACAGCTTGATCAGGAACGTGCCGCCGGGCCGCAGGTGGTGGTCGGCGAAGTCCATCGCCAGTTCCGCCAGATGCATCGCCCGGGGCTGATCCACCGCATCGATACCGCTTTTGTTGGGGGCCATGTCCGACAACACAAGGTCCACCTGCTGGTCGCCGAGCGCGGTTTCCAGCGCCGAGAGGACCGCATCCTCGCGGAAATCACCGTGAAGGAACTCCACACCGGCCAGCGACGGCATCTCCAGGATATCCAGGGCGATCACCCGGCCACTGTCGCCCAGCGCGTGACGGACCCACTGCGACCAGCCGCCCGGGGCTGCGCCGAGATCCACGACGACCATGCCCGGCTTGAGCAGGCGGTCGCGTTCGACCAGCTCCTCGAGCTTGTAGGCGGCGCGCGAACGCAGCCCGTCCTTCTGGGCCTTCTTCACGAAGGGATCGGAGAAATGTTCTTTCAGCCAGCGCTGGCTGCTTTTGCTGCGTGTGGCCATCGCCGGTTCGTGCCGTCGCGGGAAAGCGGGTGCGGAGGCCATGATATCCTGCCTGCCGCATCCATTTTCCCGATCGGTTCATCCATGAGTAACGTCCTGACCGCTGCCCAGACCCGTTTTCTGCGCGGCCAGGCCCACGGCATCAAGGCCCAGCTGCAGGTCGGCGGCAAGGGCGTGACCGATGCGCTGATCGCCGAACTCGACGGCGCGCTGGAACATCACGAGCTGATCAAGGTGAAGGTGGGCGCCGCGGACCGCGAGGAACGCGACGCGATGATCGACCAGCTGGCCGAGCGCACCGGCGCTTCGCTGGTGCAGCGGATCGGCCACACGGCCATCCTCTACCGCCAGAGCAAGGACCGCCGGCAGATCGTGCTGCCACGGGCCTGAGCCGCCCGAGGCCCGTCCGACATGCAGCTGAATCTCGAACATCCCGAATTCGACTACGTGCTCCGGGGCGCCGACGGACACCAGGCCCTGGTCAACGACCGCCGCCTGACCCGCAGCTTCATCGTCGCGCCGCGCGCGCTGGTCGAGGACTGGCCGGCGACCGACGTGCGCACGCTCGATGCCGAGGCGCTGGCCCCGGTGCTGGCCCTGGAGCCGGAAGTCGTACTGATCGGCACCGGCGCCCAACAGGGCTTTCCGCCCGCCGCAACGATGGCTGCGTGCCTGTCGAAAGGCATCGGCCTGGAAGCGATGACCAATGCCGCCGCGGCGCGCACGTTCAACGTGCTGGCGGGCGAAGGGCGCCGGGTGGTGGCGGCGTTCGTGCTGCAGGGCGACCCCGCGCCGGGTTGATCGGACCTAGTCGTTCTCCTCGGAGAACGTGACCAGCGTGATGCGGCCTTCGAGCGGTTCCCGGGTCAGATCACCGGGCCCCAGCCACACGTATTCTTCGTCATAGACGCGTCGGGGCACGCGCATGACGCCGTCCGGCGTGATGCGCACCTTGCCCGCCAGCCACGGCGACAATACCGCGCCCGCATCGTCATCGGCCTGCACCACCTGCAGACCGCGTACGGGCGCCGGCATACAACCCCGGTCCACATTACGCGCCGTCGGGTCCAGCGCGGCGAAACAGAGCTGACGGCCGTCGAACGCGATCCGGAGCGTGCCCCATCCGTAGGGATTGGCGCCGAACCACGCCTGCGCGCCGTCATGCACCACCACACGCGCCAGTTCCCAGGTTCCGAGCAGGCTGTCCGCCGGCGGCTGACGGGCGTAGGGTTTCGTGCGATACCGGGATCGTCGAAGGACTCGCTGCGGTAGAACGCGACAGAACGGGGCTGCAGGGGCCGATCGGCGGCCGCAACGTCGCCGAGCCTGCAGAGCATCAGCGCGCCGCGTCCCTCCGTGGTCAGGACGCGCTCGTCCCGGCTTGGTGTCGTCAGCACACCCAGCGCCCGATCCGCTTTGTCGAGCAGGCGAACGCCCGTCGCGCCGGCATCGAATCGACCGAACTCCGATCGCTCCGGTCCGGTCGCCTCCGCAGGCCGCCACTCGAAGGTCGCGTCCGGTCGGAACACCAGCTTGGCGTTCTCCACGCCGCGTGGGTGGGTATTGCGCGCGTCGATGCGTGCAGTGCCGCACAGCTGCCATGTGCCCAGCAGTTCGGTCACTGCGGTGGAGTCCGCCGCAGGCGACGGCGACGCTGGCTGCATTTCGGCCGCGGGTACAAGCAATGCGGCCAACCACAAGACGTATCCCGTCACCTGTTCGCTCCATCCCTGTGCGCTCGCGGATGAGCATGCAGGCCATCCGCACACGCGCGCCATCAAGAAAAGGACGCAACGCGTGTGGGAATCTGCGCCAGAGCTCAAGCCAGGACGTCCGCCTGACCTGTCAAAGCGTCAGTGGAGGTGTCAGCAGGCCGACCGACCCGAGAGACGGCGGGCCAAGTGATGCCTTCCTGCTGCCGCCCGGACCATGACTACGAGGGAACACGAAGGCGCTGTGCCGGGCGGAACGTCGGCTCACCCGGAACCCTGGCGCTCCGCTCAGCGCGCCGGCAGGTAGGACATCGGATCCACGGGCTTGCCGTTGTAGCGGATCTCGAAGTGCAGCATGTCGCGCGCGGCGCCGGTGCGGCCCATTTCGCCGATCTGCTGGCCCGCCGTCACCCGCTCGCCCTCGTTGACCCGACGCGTGCGGTTGTGCCCATAGGCCGACAGCCACTGCTCGTCGTGCTTGACGATGATCAGTTCGCCGTAGCCGACCAGACCCGAGCCCGAATACACCACCACGCCCTCGGCGGCGGCACGCACCGCCTGACCGCCGGTACCGGCGATGTCGAGCCCCTGCTTGGTCGGGTCGTTGGCCACGTAGCGACCGATGACCTGGCCGTCGGTCGGCCACTGCCAGCGGAACGGGCTGCGCGCCGGCGGCGGCGCGGCCGGTTGCGGCGGCGCCTGGGTCGGTTGCACGGGCGGACGCTGGGCAGTGCTGCCGCCACCGGACGTTGCCGGCCGGCGTGCCGGCGTCGAGGCCGTCGCCCCGCCCGGATACAGACGCAGACGCTGGCCGGGATAGATGGTGTACGGCGCCGGGATGTTGTTCCACATCGCCAGATCCAGCGCACTGATGCCGTGCGTGGTCGCGATGCGGTACAGCGTGTCGCCGCGCTGCACCGTGGCGCTCTGCCCGGGCCGGGGCGTCGAACTCGATGCGCCCGCGCTGCCGCCCTCGCGGATCACCCGGCTGCTGCCACACGCGGCCAGCAACATCACCGAGACCAGCAGAACCACCATCCTCATCCGCGCAACTCCATCCAGACCAGTCCAACGATCACCAGGCCCACCATCAACCAGCCGAGCCACTCGATATAGCGTTTGAGCACCGGCTCGAAGCGCGGGCCGCCCCAGGCCATCAGCCCGGCGACCAGAAAGAACCGTGCGCCCCGGCCCAGCAGCGAACCGACGAGGAACGGTAGCAGCCCCACCCCGAGCGAACCCGACGCGATGGTGAACACCTTGTAGGGAATCGGCGTGAATCCGGCCAGGAACACGAACAACAGGCCATGCGCCAGGAACAAGGCCTGGATGCGCTCGAATGCGGGCTGCCAGCCCATGCTGACGATCCACGGCCAGGCCAGATCGAGCGCGAAATGCCCGATCGCATAGCCGAGCAATCCGCCCGCCACCGAACCCAGCGTGCACAGCAACGCGAAGCGCCACCACTGCGCCGGCTTGGCGAGCGCCATCGGCGCGAGCATCACGTCCGGCGGAATCGGGAAGATCACCGACTCGGCGGCGCTCATCGCGGTGAGGTAACGCGGCGCATGCCGGTGGCGGGCCCACGCGAGCGTGGTGTCGTACATGCGCGCGAACAACTGCATCAGTCGATGTATCCGGAAAGAAGGGGAACGAAGCTGACGGCGGCGATGTCCTGCTGGACCACACGGCCGTCGTCCTGGCGCCGCAGCACCAGCAGGCGTTGCTGGCCACCCTGCGCACCGACCGGCGCGACCAGCGTGCCGCCCGGCGCGAGCTGCTCGGTCAGCGCCTCGACCAGTGCCGGGCCGGCCGCGGTGACGATGATGCCGTCGAACGGGCCGTTCTCGGGCCAGCCGATCCGGCCGTCGTCGTGCTTGCTGCGGACGTTGAGGCCGAGCGAACGGAAGCGCTTGCGCGCGACGCGCAGCAGTTCGCCGATACGCTCGACGGTGTGCACCTCGATGCCCAGCGCGGCGAGGATCGTGGCCTGGTAGCCGGAGCCCGTGCCGACCTCGAGCACCCGGCCCGGCATGCCGTCGGCCAGCAGCGCCTCGGTCATGCGCGCGACCACCCAGGGCTGGGAGATCGTCTGGCCATGGCCGATCGGCAGCGCGGTGTCCTCGTAGGCACGCGTCGCGAAGGCCTCGTCGACGAACAGGTGCCGCGGCACGGTGCGGATCGCGTTGAGCACGCGCTCGTCGGAAATGCCGCCGCCGGGATGCGCGCCGTCGCGCAGTCGGTCGATCAGCCGGTCGCGCACGCGTTGCGACGTCATGCCGACGCCGATCGCCTCGGGCTGCAGGCGCAGGCGCGCCATCATGCCTGGGTCGCCTTGAGGTCGGCCTCGAGCCCGCCCACCCAGCTGGCGACATGCTCGAGCGCCTGGTAGCGGGTGAGGTCGACATGGATCGGGGTGATCGCGATGTGCCGCGTGCGCACCGCATGGAAGTCGGTGCCGGGGCCGGCGTCCTGCTCGGCACCGGCCGCGCCGATCCACCAGAACATGCGGCCCCGCGGATCCTCGAGCGGCGTGCAGGCCTCGGCGCGATGCCGGTTGCCGAGGCGCGTGACCTCGAAGCCTTCGAGATCGTCCCAGGCCACGTCGGGCACGTTGACGTTGAGGATGGTGTCGGCCGGCAACGGATCGGCCTTCAGGCGCGCGACGATCTCGACCGCGGCACGTGCCGCGGTTTCGTAATGCCGGCCGTCGTGGTGTTCGGTGACCAGCGACATCGCGACCGCAGGCAGACCGAGAAAACGCCCTTCCATCGCCGCGGCGACCGTGCCCGAATAGATCACGTCGTCGCCGAGGTTTGCGGTGTTGTTGATGCCCGAGACCACGATGTCCGGCTCGACATCCAGCAGTCCGGTGATCGCGACATGCACGCAGTCGGTCGGCGTGCCGTGCACGCGCCAGGTGCGGTCGTCGAGCTGCACCACCCGCAGCGGCATGTCGAGGGTGAGCGAGTTGCTCGCGCCGGAGCGGTCGCGGTCGGGTGCGACGATCAGCACCTCATGACCCGCATCGCGCAGACCCTGGGCGAGAATCCGGATGCCGGGGGCGTCGACGCCGTCGTCGTTGCTGACCAGTACGCGCATGAATCGTTCTGCAGGCCCCGTGCCGTTTCACCAAGGCCGACATGATACCGGATGGGCGCAGGCTCCCGACCCGCGCACGATCACGTTACGCTGGCCGCATGAAGCGCAGACGCGATCCCGAACCGCCGATCGACGAGGATGACGGCGCCCTGTTCCGCGCTGCGATCGGCCCGGTACGCGAACTGCCGCCTGCGCCTGCACCGCCGCAGGCGCCCCGCCCGCGCCCGACCACGCGCATGGCCGAGCGCGACGATGCCGAGGCGCGCAGCGAATTCAGACAACTGCTCGACGGCCCGCTGCTGCAGGCCGGCGACGCGATGCAATACCGTCGCGACGACGTCCCTGCGCGCGTGCTGCGCCGCCTGGGGCGTGGCGAATACTCGGCGCAGGAAGAGCTCGACCTGCACCACAGCGACGCGGCGCAGGCGACGGCGCTGCTGCGCCTGTTCCTGCGTGACGCGATCGACGCGGGCGTCGGCTGCGTGCGCATCGTGCACGGCAAGGGCCTGAATTCCTCGCCCGACGCGCCGATTCTGAAGAACCTGGTTGATCGCCTGCTGCGCCAGCGCGCCGATGTCATCGCCTTCCACAGCGCGCCGCCTGCCCAGGGCAGCACGGGCGCGGTGCTGGTGTTGCTGCAGCCGCGCAAACGCTGACGCTGACGTCGGCGGCGCCGTCCCGCGCCCGGGCGACTGACGACGGCTTCCAGCACCGCGTTGAGCGCCCGTGGCCGCATGTCCACATGCGACCGCGCTGCGCGCCTCCGGCAACGCGCGCGTGGTGTGCACGACGCGCGTAACCCATACGCGGCTCCGCAGGGTTCGACGCCTCTGGTCCAATGGGTCGCCGCCAAGCCGCCGCGCATTGCCGATCGACCGCGACGCCGCATCGGCACCGTGCCTGCGCCATGGGCTCGCGCCGTGACGCCGCGCGTGCCCGTCGCCATCGCATTTCCGCATCGGGAGCGATCGGCCTGACGCGGGCGCCGTCTACGACACGGCCGCCCCTGCATGCACAGTGACGGCCGTGGGATTCACCTGCAGCGCTCGCGGCTCAGTGCTTGACGCGGCTCCGCCGGCCCTCGCCCGCCTTGCTCTTGGGCACCACCTTCGAGCGCGCCTTCTTGACCTCGGCCTTCTGCGCCGGCGGTGCCGGAAGCGGCCGTTCCAGCGCGAGATCGAGCACTTCGTCGATGTACTTCACCGGGACGATCTTCATGCCCTCGGTGACGTTCTTCGGTATGTCGGCCAGGTCCTTGCGGTTCTCCTCGGGAATGATCACGGTCCGGATGCCGCCGCGCAGCGCCGCGAGCAGCTTTTCCTTCAGGCCGCCGATTGCGGTCACGCGGCCACGCAGCGTGATCTCGCCGGTCATCGCCACATCGGCGCGCACCGGAATCTTGGTCAGCAGCGACACCAGCGTCGTCGCCATCGCGATGCCGGCGCTCGGGCCGTCCTTCGGCGTCGCGCCGTCGGGCACATGCACGTGGATGTCGTGCTTCTGCATGACCTCGAGCTCGACGCCCAGACGCTCTGCACGCGCGCGCACCACCGACATCGCGGCCGATGCCGACTCCTTCATCACGTCGCCCAGCTGTCCGGTGAGGATTAGTTGGCCCTTGCCTGGGACCTGGGTGGCCTCGATCTGCAGCAGGTCGCCGCCGACTTCGGTCCACGCCAGGCCGGTGACCAGGCCCACTTCGTTGTCCTGCTCAGCGCGACCGAAATCGAAGCGCTGCACGCCGAGATAGGTGTCGAGATTCTTGCCGGTGACCTTGACGGTCTTGACGCCCTTCGACGCGCCCTTGCCGGTCGCCGGCCCCGCCAGCGCGATTTCCTTGACGACCTTGCGGCAGACCTTGGCGATCTCGCGCTCGAGGTTGCGCACGCCCGATTCGCGCGTGTAGTAGCGCACGATGTCGCGGATCGCGTCGGCCGAGATCGACAGTTCCTTGGGCTGCAGGCCGTTGGCCTTCAGCTGCTTGGGCAGCAGGTAGCGCGTGGCGATGTTGAGCTTCTCGTCCTCGGTGTAGCCCGGAATGCGGATCACCTCCATGCGGTCGAGCAACGGGCCGGGGATGTTGAGCGAGTTCGACGTCGCGACGAACATCACTTCCGACAGGTCCAGATCGACTTCGAGGTAGTGATCGTTGAACGTGTGGTTCTGCTCGGGATCGAGCACTTCCAGCAGCGCCGATGCGGGATCGCCGCGGAAATCCATCGACATCTTGTCGATCTCGTCGAGCAGGAACAGCGGGTTCTTGGTGCCGACCTTGTTCATGCTTTGCACGATGCGGCCCGGCATCGAACCGACGTAGGTCCGCCGATGACCGCGGATCTCGGCCTCGTCACGCACGCCGCCCAGCGCCATGCGGGTGAACTTGCGGTTCGTCGCCTTGGCGATCGACTGGCCGAGCGAGGTCTTGCCGACGCCGGGCGGGCCGACGAGGCACAGGATCGCGCCCTTCATCTGCTTCACGCGCGTCTGCACCGCGAGATATTCGAGGATGCGCTCCTTGACCTTCTCCAGGCCGTAGTGATCGGCGTCGAGCACGTCCTGCGCGGCCTTGAGGTCCTTGCGCACCTTGCTGCGCTTCTTCCACGGCACGCCGAGCAGCCAGTCGAGATAGTTGCGCACGACCGACGCCTCGGCCGACATCGGCGGCATCTGCTTGAGCTTGTTGAACTCGGCCTTGGCCTTGGTCTCGACCGCCTTGGGCATGCCGGCCTCGGCGATCTTGCGCGCGATCTCTTCCATGTCGTTCGGCGCATCGTCGATTTCGCCCAGCTCCTTCTGGATCGCCTTCATCTGCTCGTTGAGGTAGTACTCGCGCTGCGACTTCTCCATCTGCGATTTCACGCGGCCGCGGATGCGCTTCTCCATCTGCTGCACGTCGATCTCGCCGTCGACGAAGCCGACCAGCAGTTCAAGCCGGTCGGCGGTATCCACCGATTCGAGCAGGCGCTGCTTGTCGGGAAGACGCACGGCCAGATGCGCGGCGATGGTGTCGGCCAGCCGGCCGGGCTCGTCGATGCCGGCGAGCGTCTGCAGCAGTTCGGGCGGCAGCTTGCGGTTGGTCTTGACGTACTGCTCGAACAGGCTCATCAGCGAACGCGCGATGGCTTCGACCTCACGCGGTTCGCGACCTTCGACCGGCTCGATCGCCGTGCCGATCCCCGACAGCGCGCCGTCGCGCTCGGCCACGTCGCGCAGGGTCACGCGCTCGGTGCCCTCGACGAGCACCTTGATCGTGCCGTCCGGCAGCTTGAGCAGCTGGAGCACCGTTGCCAGCGTGCCGACCTGGTAGAGGTCGTCCGCACCCGGGTCGTCGGTTTCGGCCGACTTCTGGGCCACCAGCAGGATGCGCTTGTCCGCCTCCATCGCGACGTCCAGCGCCTTGATGGACTTGTCCCGGCCGACGAACAGCGGGATGACCATGTGCGGAAACACCACGACGTCACGCAGCGGCAGGACCGGCAGGTCGTGGGTTTCGGGGGCGGTGCGTGGGCTCATCGTCGTTCCTCGGAAAATCGCATCCGGCCGGCGGCGCCGATCGGTGACGGCAACGCCGCCTGGCTTCGTTTATGGGGCGCCGTCGCCCGCGTTGCAAGCACCCGACGGGGGTCGCAAACCAGACGCGCCGCGGACCTTGCGGTGCGCGGCGCGTCGTGGCGGTCATCAGCCGGACATCCAGCCCAATGGTGCAGTGACGGAACGTTTCGTTCCGGCCATCGAATCATCGCTCAGTCGCCGGACGCGACCTTCTGCTCGGTGGCGGGGGTCTCGTAGATCAGGTACGGCTCGGACTTGTGTTCGATCACCGACTCGTCGACGACGACCTTGCTGACGTTCTCCAGCGACGGCAGCTCGTACATCGTGTCCAGCAGCACCGACTCGACGATCGTGCGCAGGCCGCGCGCACCGGTCTTGCGCTTGATCGCCTTCTTGGCGATCGCGGTGAGCGCGTCCGGCCGGAATTCCAGCTCGACGCCTTCCATCTCGAACAGCTTCTTGAACTGCTTGCTGATCGCGTTCTTGGGCTCGGTGAGGATCTGGATCAACGCCGGCTCGTCGAGCTCCTCGAGCGTGGCGACCACCGGCAGACGGCCGACGAACTCGGGGATCAAGCCGAACTTGATCAGGTCCTCGGGCTCGACGTCGGCCAGCACCTTGCCGGTGTCGGCCTTGCGTTCGCTGCTCTTGAGCTTGGCGCCGAAGCCGATACCGCTGGCGTCGGTGCTGCGTGCCTGGATCACCTTGTCGAGACCGGCGAACGCACCGCCGACGATGAACAGAATGTTCTTGGTGTCGACCTGCAGGAATTCCTGCTGCGGGTGCTTGCGACCGCCCTGCGGCGGCACGCTGGCCACAGTGCCCTCGATCAGCTTGAGCAGCGCCTGCTGCACGCCCTCGCCCGACACGTCGCGCGTGATCGACGGGTTCTCGCTCTTGCGCGAGATCTTGTCGATCTCGTCGATGTAGACGATGCCCTGCTGCGCCTTCTCGGCGTCGTAATCGCACTTCTGCAGCAGCTTCTGGATGATGTTCTCGACGTCCTCGCCGACGTAACCGGCTTCGGTCAGCGTCGTCGCATCGGCCATCGTGAACGGCACGTTGAGCAGGCGCGCCAGCGTTTCGGCCAGCAGCGTCTTGCCCGACCCGGTGGGCCCGATCAGCAGGATGTTCGACTTCGCGAGCTCGACCTCGTCGTTCTTGCTGCGGCTCTCGATGCGCTTGTAGTGGTTGTACACCGCCACCGCCAGCGTCTTCTTGGCCCGCTTCTGGCCGATGACGTACTGGTCGAGCACTTCGAGGATCTCGCGCGGCTTGGGCAGCGAGCTGCGTGCCGACTGCGCCTTCTCCTCGAGTTCCTCGCGGATGATGTCGTTGCACAGCTCGACGCACTCATCACAGATGAACACGCTGGGGCCCGCAATCAGCTTGCGCACCTCATGCTGGCTCTTTCCGCAGAAAGAACAGTAGAGGATCTTGTTGCTGTCGCCGGAACGACCCTGACGGTCTTCGCTCATGCCTTCGCCAAATCTGTGTTGCGGTTACGTTTCGAGAATAGCACAGCGTCCGGCGCCTCCAACGGGAGCGCGCCGCCGCACCAATGCCTTTTGAATCAATCCCTTGGCCGATCAGTTCGGCGTGATCGACTCGTCCGGGCGACGTTCGAGCACCTGGTCGACCAGCCCGTATTCGCGGGCCGCTTCCGCACTCTTGAAGTTGTCGCGCTCGGTATCGTGGGCGATCGTGTCGAACGGCTGGCCGGTGTGGTGGGCCATGATCTCGTTCAGACGACGCTTCATCGACAGGATTTCGCGCGCGTGGATGTCGATGTCGGTCGCCTGACCCTGGAAGCCACCCAGCGGCTGATGGATCATCACGCGCGAGTTCGGCAGCGCGTAGCGCTTGCCGGCGGCGCCGGCCGACAGCAGCAGCGCGCCCATGCTGGCCGCCTGACCGATGCAGATCGTGCTGACGTCGGGCTTGATGAACTGCATGGTGTCGTAGATCGCCATGCCGGCGGTGACGATGCCGCCGGGCGAGTTGATGTACAGGTTGATGTCCTTCTCGGGGTTTTCCGCCTCGAGGAACAGCAACTGGGCGACGATCACGTTCGCCATGTGGTCGTCGATGCCACCGACGAGGAAGATCACGCGCTCCTTCAACAGGCGCGAATAGATGTCGTACGCGCGCTCGCCGCGGCTGGTCTGTTCGACCACCATCGGCACCAGGTTGAGGGCTTTCGTTTCGATGCTCATCGCTCGGTTTCCATCGGAGCGTCCGGCCCACGAGGGCCGGACGGGGGAGGCGTCGCGGATCAGCCCTGCGGGCCGATCGCGTCCTGGAAGCTCAGCGCCTGCTCGGTGTGCTGGGCGCGCTCGGCGATCCAGTCGATCACCTGCTCTTCCATGACACGGTTCTGCAGACCCGACATCAGCTGGGGGTCGTTGCGGTACATCTCAATGACCTGCTGCGGCTCCTCGTAGGTGGAGGCGATCAGACGCATGGTCTCGTTCACCCGCTTGGGGTCGAGCTTGAGATCGTGGCGACGGGCCACTTCGCCGACCAGCAGGCCGACGAGCACGCGCTTGCGCGCCGGCTCGACGAACCCGGCGTGCGCATACTCGGCGACGTTCGGGTTCTGGCCGTTGCGACGCGCCTGTTCCACGGTCTGGCGCAGCAGCGACTTCGCCTCGGCCTCGACCAGCTTCGGCGGCAGCTCGACGTGTGCAAAGGCGGCGACCAGCTGCTCGCCCACTTCACGACGCAGACGGTTCATCAGCGCGCCCTTGAGCTCACGCTCCAGGTTGCTGCGGATCTCGGCGCGGAACTGCGCCATTTCGCCACTCTTGACGCCGAAGCTGCGGATGAACGCACCATCGACCTCGGGCAGCTGCTGCTCGGAGACCTGCTCCACCTTGACGTGCACGCTGGCCTGCTTGCCCGCCAGCTGCGGCACGCGCCAGTCGTCCGGGAAGGTCACCTCGACGGTCTTCTCTTCGCCCTTGGCCAGGCCGACCAGTGCGTCCTCGATCTCCGGGTACATCGCGCCCGAACCGAGCACGGTGACGCCGCGCTCGGCGCCTTCGGGCGGCAGGCGGTCATCGCCGATCTGCGACCAGGTCTCGACATCGACCGCATCGCCCTTCTGCGCACCGCGCGTGACCGCGCTCCAGCTGCGGCGCTGCAGACGCAGGTTCTCGATCATGCGATCGATGTCGTCTTCGGCGACTTCGGCGGTATGGCGCACCACCTCGAGCTTCTCGAGCTCGATGTCACCAAAATCCGGCACCACCTCGAACGTCGCGGTGAAGGCGAGTTCGCCTTCGCCGGCTTCGCCGTCCGGCGTGATCTGCGGCGCGCCGGCCAGGCGAAGCGCGTTCTCGCGGATCGCCTGGTCGAAGCCTTCGCGCAGCAGGCCGTCGAGGACCTCGGCGCGGACCTGCTCGCCGAAACGCTGCTCGACCACCTTGGCCGGCACCTTGCCCGGGCGGAAGCCCTTGAGGCGGGTGGTCCGCGCGATCTCGCGCAGACGGCCACCGACCTGGGTCTCCAGGCGTTCGGATGGCACGCGGAACGTCATCTTGCGTTCCAGACTGCCCAGCGATTCGACCGAAACTTGCATATCCACTCCTGCGCTCGCGGCAGCCCGCCGCGCGACATCTGACTGATTGAGGTTGGTAAGACTGCCGCCGGAGGGCCGGGCGGGCCCCGACGACGGAACGCGATAGTGTGGCGGATTCGCGTCCCGGCCGCCAGCGATGCGCGCCGTCCGGCGCGAGCCATCTGCCGGAGACAGGCCCGGAAGGCGCGCGCCTTCCGACAGGCATGACGTCCCGGAGGGACGCCACCGATCGACAGGACCGGTGCCATGCGCGCCGGCTGTGGTGCGAAAGGCGGGACTCGAACCCGCACGCCTTGCGGCACTGGTACCTAAAACCAGGGCGTCTACCAATTCCGCCACTTTCGCAATGTGCCCGGCCGCGGGCCGGCGCATCGTAGACCATCCGCGGCCGCTGCGCCCGGCCGATGGAGCCACCGCAACCGTCGCCAGACCCTGAAACGAAGAACGCCCGGCAAGGCCGGGCGTCTTCGCGAACTGGTGGGCCGTCAAGGATTCGAACCTTGGACCTATTGATTAAGAGTCAGTATTCAGACGGCCTTAGAGCCCGGCCGATCCAAGTACACAGACCATACAACCCGCATCATGGTTGACTTTACCTAGTGAACAAATGCACACTCGCTACAGTTCCTTTTCAATCAACGTTAGTACACAGCGAGTACACGATGGCTACCCAGCGAAAGACGGTCGAGCGGGTCAAGATCACGGACACCTTCTGCCGCACGGCGACCGTCCGCGACGGCCAGCGGGTGACGGTCTACAGCGATTCGGAGACCCGCGGGTTCTGCCTCATCGTGACCGCAGGCGGCTCAAAGTCATTCGCGGCGCGCTATACGCTTGGCGAGGGTGACGAGGCCGGGAAGCAAGTACGCGTGAAGCTCGGACCCTATAGGGGAGCTGGCGGCACGTCGGTGTCGGAATTTCGTAAGGAAGCGGCGAAGGCCATAGGCGACGCAGCGCGCGGCATCGACAAGGCGTCGAAGCGGGCAGCGATCCGGCAGGGCGCCACGATGGCGCAGCTGTGCGAGCGCTACCTGAAGGAGTACGCGCCCAAGAAGCGCAGCGCGGACCTGGACCGGCGCCGGATAGAGGCCCGCATCCTGCCGGCCTGGCGCAACCGCAAGGCGGCAAGCATCACCCGCAGCGATATCCACGCCCTGCTGTCACCCATCGAACTCGGCGACGAGTCGACCGGACAACGGCCGGCGCCCTATGAGGCGCGCGGCGTCCTGGCGTTGGTCAAAAAGCTGTTTGCGTTCGGCATCGATCGCGAGATCGTCAAGGCACACCCCGCGGCTCGCATGAAGATCGAGACCGAGGCCGTGGCCCGCGACCGTTCACTCGAGCGCGCCGACGAGCTGCGGGCGTTCTGGGCGCTGACCGATGGCGACCGCTACATGCCGGCGAGCTACGCCGCGGCCCTTCGCGCACAGCTGCTGACAGGCTGCCGCCCCGGCGAGGTCGTTGGCATGGAGTGGGCCGAGCTCGACCTGGAAGCGGGCGAGTGGCTGATCCCGAAGGCGCGGTCGAAGAACAAGCGCGAGCACATGCTGCCCCTCACGCCCGAGCTACTGGCGATCATCGAGGACCAGCGCGTCCGCTGGGAGCAGGAGCAGACGGAACGCGAGGCCGCGGGCAAGCCGCGCCGCTCGACGCGCTACGTGTTCCCTGCCCTGCGCGGCGGGCGCTACACGGACCGCCAGCGGGCGCAGATGCTCGATGCCGCCCTGGACGCCTACACGGCGGAAGGCCACGCGCTCGCGCGGTTCACACCCCACGACCTGCGCCGCACCGCTGAAACCATCATGGCGTCGGCCAAGGTGCCGCGCGAGCACCGCGACCGCGTGCTGAATCACGTCGACAACAGCGTCGGCGGCAAGCACTACAACCGCCACGAGTTCGTGGATGAGAAGCGGGCCGCGCTCGAGACCCTGCAAAGGACCATCGACGCCCGACTGAGCAACACCCCCAGCAACGTCACCCCTATTCGCCGCAAGGCGTAAACGCCGGCCCTGCGCGAACAGGGCCGACTTCCATAACCGAAAGGAGACTTCGATCATGGCAACCGAAACTGTAATGCACACCGACAACCTCAACGCCGCCGACGCACTGATCGACGAGGCCCGCGCCCTCGCCGAGATCCTCGCCCAGGTGGGGGACATTGCCGAGGACCTGATCCCGCACATGCGGACCGTGGCCAGCCTGATCGCCGAGAAACTCGAAGGCGCACAGCAGGCGATGAGCGGAAAAGTTAGCTAAAAGATAGCGCCCCCGTGTTGGGTTGACACCGCACGGGGACGCTAGGATTCTGTACCGAATACACCGGTACTCGATGCTAGGCGCTGGACACATACGGGCCCATGCGGGCGGCTCCAAGAGGCGAAGGCCAGGAGCGAACCAGAGCGACACATCGGGGAGACCTCTTCCTCTGACCCAAGAATCAGAGGACTAGAACCCGCGACAGCGGGGATGAGAGCGGTGGCGAGCACGGCTGCGTCGTTCCAATGCAGCCATACCGGTATCCGGAGCTTGTCACATGACCTCAACCAACGAGAAACCCAACCCGTTCGCCTGCCTGATGACCCGGCAGGAGTTCTGCGACGCCTACGGCATCTTGTACCGAACCGCCGAGATGATGGCGCACAAGGGCCAAGGCCCGCGCGTCACCAAGCTGGGGCGCAAGGCGTACTACCACGTCGACGACATCACCGCCTGGATCGAGAGCCAGCGCGCCAAGAGCGCCGAGCGCTTCGCGGGGGCTGCAGCATGAGCCGGGTTGTCATTCCACTTCACCCGGTCGAGCCCCAGCTCACACCGGTGCAGGAAGATACCGGCTTCGCGCTGATGGCGGTCCTGGACGCGGCCAAGGCGGCGGGCGATGCGCACGCCTACCTGGAGGCCGTGGGGCCGTTCCTGGACTGGCAAATGTCCGTCGGCCTGCTGACCCGCGAGCAGTGGCGCCGGATGACGGCCCCGCGCCTGTTGTCCGTGATTCAGCGCGCGGACGAGATCCCCGAAGGGCGCGAGCTGCTGCAGAAGATCCGCGATGACGCGCTCGAGGCCGTCAACGGTGACGACTATTCGGAGCGAGCGGCCGGCGCGCTGTACATCCTCCACCTCGACGGCGCGCAGAACGCGCGGCGCCACGCGGCGCGCGAAGAAAGGAACCGAGAGGCGCGGGAGGAATTCGACTCGGCACGCTACACGCTCGAGATCACCGCGCTGAACATGTGGCCGTGCCTGGAAAGCGGTTATTGGGCGCTTGAGGACATCGAGGCGCACATCCTGCAGGCCCTTCGCGCGCTCAACCGTGCCAGCGGAGACGACGCATGACCGGCCCCCAGACGCACGAAACCCCGCTGGCGGGCGGGGTCTCGAAAAGCGCAGAAGCGGGCGGCTTCGATACCAAGGCTAGCGCCGCGGTAGAGAGGTTGCAACCCGAGTTCGCCTACAGCCGCGGCATGGGCGAGCACGACAACGCGCCCGCGATTCGTGACGCCGAAACCTTCGCAGAGCTGTGCGACGCCATCGCGTCAGATCGGGCGACCAAGAAGGGCGAACAATGGATTGCAGCGCCGTGCGCAATCGCCCCCGATGACGCCCTCCACCGCGCCCGCTTTCCCAGCGCAATCGGAAAGCACCACCGCTGCAAGGAGTGCGTGCAGCCGGTGGCATGGCTGGGGCTGGACGTGGACGCACGCAAGGACAGCTCCCCGCGGGAGGTGGCATCTCTCACGCCGGAGAGCTTCACGGCACTGGTGTACGTCCTGCAACGCTATTCGGCGCTCGTCTATACCACCGCGTCCCACACGTCCGAAGCACCGCGCTGTCGGGTCGTGGTCGAGCTGGATGCAGCGTTGCCGCGGCTTGAGCGGGTGCGGGCCTCGCAAGCCATGCGTGCTCGAATCGACGCGGACATGGCGGACGCAGGCTATCCCCCTCTGCCGTGGGACTCGAGCTGCGATCGGCCCGAACAGCCGCTGTACCTGCCGGTCACCACTTCGACCATCACTGTGATGGATGGTGCGGCGGCGCGCGTCGATGAGCTACTGGCGAAACTGCCGGCGGAAGCTATGCACCAGGCTCAGGAAGCGCCGCAGGGTCCACCTGTTACCGAGCCGACCGCATACGCCCTGCGCGCGCTTGAACTGGCCGTGCGTGCCGTGCAGACAACGCCCGCCGGCGATCGCAACGACGTTTTGAACCGCGAGGCGCACAGCCTGGGCGGATTTGTACCATCCGGGCAGCTGTCCGCGGCGGTAGTCGAGGCTTCGCTTACGGCCGCGACTGAAGGATGGGACAACCCGGCAAAGGTGCTGGCTACCATTCGTGACGGCATCGCGTCCGGCATGGCAAAGCCGCGCGCCGATGGGCTGCCGCCGCCCACCGTGGACCTGACCGCGATGCTCGAGAAGATCCGGGGGCAGCCGGCGGGCAATGATCCCTGGGGCTTCGTCTGGGGCGACGAATTGACCAGTGCCGCACGCCTGAAGCCTGCAACCTGGGCCATTCGCAAGCTGCTGCCGGATGTCTGCACCGGCTTGCTCTATGGCGGCTGGGGCACCTGCAAGACCTTCGTAGCAATCGACATGGCGGGCTGCATCGCTAACGGCTTCGATTGGCACGGCAAGCCGACTCAGCAAGGAACGGTGATCTACCTTGCGGGCGAAGGTGAAGGCGGTTTCGCGCGTCGTCTGCGTGCGTGGGAAATCGCAAACGGCGGGAGCATGGCCAACCTCGCCTTCCGCGAGATGCCTGAGATCCGAAAGCCTGACGAGCTGGCGCAGCTGGTGCTGACCATTCGGGGACTGGCAGCACAACGCGGCGCGCCTCGCCTGATCGTCCTGGACACCCTGTTCACCGCGCTGGCCGGCGGTCAGGAGAACGACGGAAAGGACATGGGCGAAGTGTTCAAGGCCATGAAGGCGATGCGGCAGGAATTCCAGTGCGCGGTTCTGGCGGTGCACCACACCGGACACGACGGCGACCGCGCGCGGGGGCATAGCAGCATGCCCGCCGGCGTGGACGTGCAGTTCTACTTGAAGGCCAAGGGCGAAGGCAAAGCCGTCCTCGAGCTGAGCAACCCGAAGCAGAAAGACGACAAGGAACATCCCACCATCTTTCTCACTACCGAGTCCGTCGAAATTGCCGGACTTGTGGACGATGAGGGGGAAACCGAGTCGAGCCTGGTTGTCCGGGCGCCGGCTGCTGAGCTGGCTGCCAAGCTGGTAGCGGAAGCAGACAAGAAGCCTGGCAACGCAGCACTCAAGGTCACGGCGTTGGCGCTGGCGGCAGAGGGTCTTTCTACCCGCGACATCGCTACTCAGGTGGGGCGGCACCACACCACCGTGAGCCGATGGATCACGCCCGACAAGGCGGCCTGATTCGACGCCTGTTGCATGTTGCATGCATGGCCCCCTTCGGGGGGCCAATGCAACGCAACAGCGCAACACCTAGGCGCAACACCTGCAACGCAACGCAACGCAACAGCATGCAACACCAGTGCAACGGCCACGGATGGCCCGTTCTGGGGTGCAAACGAAACGCCCTCAAATTCCCGTTCAAAATCAACAACTTATGCGGCTGAATGGCTGATTTCTGCTGTATCTACTGATCTTCTGTCAGTAGGTTTATACAGGAAAACAGCAGGAAAACAGCAGTCAAAGTCAATTGCTGATTTCTGGTGTACTTGTTAGGGTGGCACATCCCCTTTATGCGTATCGCCGCCCGTGACCGACCTCAGCCCCCAAGATCAAGCCCCCGCCGAAGCGGTTGCGCCGCCTCCCCCGCCCGTCACCTACGACCGCCCGCCGGTCACGCTGGACGACGTGCAACAGCCGCCCGAGCGCCCGGCGCCTGTCGTGCTGCCGCCGCTCCCGCGCTCCATCTCGCTCCGTGCGACCGACGGCCACGCGGCAGAGATCGCCCGCGAAGCCGGCCCGCTTGCTCCGACCGAGCCGGCCATCTCGTCGACCATCGCCGCACAGCGCGCCATGTCCGAGGGGCTGCAGGCGTTGGAACAGGCCCGCCAGAACCGCGACCCGCGCAAGACGCCGGCCGAGCACCTGGACGCCGTGCGTGCCGCCTATGACCGCCTGATGCGTGACGCGGCCCGCCGGCATGACGGCGCACTGGCGAGCATCGAGGCGCGCGAGCGCACGCTCGAACGCGAAATCAGCGACCGCATCGGCTCGAACACCTCGCCCGACGCCGCCGAGATCCGGCAGGCGCTGCGCAGCATGACCATCGACGAGCGCCGCCTCGCGATCGGCCGCGCCATCGAGAGCGGCGACCAGGCCGTGATCGCCGCGGTGTTGTCCGGCCGCCAAATGACCACCGGCGTCACGCCCGAGGAACAGGCGCACTACCGCATGCGCGCCGAGAACCGCCTCGCCCCGGACCTCGCAGCACTGCGCCGCGGCCTCGCCCGCTCGCGCGCGCTCGTCAAAAGCGCATTCGATGACCTGTTCCAGCTCGACGGCAAGATCATCGGGAGCCCCGAGGTGGGCGAAGAGTTCAAGCGCCAAGCCCAGGCCGCCGATGAGGCGTGGCTCGCCCTGTCGCGCAAGCTCGAGAGCTGAGGGCGCGCAGTGCTCACGATCGAGACAGGCACCGGCGCGGGCAATGCAGACTCCTACGCCACGCGCTCAGAGCTGCAGGCGCGAGCGTCGGGCTACGGCGGCGCCTTGCCGGCCGATGGCGACGCGCTGGACGTCCTGCTGCGCCGTGCAGCCGCGCAGATGGACGCCCTGCCGTGGGCTGGGCAGCGCGCGTCGCACTGGCAGGCGCTGGCATGGCCGCGCGTCGAAGTGCCGGGCGTAGCGCGTGACGCAATCCCGCACGCGATCAAGGCCGCGCAGTGCGCGCTCGCGATCGAGCTGCACGCAGCCGACATCGCGCCGGCGCCACGCGGCCCCGTCATCCGCGAGCGCGTCGACGTGCTCGAAGTGGCCTATGCAGAGCCTGCGCCAACCGCACCGGCGCTTGCGGCGTCGGCTGTACTTGCCGCCCCGTATCTCGCACGACGCTCCCGCGTCGAGGCGGTGCGGGCGTGACTACGAAGGAATCACACATGACCACAGCCACCACCAACGAAACCCGCCTGGTCTACACGCCGCACCCTGTCACCTGCGAAGGGCAGACCAACCAGGTGGCCGAGATGCTGCCCGGCGAGAAGCTGGGGCCGTTCCTGCGCCGCACCGTCGACGGGTGGGCCGATGACATGTGGGAGGTGCGCATCGAGGGCGTGTTCGTCCCGCACCAGATCATGGACAGGGTGCGCCCGAAGGACGGTACGTTGATCGAGGTCCGCGGCGTCGCGAAGAAGCAGGCGCTCTACATCATCGCGTTCGCGGCGCTCACGTACTTCACGTTCGGCCTAGGCACCGCTGCGGCCGGCGGCTGGGCTGGCGTGGGCGCAGCGGTGGGCGGTGGATTCGCTGGCGCTGCGTTGTCGGTGGCTGTCTACGCGGCAGGTCCGGCGATCGGCGGGAAGGTGATCCGATGAGCATCTGCAACGTCGCAATTACCCCCGGCAAGATTTTGGTCGCGGTCGACACCGCGGTCGCCGGCTGTCGCATCGGCGATGCCCCCACCACCGGTCACATGCAGAAGGCCGTGATCGTGGGAGACACCGTAATCGCCAGCCGTGGCGGCATCTCGAATCTCTACTTCGCCGCGTTTCAAGCGATGTCGATCGAGACATATCTCGACATCGACGTACTCGCCGCCTCGCTGCCGGTGCTCTTGGCGCGTGCCCACACTCAGACCTTGCAGGCGCGTGCCCATGCTGGTGGGGTGGCCAATAGCCACGCAGAGGGCTGCGAGATGACCGTCGCCGGATGGTCGCCGCAGACCGGTCAACCGCGCGCCCTGATTGCCACCATGACGCCGGACGGCCGTTGCATGGTCGAGCAGATCCACAGCACGTGCGCAGGCCCCGACTTCCCGGGCGGATCTTCGGCCGACCTCAGCACGCCGGGTGCAATGCTGACCGCAGCGCGCGCGCAGGTGGAAGCCTTCGCCAAGGTGGATCCGAATGCGCCGATCGGTGGCGAGCTTGTGCTCTACGAGCTGATGCAGGGCGGCGTGATCGTCCGGAAGATGGGAGCGATCTAAGTGACCGCCGGCCGCAAATCCATCATCGCCGAGCATCCCGACCGTGCCGCAATCGAACTGGCGCTCGCCAATGGCGTGAGTCAGACCGCGTTGTCGAAGCGGTACGGGCTCGACCAGTCGATTCTGTCGCGCTACCGCGCGCGCATGGATCCTGACCTGGTGAAGCGCCTGCGTGTGCGGCCTGCGCGGTCCGATGAGGAGCTGGCGCACATCCGCGAGCTGGAATCGAAAAGCCTGCTGGACCATTTGATTTTGATCCGCGGCCGGCTGTACTGCAATGCAGATAGGTCTGTGCGGATCGGTGACGACGCGGGCGAGCGCGCCGCGCTATCGGAGGCCGGCAAGGCATCGGAGCGCATCGCAAAGCTGCTGGGGGAAATGGGTTCCGTGATCCGCCACGATCACCGTCATCTGCACCTGGCCGCGTCACCCGAGTGGCACGCGGTCCGCACTGAACTGACACGCGCACTCCGCCCGTTCCCGGAGGCCCATGGCGCTGTCATCGCCGCGCTACAGCGCGCCGAGGCAATGGCGGCACAGGGGCAGGACGTCATCGCCCAGGAATCGGCGCGCGTGCTCGAGCACATGAACGCATGAGCGGCATTGCTGCCGACTTCGCGCTGGCCCTGGATCCGCCCGCCATCTTCCGCGCCGCCGGCATGGAGGCCGACCCCTGGCAGGACGGCGTGTTGCGCAGCGATCACCCGCGGCAACTGCTGTTGTGCAGTCGCCAGAGCGGCAAGAGCACGACCGTGGCCGGCCTGGCTGTACATTCCGCGCTGTTCGATCCGGGCCTGGTCCTGATATTTGCGCCTGCGCAGCGTCAGTCGACCGAGCTGTTCAAGAAGGTGGCCACGTTCTATCGCAGCTTGGAGGGCGTACCGGAGCCGGTGCGCGTGACTGAGACCAAGATGGAGCTACCCAATGGGAGCCGCATCATCGCCCTGCCCGGCAACGAGGCCACCACGCGCGGATACAGCGCACCGCGGTTGATCCTGGTCGACGAGGCCAGCCGCACGGAGGACGCGCTCTACGGCTCCCTGCGGCCGATGCTGGCGACGACAAGCACGCAGGCCGATCAAGGTCGCATGGTTTGCCTGACGACGCCCTGGGGCAAGCGTGGATGGTTCTACGAAGCGTGGGAGCACGGGGGCGACTCTTGGCAGCGCACGCGCATCACCGCGCACCAATGCCCGCGCATCTCGGCTGAGTGGCTGCAAGAGGAGCGCCGCATGGTCGGCGACTTCATCTTCAAGCAAGAGTATCTGTGCGAGTTCGTCGACACGGAAGAACAGCTGTTTCCAACTGAATTGATTGAGCGGGCTGTCCGGCCTGCAGGGGGTCCGTTGTGGGCGATCTAGCCTGGTATCTGGAAGAAAAGCGAGAGTTCGTCGTCGGCGTCGACCTGGGCCAAGCCCATGACCCCACCGCGATCGCGGTCATCGAGCACGTATGGGTCGAGGCCAATGCCATCTACTCGGGCAAGGTCAGTGCGTCGGAGGCTGCGGAATGGCGCAGTGAAGCGCGTGCGATCCCGGAGCAGTTCAACGTGCGCCATCTCGAGCGGCTGCCACTGGGAACGCACTACCCGGCACAGGTGGCCCACATCGCCGAGATGGTGCGGCGTGCGCCGCTCAAGGATGCGCGCGTGTTCTACGACTTCACGGGCGTGGGCCGCCCGGTGGGCGACCTGCTGCACGACGCGAAGATCCGGAACCTCAACCGCGTGAACCTGACCGGCGGCAAGGATTCGACCGCACAGGGCGATCGGCACTCGGTGTCGAAGGTCGATCTAGTGAGCCGTCTGCAGGCCGCGCTACATACCGGCGAGCTCGCGATCGAGCAGGATCTCGCCGACGCGGCGACCCTGGCGCGCGAGCTGGCCGACTACCGGCTCAACTTCACCCAGGCCGGCAATGCGCAGTTCAACGCCCGCTCGGGCGCCCACGATGACTTGCTGATCGCGACGGGCCTGGCGCTGTATGGCGCGCAGAGGCCGCGACCGGCCACACGCATCAATATCGGGTTCGCGGCTTAGTACACCGGCTGTACACGCGGGATCCAGACAAAGAAAAAGGGGCTACGTTTGCACGTAACCCCTTGTTCTAACTGGTGGGCCGTCAAGGATTCGAACCTTGGACCTATTGATTAAGAGTCAACTGCTCTACCAACTGAGCTAACGGCCCGATAAATCGGCCGCGCAGTATAGCAAGTCCGCGCGGCTCAGCAACCCAAATCCTGCAGTTGCTTCTGACACTGGGGTGGAAGACGGGATTTGAACCCGCGACCCCCGGAATCACAATCCGGTGCTCTAACCAACTGAGCTACATCCACCAGAAATCGTTTGTCCGCCTGGAGACCAGCCCCGCGACGAGCCGCGCATTCTATCCGATTCGTCCGGAAACGGAATGCCCGGAGCGAAAAAATTCGCTGCGGCCGGCGCGAAGTGTAGCGCGCGTCCAGGTGAAATGGCACCGGCATGGCCCGCGCGCGGGTGCCGGCCTGCGCACGCGCCAAGGGTTCAGGAGGGCGCACCGACCGCATGCGGGCCCGCAAACGGCGCCCTGCCCGCCGCGTGACGCCGGATCAGATCGTGGATGTAGGCCATCTTGACGACCACGGCCGGCGCGATCACGAACGGATACAGATCCGGCTGCCCCATTGCGCGGTTGAGGCTGTTGACCGCGTAGGTCAGCGGCAGCCAGGCATCGATCAGGCGCTGGACATTGACCACGTGGAAGGGATCAGGCGCCGGACGCGTGTCCATCGATGCATCCTCGGACACGTCCGGAACCACGCGGATACCGAACGCCGAGGCCATCTCGAGCGTGTCGACCATGTGCAGGTAGTGAGCCCAGGTTTCTGCCCAGTCTTCCCAGGCGTGCATCGTGGCGTAGCTGCTGACGTAGCTGGCCTGCCAGTCCTCCGGCGCGCCATTGGCGTAGTGCGAGGCCAGCGCTTCGCCGTAGTCGCGCCGGTCGTCACCGAAGACGGCCCGACAGCGTTCGAGCTCCGCCTCGCCCGCGTCGCGGACCAGGCGATCCCAGTAGTAGTGGCCGATCTCGTGCCTGAAGTGCCCGAGCAGCGTGCGGTAGGGCTCGCCTAGCTCGATGCGCAGCCGCTCGCGCGCAAGGTCGTCGGCTTCGGACAGCGCGATCGTGATGTGGCCGTTGTCGTGCCCGGTCATCACCTTCGGGCCGCGACGCGGATCCGCGAGGAAATCGAACGACAGCGGCTGCGGATCCCCGCTGTTGGGATCCGGCGTCGGCAGATGCAGCCGCAGCAATGTGTAGAACAGGCGCCGTTTCGCCGTCTCGATACGTCGCCAGGCGTCGAGCCGCTCGGGAATGCCGAGATCGGGGACCGTACGGTTGTGGCGACAGGCCCGGCAGTAGCGCGCCCGATCGCCCACCGGCAGCATCCAGTTGCACGCCGAATGATCGGCATTGCGGCAGAAGCGGTAGACCCCCGCCTGGCCGCCGAGCGAGCGCCAGTCGTCGCCCTCGGCATCGAGGGCTTCGAGCGTCAGGCCGTCGGGGAAAAACCCGAGACGCCGGCCGCACCGCAGGCACTCGGTGTTCTCGAAATACAGCACCTGCTCGCATTGCGAGCACTTGAACAATCGCATCGGAGGCCTTCAGTCCGCCGGCGCGTCGCCGTCGATCTCGGTCCACACCCGGATCGACAGCGTCCGCAGCGGACGGTACGTGGTGAGGAAGGCGACATCGGCCGCATCGCGCCCATGCGCGATGACCACGCGCCCGCCACGGGGCGCGGCCTGGGTCGCATCGAACGCATACCAGGCATCGCCCAGATACGCCTCGAACCAGGCGTGCATGTCCATGGGCTTGAGCGCATGCAGCCAGCCCACGACCATCCGCGCGGGGATATCCAGCGCGCGGCACAAGGTGATACCTACGTGGGCGAAATCGCGGCAGACGCCGGCGCCCTGCTCCAGCGTCTGCTGGGCATCGGTGCTGGAATCGCTGGTGCCGTAGCGATACGCCAGGTGGCCGTGAATCCAGGCCCGGATGGCTTCGGCCTGTGCGTACCCTGCCGGCGCGTCGCCGACCACGGCCTTCGCCCGCTGCCACATCGCGGCGCGGTCGGACGGGCAGTAACGGCTCGGCAGCAGGAACTGCAGCGTCTCGTCGGGAAGCGTCGCCGGGTCGTTGGCCGGCGCCATCGGCGCGACGGGTAGATCGTCTGCAGTATCGACCACCGACTGCACCTGCAACCGCGTCAGACCCTCGGGCAACGTGAAGCGCTGGCAGCGGTTTCCGAACCCGTCCACATATTCGGCGAACGCATGGGCCGGATCGAAGCCATCCCGGTCATTGACGCGCCAGAGCACGCCACCGGAGCGCGGACGCAGCATGGCCTGCACGGGGCTGGGCGCCTCGGTCTCGATCGAGAGTTCGCAGCCGGTGAGCAGGCGCATGGCGGGATGTTCCGGAATGGTGCGCAAGCGTAGGCAGCGGACTGTGGAGTGCGCGTGCAGGGTTGGAGGATGGCGCGGGCGGATCGTGTCATTGCGGCACGGGCGTCGGGCCATCGCCCCGCGCGCAGCGTTTCGCGAGACCAGAACGGAAACGGGCGCCCTCGGGCGCCCGTTCCATGTCGTTGGCGGAGACCGCCGTCAGTTGCGCGACTGCAGCTTCGACAGCAGGCGCAGGAACTCGATGTACAGCCAGACCAGCGTCACCATCAGCCCGAATGCGCCGTACCACTCCATGTACTTCGGCGCGCCCTGCTCGACGCCGGTTTCGATGAAATCGAAGTCCAGCACGAGGTTCAGCGCTGCGATCACGACCACGAACAGGCTGAAGCCGATGCCGACCAGACCCGATTCGTGGATCAGCGGGATCGACACGCCGAAAAAGCCCAGCGCGATCGTCGCCAGATAGACCAGCGCGATGCCGCCCGTCGCGGCGACCACGCCCAGCTTGAAGTTCTCGGTGGCCTTGATCAGGCCGCTGCGGTAGGCGAACAGCAGTGCGAACAGCGTGCCGAAGGTCAGCATCACCGCCTGCAGCACGATGCCTTCGTACATGAAGTTGTACATCGCCGAGATCGCGCCGAGGAAGAAGCCCTCGACGAGCGCGTACAGCGGCGCGGTCACCGGCGCCCATTCCTTCTTGAATACGGTGACCATCGCGATGACGAAGCCGCCGATCGCACCGCCCCACATGTAGATCCCGAAGCCCGGCTGCGGACGGCCGTCGACGCCGAACTCGACCTGTGACCAGGCGAATGCCGCGGTCAGCACGGTCAGCAACAACAGGAATCCGGTCTTGCTGATCGTGCCGTTGAGGGTCATCGCTTCGCCGTCGCGCGAGACGACGCTGCCGCTGGCGAGGTCGAGGAACGTCGATTCCTTGAGGGTCGGATTGCCGCTGCGCATGGAAGAAGGCCCCTGTGATGTCCGTGGAAGATCGCAATGAACAGGATACACGGCGCCGGCGTCACGGTGCCGCGTTGACAGCGCCACGGCGGGTTCCGACAATGCCGCCCTCGCCCGGCGATCGCGCCGCGCGTGTCGCCGCTCGTTCCGGCGGGGTATAGCGCAGTCTGGTAGCGCGCCTGCTTTGGGAGCAGGATGTCGGGGGTTCGAATCCCTCTACCCCGACCATTTTTCCGTTTGCCGCGTCCCTCCGCGCCCGTAGCTCAACCGGATAGAGCACCGGCCTTCTAAGCCGGGGGTTACAGGTTCGATTCCTGTCGGGCGCGCCATCCGGACCAGAATTTCCGCGCGACGGCCGCCGCTTCAGCCAGTGCTCAGAGGCTCGAGGCGTTGGGGGCCTCGCGTCGGATTTCGTCCTCGCGCGCGCGCCGTGCCGTCGCACAGTCCTGGCGCGCGACGACCACCTGTGCATCGGCACCCGACCGGTCGGTCGCCATCGCCTGCTGCACACCGGCAATCTGAGTCCGGATCCCCGATTGCGACGTCGCCCCTGCCAGATCGTTGGCGGCACCGGCCAATTGGGCGTTGAGCGCACTGATCTGCTGCTGATAGGCCGCGGCCCGCCGGTTTGCGGGTCCGAGAATATCTGCTTCCGCGCGCCGCACGCAGTTACGCTCCGAGATGCCGGCAGACGACAAAGCGGTGGATTGCGCAATCGCCTGCCGGTTCCGGTCGCCACCATCATCTGCGCTCGTCGTCGGTGCTGCACGGACTTCGACCTCGCGTGCATCATCCCCGCATGGGGTTTGCGCGTACTCGGTCACGCCATTGGCGCGAACACATTTGTAGACCTGCGCCTGCACGCTTCCAGTTGCCAGGGCAAGGGCGAGAACGCCCAGTCTCCATCCGTTGCTCATGCCATTCTCCTGCGCGACTGGGTCGCGGTGTCTGGACGCGGGTCGCCCGCCTGCATCTCGAAAGCGGCCGTCTCAGCGACTTTAGACCAGGCCGGCGGAAGAAGTGAAAGCCGCCGCGAGCCGCCCCCAACCGAGAGGCCGGTCGCCGATAAGAATGCACACGCCGCGAAGGGAGGCTTGAGGAGGGTGGCGGGCACAGCCGTTTCCGCTTTGAAACAGGCGCGAGACGCCCCTCTCCTCGCCAACCGACTGCGCCCAGCCAGTCGCCTGGACCGGCATAGCAGAGCACTGGGCCCAAGGCGATCTTCGCATCTCGCGCATCCCGGCTCGCGCGCAAAAGGCGCTCCAGGCACCTCGATTCAATCCGGTAGATACATGATCATCGCGACTCTCCAGCCGCCTTACCCGCCCGCCGCCGCGGCCAGGCGATGAAGACGATGGTGGCGACCGCCAGCAGCCAGCAGTAATAGACGCTTCCGGCCAACGCCAGCGGCGATACCGCGGACAGCGAGGCCGCCAGCAGGATCTGCGCGCCGTAGGGCAGCACGCCCTGGGCCACGCAGGCGAAGATGTCGAGCACGCTGGCCGCACGCCGCGGGCTGATGCCATGTTTTTCGGCGATATCGCGGGCCACGCCGCCGCTGACCAGGATCGCGACCGTGTTGTTGGCGGTGAACACGTCGGCAGTCGTCGACAGCGCGGCGATGCTGAACTCACCGGCGCGACGCCCGCGGCGACCGCGCGCGATGCGTTCGATCGCCTGCGCCAGCCAATCCAGGCCGCCGCTGGCCTTGGTCAGTGCGCCGAGACCACCGATCAACAGTGACAGCAGCAGGATCTCGGTCATGCCCTCGAAGCCCGACCAGATGTCGCCGACGAAGGCCACCGGCCCGTAATCGTCCGCGAACACCAGGCCGAACATGCCCGCCAGCACGATGCCCAGCGACAGCACCACGAGCACGTTGACGCCGGCGACCGCGAGCGCCAGCACCAGGAGGTAAGGCGCCATGAGCCAGGGCGAACCGCTCGGCTCGGCGTCGATCGGCGACGCGGCGCCAAGCAGGCCGAGCACGACGGCAGTGGCCGCCGCCACTGGCACCGCGATCCGCACGTTCTCGCGGAACTTGTCGCGCATCTGCGCGCCCTGGGTGCGGGTCGCCGCGATGGTGGTGTCGGAAATGATCGACAGGTTGTCGCCGAACATCGCCCCGCCGATCACCGTGCCGACGACCAGCGCCGGCTCGAGCCCCGAGGCATCGGCCACGCCGAGCGCGATGGGCACCACGGCCGCGATCGTGCCCATCGACGTGCCGATGGCGAGCGCAATCAGTCCCGACAGCACGAACAGACCCGGCAGCACCAGCGCCGGCGGCACGGCCGACAGTCCGATCGACACCACCGCATCGACCGCACCGATCGCGCTCGAAACGTAGGCGAACGCGCCGGCGAGCAGGAAGATCAGGCACATCAGCACGATGTTCGGATCGCCCATGCCGCGCAGCAGCAACTCGCCTGCGGCGAGGCCGCGCCGGCGGGCAAGCCAGACGCCCAGCGCCAGCGCCGGCAGGATCGCGACCGGTGCGCGCAGCTGGTAGAAGCCCATCGGTTCGCCCTGGGCCGTGAAATACAGGCCCGCGCCGAAGAACAGCGCCAGGAACAGCAACAGCGGAGTCAGTGCCAGCGCACTGGGACGAACGGTCATCGGCGGGGTCCGGAACGTGGACGTGCATTGTGCGGTCCGCGCCGCGTGGCGTCATGGCGGACCGCGGGACAGTCGCGCATGAAAAACGGGACGCCGAAGCGTCCCGTTGCGAACCCGCATGGCACCGCAGGCGCGGTTACAGGTGGGCCACGATCGCCTTGGCGAAGCCCATCGTGTTGCCGCTGCCGCCGAGGTCCGGGGTCACGCCGTCCTTCGCTTCGAGCGTGGCGACGATCGCCTTGCGCAGGCGTTCGGCCTGCTCGGGCATCGCCAGATGGTCGAGCATCTGCGCCGCCGCCAGCAGCAGCGCGCACGGATTGGCCAGGCCCTTGCCGGCGATGTCGGGCGCCGAGCCGTGCACGGCTTCGAAGATCGCGACGTCCTGACCGATGTTCGCGCCCGGCGCGAGGCCCAGGCCGCCGACCAGACCGGCGCACAGGTCCGAGATGATGTCGCCGAAGAGGTTCGTGGTCACGATGATGTCGAACTGCTCGGGGCGCATCACCAGCTGCATGCAGGTGTTGTCGACGATCATCTCGTTGGCTTCGATGTCCGGATACTCGGCCGCCACCTCACGCGCGACCTTCAGGAACAGGCCCGACGTGCTCTTGAGGATGTTGGCCTTGTGGACGATCGTGACCTTCTTGCGCCCGGTCTTGCGCGCCAGCTCGAACGCGTAGCGCACGATGCGGTCCGAGCCCTTGCGGGTGATGCGCGTGACCGACACCGCGGTCTCGCCATCGGCCGAGGTTTCCTGGCCCTCGCTGATGTACGAGCCTTCGGTGTTTTCGCGGATCGTGATCAGGTTGACGCCGTCGGCGAAGCGCGAACGGGTGTTCGGGAACGAGGTCGCCGGCCGCACGTTGGCGTAGAGGTCGAACTGGCGACGCAGTTCAACGTTGATCGAGCTGAAGCCGCCACCGACCGGCGTGGTCAGCGGGCTCTTGAGCGCGATCTTGTTGCGGCGGATCGAATCCATGGTGGCCGCAGGCAGCAGTTCGCCGTGCTTTTCGAGGGCCATCAGGCCGGCATCGGCGTCTTCGTACTGCAGGCCGAGCTGCATCGCGTCGAGCACGTGCAGCGTGGCGTCCATGATCTCCGGGCCGATACCGTCGCCGCGGATGATCGTAATCGTCTGGGTCATGTGGGGTGGCAATCCGTACGCTTGGGACGCCGCGGGGGATCGGCGGCGTCGGGTGAGAAAACCCGCCCATTATGCCCGAGGCGGCCATGCCGCCCCAAATCGACCAAGGTCGCAGCCGCTCAACCGTGCGCGTGCGCGTCCGGATTCGCCGCCTCGCCCTGCTCCAGACGATCGAGGAAATCGACCGCCCGGCGCAGGTGTGGGATGACGATGCTGCCGCCGACGACGAGGCCCACCGAGAAGGTCTCGAAGAACTCCTCGCGGCTGACACCGGCCTCCTTGCACTGCGCGACGTGATAGCTGATGCAGTCGTCGCAGCGCAGCACCATCGAGGCGACCAGGCCCAGCAGTTCCTTGGTCTTCACGTCCAGCGCGCCGGCCTGGTAGGTCTGGGTATCGAGCGCGAAAAAGCGGCGCACGACCTGGTTGGGCTCACCGAGGATGCGTTCGTTCATGCGCTTGCGGAACGCGGTGAACTCGGCGATCCGGTCGGCCTCGCCGTCCACGCCCGTGGGTGCCGCGCTCACTGCGCGCCGCCCTCGAGCAACGGCAGGAAACCGCCCTTGCGGTGCAGCGCCATCATGTCGTCGTAGCCGCCGACGTGGGTCTCGCCGACGAAGATCTGCGGCACGCTGGTCCGGCGCGCACGGGCCATCATGTGTTCGCGCGCGGCGGCGTCGAGATCGATGCGCACCTCGTTCCACTCGAGCCCCTGGCTCTTGAGGAACTGCTTGGCGGCCACGCAGTACCCGCAGATCGCACTGGTGTAGACGGTGATTTCGGGCGACGGCGCGCCGGGGGCGGGACTGTTCAAGGCGATCTCCAGGAAACTTCGTGCGCGGATTGTCGGTCAGAACCGGTCACGCCACGATGAGCGCCCCGTTGATGCTGCGTTCCACGCTTAACATGGGATTCACGCCCCGGCGCCGGACTGCGGCCATGCTCGGCAGCCGAGTGGTGCGTTCCCGCCCCTGCCAGCGAGATGCGATGCGATACGCCGATTCCAATGCCCGCCCCATCCGATCGAGGCTGCTGCTGCCGGTCACGGCGCTGGCACTGGCCGCGACCGCGTGGTGCGCGCCCGCGCAGGACACCCGGTTGCCGGATATCGGGTCCTCGGCCGGCGCGGTACTGAGCCCGGCCAAGCAGTCGGAATACGGCCAGATGCTGCTGGCCCAGCTGCGCCACTACAACTACGTGCTCGAGGACCCGTTGGTCGACGGCTGGCTGCGCACCGCGGGCACCCGGCTCGCGTCCTCCAGCGACCAGCCGCAACAGCCGTTCACCTTCTTCATGATGCGCGACCGCAGCATCAACGCGTTCGCCACGCTGGGCGGCTACATCGGCATGAATGCCGGCCTGGTGCTGGCGGCCGAGACCGAGGACGAAGTGGCCGCGGTGCTGGCGCACGAAGTGGCCCACGTGACCCAGTCGCACGTCCTGCGCGGCGTGGAGCGCGCGCAACGCGACCAGGTGCCGATGCTGCTGGCCATGCTCGGCGCGATCGCCGTGGCCTCGCAGAGCGGCAGCAACTCGTCCGACGACGCCGCGATGGCGGTACTCGCGGGTGCCCAGGGCCTGGCCCTGCAGCGGCAGATCGACTACACCCGCTCCAACGAATCCGAGGCCGACCGCCTCGGCATCCGCACCCTGGCCCGCAGCGGGTACGACCCCGAGGCCATGGCCACGATGTTCGAACGCATGCAGGCGGTCTCACGCACCAACCAGGGCGGCGAACGCGAGCGCCTGCCCGATTACCTCCGCACCCACCCGGTCACCACCACGCGCATCAGCGAGGCCCGCGACCGCGCCGAGCGCATGGGCCGCGACACGGTGACCGCGGTGACCACGACGCCGCAGGGCTCGGTCACGCAACGGGTGATGATCGATGCGCCGCAGGCCGCCCCGCCGCGCGCGCTCGACAACCCGCTGATGCCGGTGTCCCTGCGTCTGCCGCCGGGCGCGACCTCGGCAGCCGACGGTACCCAGTTCGGCTGGGCCCGTGAGCGCCTGCGCGTGCTCAGCGCCAACACGCCGGCGCTGGCGATCCGCGAATACGAAGCCATGCGCCGGGCCGGGCCGCTCACCGACGCCCAGCGCTACGGCCTGGCCGTGGCCCGGATGCAGGCGAACGATCTCGACAGCGCCTCGCGCGAGCTGACCGAGCTGCTGGGGTCCTATCCCGGCGATGTCTGGCTGTCGCTGGGCGTGGCCGAGGCCGACGCCCGTGCAGGCCGCACGGCCGCTGCGGACCGGCGGTTCGAGGCACTGCTCGACCGCATGCCGCGGAATCCGGCGGTCGTGCTGACGTACGCGGACCGGCTGGCGGAGCGCAACACGCCCGAGGCCGGTCGCCGCGCCCAGGCCATCCTGCGTCCGCTGCTGAACTCGTCGAATGCCGATCCCGCGTTCCAGCGCGCCTTCGCGCGTGCCAGCGAGATGGCCGGCGACCCGGTCCGCGCCGGCGAGGCCTGGGCCGAGGCCGCCTTCCTCGGCGGACGTGCCGAGCAGGCCCTGATCCAGCTCAACACGCTGAAGAAGCGCGAGGATCTCGACTACTACGCGCGCGCCCGGATCGATGCACGGATCGCGTCGATCACGCCGACCGTGCTGGAGCTGCACCGCCAGGGCGTTCGCGACGAGGATCTGCGCCGCCGCTGAGGCAGCTCCGGGCGCCGCCCGGGGCAGGATGCGGGGCGCGCGTGGCTGTCGGTTCGGGCATTCGGACACGGGGTTTCCAGCGTCGCACCGGATCGCTCGCGCGCGCCTGATAGGCAGTGCCGGGCACCCGGCGGATAGGCGTTCACCACTGGACGCGACACCGACCTCGCGGGCCGGGAAACACCCGCACCGCGGGTCCGTCCGATGCGCCAGGACACGCCCGGACGATGCCCTGTGACCATGTCACCAGCCCGTCATAAAACTGTCGTGTAATGGCGGCGTCCCCCGGTCAATGGAAGGCTCCATGCAGAAGCGCATCCTCATCGTCGACGACGAACCGGCGATCCGCGACATGGTCGCCTTCGCGCTGCGCAAGGGCGAGTTCGAACCCATGCACGCCGGCGACGCCCGCGAGGCCCAGTCGGCGATCGTGGACCGCGTGCCGGACCTGATCCTGCTCGACTGGATGCTGCCGGGCACCAGCGGCCTCGAGCTGGCCCGTCGCTGGCGCAAGGACGCGCTGACCCGCGACATCCCGATCATCATGCTCACCGCCCGCGGCGAAGAGAACGACCGCGTCGGCGGGCTCGAGGCCGGCGTCGACGATTACGTGGTCAAGCCGTTCTCGGCACGCGAACTGCTGGCCCGCATCCGCGCGGTGATGCGCCGCGCCCGCGACGACGACGAGGACGGCAGCGTCAGCGTCGGCGAACTGCGCATCGACGGCGCCGCGCACCGGGTCTTCGCCGGCCAGGAGCCGATCCAGATCGGCCCCACCGAGTACCGCCTGCTGCATTTCTTCATGACCCACCCGGAACGCGTCTACAGCCGTTCGCAACTGCTCGACCACGTCTGGGGCGGCAGCGTCTACGTCGAGGAACGCACCGTCGACGTGCACATCCGCCGGCTGCGCAAGACACTCGAGCCGAGCGGGCTCGACGGCATGGTGCAGACGGTGCGGGGCTCGGGGTACCGGTTCTCGGCGTCGGTGTGAACCTCGCAAGGCGGCCCGTTGCATTTGATCTTCGATCCGCTGCGCTGCACAGCCAACACCCGGAGGGCGCCGCACATGGATGTGCGGCGTTTTCCGACCGAGCCAGGATGGCGAGTCGGAAAATGCCGGAACGAATGAGGGGTGGGGCTGCTGTGTCGGGGAATCGTTTTTCTTTGGTTCCGCGAGTTAACAAAGTAAGTGCAACACCCGCGCCGCCCGAAACTAAAGAGGTGAGCTGGCAGACTGGAGGGGATCACTCCGGCAAGAGACGATCCCTCATGTACAACCAGCTCACCGAGCAGGAACGATACACCTTGTCTGCACTCAGGCAGCAAGGCATGTCCTGTCGCGCGATTGCCCGCGTCCTGGGGCGAAGTCCAAGCACGATCAGTCGCGAGACCCGCCGCAACGCCTGCTTTGCGACGGATGGTGCATACAGGCCAAGCAAAGCCCAGGAGCGCATGAATGGTCGTCGCCGCCGCTCGCGCCAGATTCGACAGCATGGCGAAGCGGTGTACGCCGCTGTCGAGGCTCTGCTTCGTCATGAGCAGTGGAGTCCCGAGCAGATCGCGCGTTGGCTGGCCGAAAACAACATTGCGAACATCAGCCACATGACGATCTATCGCCATGTGCGAGCCGACTCCGCGCACGGCGGCGGCCTGCGCGACGCATTGCGTCAAGGCAGAAAGCGACGCCGAAAGCGCACCTGGGGCCCGGAAAAGCGCGGCCGTCTGCAAGGCAAGCCCATGATCGACACGCGGCCGCCGGAAGTCGATCTTCGCGAGGAGCCGGGACACTGGGAGGGCGATACGGTGAGCGGACCCGCCTGCGAGCGGCAGTGCCTGCTGACGCTTGTTGAACGCAGTTCCGGCTTGGCCTTGGTGGCACCGCTTCCACATCGAACGAGCAAAGCCGTCAATCGCGCCACGCTGCGGCTGATCCGGGAAAGCGGCTTGCCGTTTGCAACCATCACATGGGACAACGGCACCGAATTCCACGGTTACAAAGCGCTTGAAGAAGCGACGGGCGTACGCTGCTACTTCGCGTATCCGCATCGCCCCTGGGAGCGTGGCAGCAACGAGAACTTCAACGGACTGCTCCGCCAGTACTTCCCAAAACGAAGCAGCCTGGCTCGTCTCCAACAGAAGGCCTGCGACCGCGTCGCGCACAAACTCAACTCTCGGCCGAGAAAACGTTATGGGTTCAAATCACCGATCGAAAGAATGCGAGAACTCCTCGGCGCGGTGCACTTCGCGTGTTAATTCACCTTCCGTTTCTTTTGACGATTGTCAAAAGAAATGAACTCGGCCGCGACAGCGGACGAAAGCCTTTGACTCATCTTTCTTCGCTCACGGTTAAAGAGATCAAGAGCTTCCGCTCGCCACGAGCGAGCGGGTCACTTTTCTTTGTTGGCCCAAAGAAAAGTAACCAAAAGAAAGGGCCTTCCCCGACGAAACACATCCGGCGAGTCGTTCGTTCCGGGATTTTTCGACTCGCCATCCTGGCTCGGTCGAAAAACGCCGCCCATCCATGGGCGGCGCCCTCCGGGTCTGGCGGCACCGATGTTGCATCAGGCTTCTCGGAAAAGCGGAATCGCCGACGCGAAGGCAACATCACCAGCCTTCGCGGCAGCCGCCACTCCGACAACAGCAACCTGCGCCCCCACATTGCCTAGACTTGCCCACATGCCCCCCCGTATCCACGTCGCTTGGACCCGCACCCTGCTGCAACTCGCCGTCGTGCTCGCCGGCGCTGCCGTGGTCGGCGCGATCGTGGGCGAAGTGTGGATGGCGCTGGCGATCGCCGCGCTCTGCGTCGTCGCCTGGCACTACTGGAAGCTCTACGACCTGCTGCGTCGCCTGACCTCGCGCAGCCGTGTGCCGCCGCCGCAGGGCGACGGCGTGTGGCAGGAGACCGACCGGCTGCTGCACCGCGGTCAGCAGGACATGCGCGCGCGCAAGCGGCGCCTGATCGCGATGTTGCGGGCCTACCGCGCAGTCGCGGCCGCCTTGCCCGACGCGGTAGTCGTGGTGGAACGCAACAGCCAGCGCATCCAGTGGTTCAATACCGCCGCGACCACGCTGCTCGGGCTGCGCATGCCGCGCGACATCGGCAAGCCGGTGGGGGCGACGCTGCAGCCGCTGCCCGTCGCGCACTGGTTCGCGCACGGCCGGCGCGCCGAGCCGATGCTCGACGTGGCGTCGCCGGTCTCGTCGGGCACGCGTCTTGAACTGCGTCTGATCCCGTATTCCGAAGACCTCTGGCTGCTGGTGGCCCGCGACGTCACCAAGCTGGTGCGGCTGGAGCAGATGCGCCGCGATTTCGTCGCCAACGTGTCGCACGAGCTGCGCACGCCGCTGACGGTCGTGCATGGCTACCTCGACATGCTCGACCCCGCCGAGCAGCCGGAGTGGGCGCCGATGCTGCAGGAAATGCAGCACCAGTCGCAGCGCATGACACAACTGGTCGAAGACCTGCTGACACTGTCGCGCCTCGAGGCCCAGGACAGCATCGGCGAGGAAACGGTGTCCATGGCCTCGATGCTGGCCTCGCTGCGGCGCGAGTTGACGATGCTCAGCCAGGGCCGGCACACGATCGGCGTCGACGATGCCTCGCCGACCGATCTCGTCGGCTCGCCGCGCGAACTGCACAGCGCCTTCTCCAACCTGGTCAGCAACGCCGTGCGCTACACGCCAGCAGGCGGGCGCATCACGATCCGCTACGAGGCCACCGCTGACGGCGGTGTCGCACTCGCGGTCGAGGACACCGGCTACGGCATCCCGCCCGCGCATCTGCCCCGCATCACGGAGCGCTTCTACCGCGTCTCGACCAGCCGCTCGCGCGAGTCGGGCGGCACCGGACTGGGCCTGGCGATCGTCAAGCACGTCCTGCACCTGCACCAGGCCCGGCTGGAGATCGACAGCGAAGTCGGTCGCGGCAGCCGGTTCGCCTGCCATTTCACCGCCGAACGCGTGCGCCCACGCGAGGCCGCCTATCTCGGAGCCACCGGATGACCCGGAAATCCGCTGCCCCCCGCCGCAACCGCGCGCAGGGCACCGCCCAGTCGGCCGCCGACGCCCACGCGACCGCGCTGCAGGACGGCGTGACCGACCCGCTGCTCGATCCGGCGTTGTTCCTCAACCGCGAGCTGTCGCAGCTGGACTTCAACTTCCGCGTGCTGGCCCAGGCGCTGGACGAATCCGTGCCATTGCTCGAGCGGCTGAAGTACCTGTGCATCTCGTGCACCAATCTCGACGAGTTCTTCGAGATCCGCGCCGCCACCGTGCGCCATGCGCAGGATTTCGGCACGCCGCTGCCGCCCGACGGTATGACCCCGACGACGGTGCTCAAGCGCATCCACGACCGCGCCGCCGAGCTGGTCGAGGCGCAGTACGCCTGCTGGAACAAGGTGATGCGGCCGTCGCTGGGCGCGGCCGGCGTGCGCATCCTCGGCCGCGATGCCTGGACCGCGCGACAGACGCGCTGGCTGCGCGCCTACTTCCGCGAGGAGGTCATGCCGGTGCTGTCGCCGCTGGGCCTGGATCCGGCGCATCCGTTCCCGAAGATCCTCAACAAGTCGCTCAACATCGTGGTCGTGCTCAAGGGCAAGGACGCGTTCGGCCGCGTGGGAAATCTCGCCATCGTGCGCGCGCCGCGCTCGCTGCCGCGGATCATCCAGCTGCCCGAGAGCATCTCCGGCGGCGAATACGACTTCGTGTTCCTGTCGGCGGTGCTGTCGGAATTCGTCCATGAGCTGTTCCCCGGCATGGACGTCAAGGGCGCCTACCAGTTCCGCGTGACCCGCAATTCCGAACTGATCGTCGACGAGGAGGAGGTCGAGAACCTCGCCCTCGCGCTGCGCGACGAACTGGTGGGACGCGGCTACCTGCGCGCGATGCGGCTGGAGATCGCTGCGACCTGCCCCAAGCCGATCGTGCGCACGCTGCTGCAGAACTTCGACCTGCCCGAGAACGCGGTCTACCGCATCGACGGACCCGTCAACCTCAACCGCATCAGCCAGATCTTCGATCTGGTGCAGCGCCCGGACCTGAAGTTTCCGACGTTCCAGCAGCGCCAGCTGCCGGGCAGCGATTCGATGTTCGAACTGGTCGCCGACGGCGACGTGCTGCTCCACCACCCGTTCGACGCATTCACGCCGGTGCTGGAACTGATCAAGCAGTCCGCCGAGGATCCCAACGTCCTGGCGATCAAGCAGACGCTGTACCGCGCCGGCAAGGACTCGCCGATCGTCGAACACCTGATCCAGGCCGCGCGCAACGGCAAGGACGTGACCGTGGTGGTCGAACTGCGCGCGCGCTTCGACGAGGAAGCCAACCTCGGCCTCGCCGACCGGCTGCAGGAGGCCGGCGTGCAGGTCGTCTACGGCGTGGTCGGCTACAAGACCCACGCCAAGATGCTGCTGATCGTGCGTCGCGAAGGTCGCAAGCTGCGGCGTTACGTGCACCTGGGCACCGGCAATTACCACGCCGGCACCGCGCGCGGTTACACCGATTTCGGCCTGATCACCGCCAATCCCGATATCGGCAACGACGTCCACTTGCTGTTCCAGCAGATGTCCGGCCTGGCGCCGGCGATCGAGCTCAAGTGCCTGCTGCAGTCGCCGTTCACCCTGCACGCCGGCCTGATCGCGCGGATCGAGCGCGAGGCGCGCAATGCGCGCAACGGCCAGCCGGCGCGCATCGTCGCCAAGATGAACGCCCTCAACGAGACCCAGGTGATGCGCGCGCTCTACGCGGCCTCGCAGGCCGGCGTGCAGATCGATCTGATCGTGCGCGGCGCCTGTGCGCTGCGCCCGGGTGTCCCCGGCGTGTCGGAGAACATCCGCGTGCGCTCGATCGTCGGCCGCTTCCTCGAACACCATCGCGTCTACTGGTTCGAGAACGGCGGCACGCCCGAGCTGTTCTGCGCCAGCGCGGACTGGCTGGAGCGCAACCTGCTGCGCCGGGTCGAGACCTGCTTCCCGATCCTGGATCGCGAGATCGCGACGCGCGTGCGCGAGGAATCGCTCGACAACTACCTGGCCGACAACGTCAACGCCTGGGAACTGCGCGAGGACGGCAGCTACGTCCATCTCGCGCCCGAAGGCGACGCGATGCCGCATTCGGCGCAGGGCTGGCTGCTGGCCCGGCTCTGCGCCTGAGGATGACGGTGGACATCCCGGCATGCTTTACCATGCCGGTCCCCATCGTCCGCACGGGGCGCGTCGCGCGCCGTGCTCCCGCAGGAGTGTCATGACCGGCCAGGACACGTCCGCACGCGTCGACGCCATGACGCCCCCGATCGCGGACGGCGACATGCTCGCCGCGATCGATCTCGGCTCCAACAGCTTCCACATGATCGTCGCCCGCTACACGCTGGGCCAGCTGCGTGTGGTCGACCGCCTGCGCGAGACCGTGCGCATGGCCGAAGGGCTGGATACGCGCGGCGGCCTGACCGCCGAGGTCCGCCAGCGCGCGCTGGCCTGCCTGTCGCGCTTCGGCCAGCGCATCCGCGACATCCCGCCGCAGAACGTACGCGCACTGGCCACCAATACCGTGCGTCGGCTCGCCGCGCCGCAGGCCTTCCTGGTACCGGCCGAAACCGCGCTCGGCCATGCGATCGAAGTCATCGCCGGCCGCGAGGAAGCGCGCCTGATCTATCTCGGCGTGGCCCACGCGCAGCCGCCGAAGCCGGGCCAGCGCCGGCTGGTGATCGACATCGGCGGCGGTTCGACCGAATGCATCATCGGCAGCGGCTTCGAAGCACTCGAGCGCGAAAGCCTGCAGATCGGCTGCGTCGCGAGCACGCGGCGGTTCTTCCCCGGCGGCAAGCTGTCGAAAAAACGCTGGCGGGATGCGCTGTCCGAAGTCTCGGCCGAATTCCAGCAGTTCGCGAGCACCTACCGCGCGCTGGGCTGGCAGGAAGTGGTCGGCGCCTCGGGCACCAACAAGGCGATCGGCGAGATCTGCGCCGCGATGAAGCTCACCAAGGGCGCGGTGACCGCCGAGGCCCTGCCGCAGGTGCGGGACCGCCTGCTCGAGGCGGGCCATATCGACGCGATCACCCTGCCCGGCTTGTCCGACGACCGGCGGCCGATCATCGCCGGCGGCATCCTGGTGCTGGAAGCGGCGTTCGGCGTGTTCGGCATCGAACGCATGCAGGTCAGCAAGGCGGCGATGCGCGAGGGTGTGCTGCGCGACCTGCTCGGCCGCGCGGGCGAGGACGATCCGCGCGAGGCCTCGGTCGAGGCCCTGATGCAACGCTACGGCATCGACCGCGTCCAGGCCGGTCGCGTCGAGGCCACGGCGCTGCGCCTGTTCGACCAGGTAGCACGTGCGTGGCGGCTCGACGCCGACGATCTGCGCATGCTCGCCTGGGCCGCGCGCGTGCACGAACTGGGCCTGGTGATCGCGCACAGCCAGTACCACGTGCACGGCGCCTATGTGCTCGAACATTCCGACATCGCGGGCTTCTCACGCCAGGAGCAGCAGTTCCTGGCGGCGCTGGTGCGCTGCCACCGGCGCAAGGTGCCGAAGTCCGCATTCGACGCCGTGCCCGACCGCCTGCTGGTGCAGGCGCGCCGCACCGCCGCGCTGCTGCGCCTGGCGGTTCTGCTGCATCGCAGCCACGAGGCGGACGACATTCCGCTGCTGCATGCCGGCGTCGCCGACGACGTACTGACGCTGCGCTTCTCGCAGCGCTGGCTCGATGCCCGGCCGCTGCTGCGCATCGATCTCGAAGGCGAGCCCGACGAGATCGCACCGCTGGGCATCCGTCTGGTGCTCAGCGCCGACTGACCCCGCGAGACCGGTGGACGGCGCCGGTCCGGCGTCACGGTCGGACCTGAGCTGCAGGGCTCCCGGACACCGCGCAGTGCGGGGCCTGCCCGCCTCGCCACCGTGGCCCCGGCCGCGCTCCGGGTCCGGCGCCCGCGCGGTCACCGAACCGTCAAACCGCTGTCACCGTGCCGGCATCCCGGGCGCCGACCATGCGCCAAGCCCAGGCACGGACCGTCACGATGCGCTACGCGATCGTCACCGACACCTACCCGCCCGAGGTCAACGGCGTCGCACTCACGCTGCAGTCCTACGCGGACGGCCTGCGCACCCGCGGGCACCAGGTCGACATCGTCCGGCCGGCCAGGAGCGACGAGCGGCCGGAGCTCGATGCCGACGGCACCCTGCGGGTCCGCGGCCTGCGCCTGCCGCGGTACCAGGCGCTGCGCGTGGGGCTTCCGGCCGGTCGGCGTCTGCGGGCCCACTGGCGCACGCGCCGGCCCGATGCCGTCTACGTCGCCACCGAGGGGCTGCTCGGCGCGTCGGCGATCCGCGCCGCGCGCGCACTCGGCATTCCGGTGGTCACCGCGCTGCACACGCGGTTCGACCTGTACATGGCCGACTACGGCCTGCCCGCGCTCGAGCCGGTGGCGCTGGCGTGGATGCGCCGCTTCCACGCCTCGGCCGATGCGACCGTGGTCGCCACGCGCGCACTCGCCGGCTGGGTACAGGACCAGGGCATCCGCCACGCGGTGACCTTGCCGCGCGCCGTCGACTGCACGCGCTTCGACCCGGCGCGGCGTGACCCCGCGCTGCGGACCGAATGGGGTCTCGGCGCCGACAGCCTGGCCGTGATCCATGTCGGGCGGGTCGCCGCCGAGAAAAACCTCGATCTCGCGATCCGCGCGTTCCGCGCACTGCAGCCGCGCCACCCCGGCGCGCGGATGGTGTTCGTCGGCGACGGCCCATTGCGCGAGCCGCTGCAGCGCGCGCATCCCGACATCCTGTTCACCGGCACCCGCCGCGGGCGCGATCTCGCCCGCCACCTGGCCAGCGCCGACCTGTTCCTGTTTCCCAGCCGCAGCGAGACCTTCGGCAACGTGGTGCTCGAAGCGATGGCCAGCGGCGTGCCACAGGTCGCCTTCGCCCTCGGCGCGGCCGCCGAACACCTGTGCGACGGCCTGCACGGCGCATGCGTGAGCGGCGACGAGACGGACTTCGTCGACGCCGCGGTGCATCTGGCCGGCGACGGCGCGGGTCGGCGCGCAATGGCCCTGGCCGGCCGCGAGGCGATGCTGCGGCTGGCCCCGGAGCAGGTGGTCCGCGAACTCGACACGCTGCTGGCAGGGCTGCGCGGCACGCCGCTGGCGGCTGCCGACGCGCCGCATTTACCGGAGAACCGCGATGCACGCACCCCCGCGTAGCCGTTTTCTGGCCCACGAGACCGGCTGGTGCCTGCGCGCCAACCGTGCCTGCACGCGCGGGTGGCTGCGACGGGGCTTCGCCCTGGTCAGCCGGCTCGGCGACGGCGTGTTCTGGTACGCGCTGATGGGCGCGCTGGTGCTGCTCGACGGCCTCGACGGCGTGGTCGCCGCGGCCCACATGGCGGCCACCGGCGGGGTCGCGCTGCTGCTCTACCGTCGGCTCAAGCGCTGGACGCGCCGCCCGCGTCCGTTCGCCGCCGACCTGCGGATCCGCGCCTGGGTCGCGCCGCTCGACGAGTACAGCTTTCCGTCCGGCCACACCTTGCATGCGGTGGCGTTCTCGATCGTCGCCATCGCCCACTATCCGATGCTGGCCGGGCTGCTGGTTCCGTTCACGCTGCTGGTCGGCGCCTCGCGGGTGGTGCTGGGCCTGCACTACCCGAGTGACGTGCTGGCAGCGACCGCGATCGGCAGCGCGCTCGCCGCCGCATCGTTGTGGCTGGTGATGCCGCTCGGCTAGCGCGCCGCCAGGCCGCTCAGCGCAGCGGCGACGCGACGGCGCGTGCCAGCGCCGGGCGCTGCTGGCCCGGCCAGTCGAGATCGTTGGCGACCTGCGCCATGCCGCGCGCCGCATCGAGCGCGTCGACGTCGATGTCCGCGACCGCCCAGTTGCCGTCGTCGCCGGTCTCCGCCAACAGGCCATCGGCGGGGAACCCGACATCCATCGGCGCGATGATCGCGGCCCGGCCTGTGTTCGCATCGAGCACCGGCGTCCACGGCGCGTCGCCGGCCGTCACCGACTGGGCGACGAAGCAACGGTTCTCGAGTGCACGGGCCAGGCATCCGACCCGCACGCGCGTGGCGCCGGCCTCGGTGTCGGTGCAACTGGGCACCAGCAGCAGCCGTGCGCCCGCGTTCCACTGCGCACGCACCGGCAGCGGGAACTCGATGTCGTAACAGATCGCCACGCCCGCGCGCACCGGGCCCAGATCGAAGACCTTCAACGCGTCGCCCGGCACGATCACCCCGGTCGCCTTCTCGAACGCGGTCAGCTGCAACTTGTCCTGCCAGTCGCAGCCGCCTGCAGGCGCGAACACGTCGCTGCGGTTGCGATAGCGGCCGTCACCGAGGTCGAGCAGGAAACTGCCGGCGACGATGGTCATGCCGGTGTCGCGCGCGAGCCCCGAGAACAGGGCCAGCCAGTCGCCTCGATAGCGCTGGATCGCCGCGAACGAGGCCAGTGTGTCGCCGCGCACCTCGGCATCGAAGGTCGCTGCCAGTTCCAGCGCCAGATACTCCGGCAGCACCGCGACCTCGGCGCCGGCAGCCGCCGCGTCCATCAGCAGCCGCCGCTGATGCTCGGCAAAGGCTTCGAAATCCGGCGCCATGCCGATCCGGTACCGCGCGGCCGCGACCTTCATGCCGCCGCCTCCAGCGGCCGCGTCCAGAACGTCATCGGATGCAGCACATCGCCGACCTCCAGCTCCTCCCAGCGCAGCAGCATGCTCATGCCGGGCTGGCGCACGTAGCCGCGCGTGCGCCAGAACGCGGTGTTGTCGCGGTAGGCCGCAGGCCGACGCGGATCGTCGTCAGCCCGGTCCACGGCGGCGAACGCGGTCAGATCGAACTCGCCCAGCGCGCGGGCGTGCGCCTCGCGCGCATCGAAAAACGCATGGCCGATGCCGCGCCCGCGATACTCGGACAGCAGCACCGATTCGCCGAAATAGAACACCCGCGCGACCGCCATGTCCTGGTCCACGAATGGGGTCTGGAAGCCGGGGTCTTCGTCCGCCAGCGGCACGCCGGTCGACGCCCCGACCACGGTATCCCCGTCGAACGCGAGCACGAACACGCTGCGCGGTGACCGCGCATAGGCGGCCATGTAGTCGCGTTCGTAGGCCGGATCGCCGGCATACAGATACGGCCAGTCGCGGAACACGCGCATGCGCAACTGCGCGACATCGTCGAGATGCGGGCGTAACGCGTCGCCGGACAGCACACGTATGGAAGGCGCGGAATCGGTCATGTCACCGAGTCTTGCACGGGCGCCGTGGCCGACGCGCCAAGGCCGCGGATCACCGCGGCCCCGGGCGGCCGGCCACTCCCCGCTCAGGGGTCGGGCAGCGGCGGCGGCGGTGGACCGCGGCCTGGCGCGTTGCCGAGTGCGTACCAGTCCACCCGGCGGGTCAGCAGCATGACCGCGGCGAGGATCACGAACAGCAGACCCGCGCCCAGCACCAGCGCGTTGTCCTCCGACACCAGCAACCCGTACAGCGCGGCGTAGAGCAGACCCAGCATGCCGGCGAATCCGGCGCCCCAGCCGCGGCTGCGCAGCACGGCCGCGAGGTAGACCCCGATCAGCCCGATGCAGGCCAGGCTCGCCGCGAGGTAGGCGGGACCGAACGCGATGCGTTCCGACAGGCTGACCAGCAGCAGGAAGAAGATCGCCAGCGCCATGCCGACCAGCGCGTACTGGATCGGATGGATCCGCAGCTGGCGCAGCAGTTCGAACATGAAGAACGCCGAGAACGTCAGCAGCACGAACAGGATGCCGTACTTGCTGGCCCGGTCCGCACGGACATAGGCATCCACCGGATTGACCAGCGAGACGCCGAGCACGTCGATGTCCGGCCCGCTGTGCTCGAAAAACAGCAGCGAGGCGACGTCGCGATCGATCCGGGCGCCCTGGCGATACTGCCGCTGTGCGTCGCTGGCGAGCGAGGACACCGCCCACTCCGCGCGGAAGCCGCCCGCGCCGATCGCACTGGACTGCGGCAGGAAACGCCCGTTGAACTGCGGGTGTGGCCATGGCGAGTCGAGAACGACGCGGGTGTCGGACGCCAGCGGCACGACAGCGAGCGAAGCGCTGCCGGCCAGTTCGAGATCGAACGCAGCGCGCACCCGCAGCGCGTCGCCCGCCGCCACCGGGGCCAGCGTCGCGTGGACGCCCGCCCCCATGCCCTCGCCCGCGCCCTGCTGCACGGCCACCGCCGCGCCGTCGACCCGCAGCCGCGGCGTGCCGCGCAGTCCACGCACGTCGGCGATGCTGTAGCTGAGGAACGGCCGGCCGATCCGGCGCGGTGCCACCGCGTCGGCTGCGTCCTGCGGAATCCGCGCGTTGAAGTCCGCGCTCATCTGCCCGGTCAGCGTGTACATGCGCACTTCGTGCAAGCCGAGCCTGCGCGTATACGGCGCCAGCGCGCCGGTCAGCGTGGCCGTGTCGGGAAAGAACAGCCAGGTGCCGGCGCGCTCGCGATGCACGATGCCGAGCACCCGACCCTGCGCATCGACATCCTCGACGGCCACGGTTTCGGTGTAGGGCACCACGAGCACCGGCGCGGCCATCGCCTGGCGACCGGCCTCGCTCAGGGCGATCCGCTCGACCGCCTCGAGTCGGAAGCGCTGCCGGTCGTGGATCACACTGCGGATCAGCAGCAGGGGCAACAGGATGGCGAGACTCAGGCCCGCCACGATCACGATCTTCAACGCCAGACGCATCGCACCACTCCATTCCGGATCTGCGCGCAGCCTGCGCGCGCGGCGTGAGCGGACGATGGGGCGTGCGTGAAGTCGCTATGAAGTCGGCGGCTGCGCCCTCGGCAGGTCGACCGACGCCAGTGCGCCGCCGTCCGGCCGGTTGACCAGGGTGGCGCGCCCGTCGTGCAGCGCCGCCACTTCGGCCACGAACGGCAGGCCGATGCCGCTGCTGCGGCTGCCGCCTCCGGGTCGAGGCAGCGAATAGAAGCGCTCGAACACACGGTCCAGCGCATAGGCCGGCACGCCGGGGCCGCGGTCGGCCACCGTGATCGCGATCCGATCGCCCGTCCCCGGCTCGAGCGCGACCGCCACCACGCTGTCTGCGGGGGCGAAATCGCAGGCGTTGTCGACGAGGTTGGCGACCATCTGCCGCAGCAGGAACGCATCGCCGACCACGGCCGCGTCGCGGCAGCGGTCGTCGATCGCCAGGTCCACCGGCACGCGGCGCGGATCGTCCCGGAACGTCGCCAGTGCCGACTCGAGCATCGCCACCACAGGCACGCGTCCGGGCTGCTCGATCCGCTGCCGGTGTTCCACGGCCGCCAGCGCCAGCAGCTTGTCGATCATCTGGGTCATGCGCTCGCCCTGGGCGACCACGCTCGCGGCGAACCGGCGGCGGTCCGCATCGGGCAGCGGTGTCTCCAGCAGCTCGGCCGCACTGCGGATCGCCGACAGTGGAGCCTTGAGTTCGTGGGTGAGCGCGTGCACGTAGCGCTCCACGTACTGCCGGCCTTCCAGGCGCTCGCGCATCGTGTCCAGGGCCTGGCCGAGATCGGCGAATTCGCCCGCCGTCTTCGGCACCGGTGCGCGTTCACCGGCCGTCACCGCATCGGCATACCGGCGCAGCGCGCGCAGCTGGCGCGACAGCCACCACGCCGCGAGCAGGCCGATCGCCAGCGCGCTGCCCAGCAGCACCCCGCCCCAGCGCAGGATGGTCGCCTCGCTGCGCGCGATGAACGGCGCGATCGTGCGGTTGGGCTTGGCCACCGTCAGCGCCCCGACGATCCGGTTGCCGTCGCGGATCGGCGCGGCCACGTACATCACCGAGCTGGCGTCGTCGTCGGGGTCTTCGCGCGTGGAGCGCGCGCCGTAGCGGCCGCGCAGCGTCAGGTGGACGTCGTTCCAGCGGGCGTAGTCGCGGCCGAGGTCGCGCCCGCTGGAGTCGAACACCACGACGCCACGCGCATCGGTGATGTAGACGCGGTAGGCGATGCCGGATTTGTGGAATCCCCAGATGTCGGCGTCCAGCTCCCGTGTGCCCAGTGCGCGGACACGCTGCGCGAATGCGCCGTCATTGATGCGGCCGGCGAGGAAATCGTCGGTCGCGAGTTCCGCCAGCACGCCGGCGGTGTCGGCCAGCGTGTCCTCCATGGCCTGGCGCACGCCCGGCTTGACCTCCTGCGAGAACACGCGCATCAGCAGCAGCGCCGCCAGCGCGACGATCGCGAAGTAGCCCAGCAGGATGCGCAGGCCGATCCTCATCCGGCGTCGCACCCGCACGCCGCGCGCCGACGCGGCATCAGCCGACGTCCAGCGAATAGCCGATGCCGCGGTGCGTGCGCAGCGGATCGGTTCCGGGATCGGCTGCACGGAGCTTCGCGCGCAGCGTCTTGACGTGGGTGTCGACGGTGCGGTCGCCGCTGTCGGGCGCGTTCTCCCAGACCCGGTCCATCAGCTGGGCGCGCGACAGCACCGCGCCCGGGCGCCCCAGCAGCACGGACAGGAGGCCGTACTCGTAGCGCGTCAGGTCGAGCGCCTGGCCGTGGTACCGGATCCGCCGCCCGGCGACATCGTGCTCGAATGCACCGGTGCGACTGCCATCGACGACTGCGCCACCGGGTGCGCCGCGCCGCAGGACCACGCGCACCCGGGCGACGAGCTCGCGCAGCGAGAACGGCTTGGCGATGTAGTCGTCGGCGCCGAGGTCGAAGCCGAGCACGCGCTCCGACTCGCCGGCCTGCGCGGTCAGGAAGATCACCGGCAGCTGCGCCGTACGGCGCAGCTCGCCGCACAGCGCGAAGCCGCTGACGTCGGGCAGGCCGACATCGAGGATCGCCAGATCGAATGCGGCCGTCGCCGCGGCCTCCGACGCCGTCCGGCCGTCCAGACAATGCGTCACCGCGTGCCCGTCGGCGCGCAGCGCGTAGACGATGGTCTCGGCGATCGCCGGTTCGTCCTCGACGAGCAGGATGTGGGCCATGGGCGGTGGGCAGCGGGGTCCCACACAGGATACGGCGCGCGGCGCGCGGGTGACCGCTACCCTATGCCCATGAACTACCGCCACGCCTTCCACGCCGGCAACCATGCCGATGTCCTCAAGCACGTCGTGCTGCTCGCGATCTGCGATGCGCTGGCGGTCAAGCCGGCGCCGTGCTTCGCACTCGACACCCACGCCGGCGCCGGCGTCTACAGCCTGCTCGACGAACAGGCGCGGCGCACGGGCGAGGCCGACGGGGGAATCGGTCGGCTTCTGGACGCGCCGGCGCGCACGCCGGCCGTCATCCGGTACCTCGATGCGGTGGCCGCCTGTCGCGCCGCGCATGGCGAGGCGACCTATCCCGGCTCCCCGTGGCTGCTGGCACACGCGCTGCGCGCGCAGGACCGGATCGCCTGCTGCGAGATCGAACCCGGCGCCCAGGCGGCGCTGCGTCAATCGGTGGGCCGGGATCCGCGCGTGGCCGTGCACGGCCGCGACGGCTACGAGGCCTGCCGGGCCCTGCTGCCGCCACGCCAGGGCGGCCAGGCGTTCGCACGCGGCCTGGTGCTGATCGACCCGCCCTACGAGGCCCAGCGCGCCGAGTTCGACACCGCCCTGTCGGCGATGCGCGACGCGATGGCCCGCTGGCCGCAGGGCATCCAGGCGCTGTGGTATCCGATCAAGCAACGCCGCACGCTGACGCCCTTCCTGCGCGCCGCCGGCAAGCTGCAGACCCGCTCCACGCTGGTGGTCGAGCTGCTGGTCCGGCCTGACGACTCGCCCTTGCGCATGAACGGCAGTGGCCTGCTGCTGCTCGATCCGCCCTGGCAGCTGGCGACCACGCTGGCCCCGGCGCTGGAGGAGCTGCAGCAGCGGCTCGGCGAGGACCGCATGGGCAGCACGCGCCTGCACTGGCTGCGCGAGCCCGTCTGAGGCGCGGCGCTGCGGGAAGTGAATGCGCGCATCGGACAGCGACGCGTTCAGCTCTTCACGATGCCTGAATCGCGCCACCGGTTAAGGTCCGGGCACCGCCTTCGTGTCCCCCCCTCGATGACCGCACGCAACCGCCTCCCCCCGTGGCATGAGGAAATTCGCCTCGCCAATGGCCGCCAGGTGCTGATCCGCCCGATCCGTCCGGCCGACGCCGAGCCGCTGCGTGCAGCGTTCGCGCTGCTCGAACCCGACGAGGTGCGTCAGCGATTCCTTTATGCAAAACCGGAACTCTCGCCTGAGACCGCCAGCCGGCTGACCCAGCCGAACCCGAAGTCCGAATTCGTCCTGGTCGCCGCCGAGCCGCTGACACCCGGTGACGCACTGGTCGGCGCCGTCTCGCGGGCCGCCGTGCTGCCCGGCACCCGCCACGCCGAGTTCCACATCCTGGTCAGCCATTACGTCGCAGGAATGGGCCTCGGCCGGCATCTGATGCGGCGCCTCGTGCGTTGGGCCAAGGGCAAGCGCCTCGATCGCCTGTACGGTGATGTGCTGGAAGAGAACGAGCCGATGCTGGCCTTGGCCAAGTCGCTCGGCTTCCAGCGCGAATCGGTCGAGACGCCGGGCATGGTGCGGGTCTCGCTTGAGCTCAAGCGCTCACCGGCCCCCGACCCGGTGCCCAGCATTCCGCTGGGCTGAACCCGCCGGGGCCTGCCGTCCGTCGCAGGCCTCGCGACGCGTTCGTTTAAACTTTTGCGCGCGCAGCGCCGGCCGTCAGGCCTTCGGCGCTGTCGTCGTGTCCGCGCCCGTAGCCGAATGTCCGCATGCCCAAGCCGCTTTCCCCCACTCCGCCCCTGCCCGCCGCCGGCCAGTCCCGCGCCTGGTGGCGCGCCCCCGCGAGTCGCAGCGCCCTGGCCTGGGCCGTACGCCAGGCCGCGGCCGCCCACGACGGGCCGCTGCTGCTGGTCGCGCGTGACAATCACGGCGCGCACCAGCTCGAACACGATCTGAAAACGCTGGGCGCCGGCGACGACGCCGTGCCCGTGCTGGCCTTCCCGGACTGGGAAACCCTGCCCTACGACCGCTTCAGCCCGCACCCGGACATCGTCTCGCAGCGTCTCGCCGCGCTGCACCGGCTGCCGACGCTCGAGCGCGGCATCGTCGTGGTGCCGGTGCAGACGCTGATGCAGCGGCTGGCCCCGGTGCGCCACGTCGCCGGCGGCAGCTTCGACCTGCGCGTCGGCCAGACCCTCGACTTCGATGCGGAAAAGCGGCGGCTCGAAAGCGCGGGCTACGGTCATGTACCCCAGGTCCACGACCCCGGCGACTTCGCCGTGCGCGGCGGCCTGCTCGACGTCTACCCGATGGGCGCCGACCAGCCCTACCGCATCGAGCTGTTCGACGATGCGATCGAATCGATCCGCGCCTTCGACCCCGAATCCCAGCGCTCGCTCGACAGGATCGAGGCGCTGCACATGCTGCCCGGACGCGAGGTGCCGCTGGACGAGGCCGCGACCGCACGCGCGATGGACACCCTGCGCGAACGCTTCGACATCGACACGCGCCGCAGCGGCCTGTACCAGGACCTCAAGGCGGGCGCCGCGCCGGCCGGCATCGAGTACTACCTGCCGCTGTTCTTCGAAGCGCCACGACGCGTGCTGATCGACACCGGCGAGGCGCCGCGATCGACGGCGACGCTGTTCGACTACCTGCCCGACACCACGCTGCCGGTGATCGACACCGGCACCTCGGCCTGCGCCGACCAGTTCTGGCAGCAGATCGCGCACCGTTACGACCAGCTGCGCCACGACATCGAACGCCCGCTGCTGCCGCCCGGCGAGCTGTGGCTCGCGCCGGACGCACTGCGCGAGCGGCTCAACCAGGGCGTACGCGTCGAAGTCTGCGACGCCGAGCATCCGCGCCATGCGCAGGCAGCGGCCCTCGGTGACCAGCCCGCACCGGATCTGCCACTGGCCGCGCGCGATCACGTGCCGGCCGATGCGCTGGTCAGCTTCCTCGGCAGCTATCCCGGCCGCGTGCTGATCGCGGCCGATTCGGCCGGGCGCCGTGAGGCGCTGCTGGAAATCCTGCATGCCGGTGAGCTGCGCCCCGTCGTGCTGCCGGACGTGCCCAGCTTCGTCGCCGATACGGCCACACGCTTCGCAATTGCGGTCGCGCCGCTCGACAACGGCTTCGCCCTCGATGCGCCGCAACTGACGCTGCTCACCGAGCGCCAGTTGTTCCCCGAGCGCGCCGCGCAGCCGCGGAGACGCACGCGGGTGGCGGCGCGCGACCCCGAAAGCATCATCCGCGACCTCGGCGAACTGAGCGAAGGCGCGCCGATCGTCCACGAGGACCACGGCGTCGGCCGCTATCGCGGGCTCGTCGTGCTCGAAGCCGGCGGCCAGCCGGGCGAATACCTCGACATCGAATACGCCAAGGGCGACCGCCTGTACGTGCCGGTGTCGCAACTGCATCTGGTCAACCGCTATTCCGGCGCGTCGCCGGAAACCGCGCCGCTGCATTCGCTCGGCGGCGAAGCCTGGACCAAGGCGCGCAAGAAGGCCGCCGACAAGGTCCGCGACGTCGCCGCGGAACTGCTGGAAATCCAGGCCAAGCGCCAGGCGCGTGCCGGCCTGGCGCTGGAAGTCGACCGCACGATGTACGAGCCGTTCGCGGCCGCGTTCCCGTTCGAGGAAACGCCCGACCAGCACGCGGCGATCGAAGCGATGATCCGAGACCTCGGCAGCAGCCAGCCGATGGACCGCGTGGTCTGCGGCGACGTGGGCTTCGGCAAGACCGAAGTCGCGGTGCGCGCGGCCTTCGTCGCCGCTGCGGCCGGCAAGCAGGTCGCGGTGCTGGTGCCGACCACGCTGCTCGCCGAACAGCACTACCGCACGATGGCCGACCGCTTCGCCGACTGGCCGATCCGCGTCGAGGTGCTGTCGCGCTTCAAGAGCACCAAGGAGATCAAGACCGAGATCGGCAAGATCACCGACGGCACGCTCGACGTCATCGTCGGCACGCACCGGCTGCTGCAGTCGGACGTGAAGTTCAAGGATCTGGGCCTGGTCATCGTCGACGAGGAACAGCGTTTCGGGGTGCGCCAGAAGGAAGCGCTGAAGGCGCTGCGTGCCAACGTGCATCTGCTCACGCTGACCGCGACGCCGATCCCGCGCACGCTCAACATGGCGATGGCCGGCCTGCGCGACCTGTCGATCATCGCCACGCCGCCGGCGCATCGCCTCGCGGTGCAGACCTTCGTCGTGCCCTGGGACGACGCGCAGCTGCGCGAAGCCTTCCAGCGCGAGCTCAGCCGCGGCGGCCAGGTGTATTTCCTGCACAACGATGTCGAGAGCATCGGCCGCATGCAGCGCGAGCTGGAAGAACTCGTACCCGACGCACGCATCGGCATCGCCCACGGCCAGATGCCCGAGCGCGAACTCGAGAAGGTGATGCTGGATTTCAACAAGCAGCGCTTCAACGTGCTGCTGTGCTCGACGATCATCGAATCGGGCATCGACATCCCCAACGCCAACACGATCATCATCAACCGCGCCGACAAGTTCGGCCTCGCCCAGTTGCACCAGCTGCGTGGCCGCGTCGGTCGCTCGCACCATCGCGCCTACGCGTACCTGGTGATTCCCGACCAGCGCTCGATCAGCAGCGATGCGAAGAAGCGGCTGGAAGCCATCGCATCGATGGACGAACTCGGCGCGGGCTTCACCCTGTCGACCCACGATCTGGAAATCCGCGGCGCCGGCGAACTGCTCGGCGAAGGCCAAAGCGGGCAGATGGCCGAGGTCGGTTTCAGCCTCTACACCGAGCTGCTGGAACGCGCGGTGCGCAGCATCAAGCAGGGCAAGCTGCCGGATGTCGACGACGTGGACGCGCGCGGCGCCGACATCGAACTGCACGTACCGGCATTGATCCCCGAGGACTACCTGCCCGACGTGCACACGCGCCTGATGCTCTACAAGCGCATCAGCAGCGCGCGCGACATCGACAAGCTGCGCGAGCTGCAGGTCGAGATGATCGACCGCTTCGGCCTGCTGCCCGATCCCGCGAAGCATCTGTTCGCCGTCGCCGACCTCAAGCTGCAGGCGACCGCATTGGGCGTGCGCAAGATCGACCTCGGCGACGCTGGCGGGCGCGTGCAGTTCACCGAAAAACCGAACGTCGATCCGATGGCGGTGATCCGGTTGATCCAGGGCCAACCCAAGCACTACAAGATGGACGGCCCCGACAAACTGCGCATCACCCTCGACCTGCCGGACGCGGAGGCCCGCATCAAGACCGCGCGCGGCCTGTTGATCGCGCTCGCGCCCGCGGGCAAGGCCTGAACCCACGCACCGCGGTCGTCGACTGCGCGGTGCAGCGCGCGACGCTGCACCCGCGCCTGCAGCCTGTCGTGCGCGCCGCCTTGGGGGCGTCGGGAAGGCGACCCGGGCCGCGCAGCGCTCACCGGGGCGCGTCGGTACGCAGGACGCGCGCAGCCTCGACGCGTTCGAGGACCACGCCCGCCAGCCGTTCGTAGTCTCCGCCGAAGTGATGGCCGCCGGGCAGTGTCCGCACGGTGACGTGGCCGGGCGGCAACGACGCGCAGGTCGCGTCCGGGTCGCCCTGCCCCTGGATGCACAGCGTGCGCTCGGCCGACAGGTGCAGGATCTCCGGCGCGATCGGCAGCGCATCGTCGCGGCCCGCCGACAGCCAGTTGCCGACGTGGAACTCGAAGGACGCGCGCGTGCCCAGGCCGATCAGCACCGTGTGCGCGACGGTCGCCCGCGTCGACGGCGGCAGCCGGTTCACCGCGAACGGCAGCACGTCCGCGCCCTGCGAATAACCGACCAGCAGCACCTGCGACCGCTGCCAGCGCCTCGCATACGTGCGTATCACGCGATCGAGATCGCGGGCGAGTCCATCGGGCGTACGCGCGGACCAGAAGTAGCGCAGCGAATCGAAGCCGACGACCGGAATGCCGCGCGCGGCGAGCGCGTCGGCCACTTCGGCATCGAGGCCCGCCCAGCCGCCGTCGCCGCTGAGCAGGACGGCGAAGACCGGATGCGCGGTGCCGGTGGCGGGGACCTCGACCAGCGGAAGATCGCGAACGTCGGACGGGGGTGGCGCGGGCTGCGCGCGTGCCGACGCCGCCGCGAGTGCGCGCACGCCGGCAACCAGCGCCGGCAGCGCGTCACCGTGTGCGCGGACCGCGGCCCCGTCGATGTCCGCGGCGAACGCCTGCAGTGCAGGCAGTTCACGGCCAGCGGCCAGCGCCAGCCAAGGCGTCGCCACGGCGGATGCCGGCTGCAACGTCACCGTCTTCGCTGTCGGCATCGTCGCGGCGAACAACGTGCCCGCACCCTTGCACGGCGGTTTGCCGAGCGCGAGTGGCGGCAGCGCACCGCGTGTGACCACGCCGGCGAAGACGCCGCGCCCTGCCTGCACGGCCATCGCGTAGACGATCGCCGCGCCCGCGCCGCGCCCGACCAGCACCGGCGGGCGGTAGTCGGGCAACTGCGCATACCCCTGCAGCCAGTGCGACAGGTTTTCGAGATCGCCATCCGGAAACGCGCAGGGGCCGGCGTCGTTGGCGAACGCGGCCTGCAGGCGCGCCACATCGATGGACGCCACCAGCGCGCCATCGCGCGCGAGCGCGGCGGCGGTGCCGGCATCGTCGCCCGTGCCCAGCAGCAGCACCGTATGCGTGGTCGGGCGCAGCGGGCGCGTCAGCGTGACGTCGTGGAAGAAGCCGTGGCTGACCCGCTCCTGCGCGGCCGCCGGCAACGCGGCGAGCATGACGAGCACGCAGGTCCAGAGACGCTTCATTTCGACAGCACGCCGCGATAGCCACCCGCGATCAGGGCGGCGGCATCGGCCAGCACCAGCAACGGCGTCACGCCCCCCGGACACGCCAGATAGCGTGCCTCCCACTGCGGATCGAACTTGTCCTTGAACGCGCGCAGGCCCTTGAAGTTGTAGAACTGCTCGCCGCGCGCGAACAGCAGCCGGCCGATGCGGTGCCAGTTCGGTGCCAGGGCGTGCATCGCCATGCCCGACAACGGCGCCATGCCCAGGCCGAACTGCACATAGCCCGCGTCGGCGAGGTGCTGCAGCACACGTGCGAACAGGAAGTCCATCGTGCCGGGCGGCGCATCGGGCAGATGCCGCATCAGGTCGACGCTGGCCTCGGCTTCGCCGTGCGCGGGATCGCCGGCGACGAGCAGGCTGGCGAACGCGACGATGCGCGCGCCCTCGCGCACCACCGCGACCGGATTGCGTGCGATGTACAGCGGATCGAAGGCGCCGATCGAGAAGCGTTTCTCGGCCGCGCGATGCGCGCCGAGCCAGGCATCGGACACCGCGCGCAATGCCGGCAGCTCGGGCGGCACGTCGGCCACGTCGACGACCGCGAATGTCAGCCCTTCGCGCTCCGCCCGGTTCACCGCGGTGCGCAGATTGCCGCGCCGCTTGCCCTGCAGCGAGAACCCGACCAGCGGCACCCGCGCGTACTCGCCGAGCTTGTACAGCCGCAGGCCGGCGTCGAGATACAGGGGCAACGCCTCCTGTCCGACCTGGTAGAAACAGCCGCGTGCCCCGGCATCGCGCGCATGTTCGAGAAAGCGCCAGACCAGTTCCGGCCAGGCGTCGCGCGGGCCGACCGGATCGAACAGCGCGATCCACGAACGGCCCTGCCGGCCGTACATCAGGAAGGCGTTGCCGGCATCGGAGAACAGCAGGTGTTTGTCGCCGGTCAGCACCAGGCCCGCGTCCGCATGGCGCTGCGCCTGCACGATCGCCTGCGCCTGTGCGAGCTGCGCGGCGTCGGGCAACGGCGGCGCGGGCACGGCCGGCCGCACCAGCTGGCGCAGCGCGAGCACCAGCGCGACCACCGCGACGGCGACCATCGCGCGCAGCGAACGCGGCGCCTCGCCCGAGACCGCGAACTGCCACCACAGCTGATGGGCGTAGGCGAGATCGCGATAGGCGAAGAACAGCAGGCCCGTCACCGCGATGCAGATGACCGCCATCGCCAGCAGCCAGCCACCGGTGAACGGCACCGCCAGCAGCGAGGCGCGCCGCTGGAACGGGCGTCGCGAGGCCAACAGTGCGATCAGCAGCGCCGACAGCACCAGCGCTTCGGTCAGCGCCAGGCCCTTGGGCAGCGCGAACACCAGCGCGAGTGCGACCAGCACCACCGCGGCCCACCACGCGGCATCGAGCCGGCGCAGCAGCGCGCGGGCGACGAACAGCAGCAGCACGCCGATGATCGAACTGAGGAAGTGCGCGGCTTCGACCAGCGGCAGCGGCAGCACCTGCAGGGTCTGCAGCGCGCGGCCGGTTGCCGGTGTCGCGCCGGAGACCAGCAGCATCACCGCCGCGACCAGCGTGGCACCGGCGAGCACGCGCGGTGCCAACCCGGACAGGAAGCGCCGTGCCGGCGTCGCCAGCTGTCCGGTTTCATGGACGATCAGCACCCCCAGCGCGAGCACCAGCGGCAGCACGTAGTAGACGAGCCGGTACAACACCAGCGCCCCGGCGAGTTCGCCGGCCGGCACGCGGCTGCCGAGCGCGACCAGCATCACCGCCTCGAACACGCCGAGTCCGCCGGGCACGTGGCTGATGACGCCGATGACGACGGCCGCGGCATAGAACCCCAGGAAGGTCGCGAACCCGACCGCGCCGTCGGGCAGCAGCAGCCACAACACCGCGGCCGCGGCGGTGATGTCGAGCACCGACAGCGCCAGCTGGGTCCACGCGAGGCGCGGCGACGGCAGCCGCAGGCGACCGATGCGGTCGCGCACGTGGCACAGCGCCAGCACCAGCAGCACCGCCACGATGGCCGCTGCACCGCCGCCCGCCACCATCCAGGCCGGCACGCGCAGCATCGGCGCGAGTGCGGCGGCGTCCCACCACAGGCCCGCGCCCCCCACGGCGCATGCCCCCAGCCCGAATACCAGGGCGTTGAACACGATGGCCCGCGACACGTCGGCCGGTTCCACCCCGGCTGCGCCATACAGCCGCATGCGCACCGCGCCGCCAGTGAACACGCCGAGCCCGATGGTGTTGCTCAGCGCATAGGCGACGAACGCGGTCTTGGCGATCGTGCGCGGCGGCACGCGGGCACCGACGTAGCGCAGCGCGCTGGCGTCGTAGCCGACCAGCGCGGCGAAGCTGACGGCGGTCGCCAGCACCGCGAGCGCGACGCGTGCACCGGGCGTGGCCTCGATCGCGGCCACGATGTCGTCGTAGCGCAATTCGTGCCAGAACCCGCGCAGCGCGAACACCAGCAGGGCCGCGATCGCCAGCACGCCGGCGACGATCGCGATCCGGCGCAGGATCTCGCCGTGCGCGAGCACGCGCGCGGCCAATGCCTGCAGCGAACGCCGGGACGACACCGCCATGCGAACTCCTCGCCTGCGCCTTCCCACGATTGCGGGGCGCGATGGCGGCGGAGCATACACCTGGCCGGGTCGGCCCCGGTGCGCGGTCCCCGTGGCGTTCAACGGGGGATGGACGATGCCGTCGGGTGCGGCGCGGCGTGCGCGCCGACAGGACGCTCACGCCGTGCCGGGTCTCGTGCCCGGGCCGGGTCGATCGACCGCCGGACGCGTGCGTCCGCTGGAGCCGGGGCCGCCGTCGCGGCGTGCACGTCCCGGACGCCGTCGGCGGCGCGTCGCCGCCCTAGAGCCGCGAGAACGACCAGGACTGCATGCGCCCGTCGCGATACGGCATCACCCCGTGGAACGCGCGCGGGTCGGCGTCGAACACCAGGGGCAGGAACTCACGGTCGCCTTCCCACAGCGGCAGGTCGAGGATGCGGTCGACGTCGACCCATTCCAGCGTGCCTTCCGGATTGGAGGCCAGCGGCGTGCCCTGAAATGCCTCGATGACGAACAGGAAGCCCAGCCAGTCCTCGCCGTGCTTGCCGAAGCCCGGCCAGCTGATCGTGCCGCGCAGGGTCATCGCATCACAGGTGATGCCGGCCTCTTCCATGATCTCGCGGCGCATGCCGGCGACGACATCTTCATCCGGCTCGACCTTGCCGCCGAGGCCGTTGTACTTGCCGAGGTGGTGGTCGCCGGGCCGCGCGTTGCGATGGATCATCAGCACCTGGCGGCGGTCGGGCGAGAGCACGTAGCCGAGGGTGGCGACGATCGGGGTATAGGGCATCGGGGCGGTCGGGAACTGCAGGGACGGCGATTGTAGCGAGCCGCATGCGCGCCCCCGTCATTCCGGCGCGGACCGGAGGTCCGGTTCGGCCGCGCGCGGCGCGTGTCATCCGGTGCCTTCAGCAGCGACGGGAACTGCCGGCCAGTGAACGCGGTACATCGGCTGGAGGACCCGCCATCCGGCTGTTGAGACCCCGGCCTGATCACACACGTGTCCGCTGAGAACCGCCGGAACGACGTCATCGATACCGGTGGCTGCAGACGTCGTCTGCGCAAGGACAGGCTATCCGCGCATCGCCCGCATGCGATCGAGCACCGACTTCAGCGCCAGCGGGCGCACCGGCTTGGGCAGCAGCGACAGACCGGTCGCGAATGCGTCGCTGCGGACCACGCCGGTGTCGTCGGCACTGACGATCAGCGTCGGACGCGCGCCGAAGCGCGCCGCCAGCCGCGCCTGCAACGCGATGCCGGTGTCGCCGTCGTCGAGGTGGTAGTCGAACACCCACAGGTCGGCCGGTGTCCGGGCGAGTGCCTGTTCGGCGTCGACGCCGTCGGCGACCGCGTCGACGCTGCAGCCCCAGCCACGCAGCAGCTGCTCCAGGGCGGCCAGCGCGGCGGGGTCGTTGTCGACGACCAGGACGCGCGCACCCGGAAGACCCGCGCGCGCCTGCGGCAGCGCGGCATGACCGGCGTGCGCGTGCGTCACGGCGATCGAGAACACGGTGCCGCGCCCGGCCCGGCTGCGCAGCGCGATCGGGGCGTGCAGCAGCTGCGCGATGCGGTCGGCGATCGCCAGGCCCAGGCCGAGCCCCTGCCCGGCCGCGCCGTCGCCGCGCCGGAACTCCTCGAAGATCACCGTCTGCTGCGCTTCGGAAATGCCCGGACCGGTGTCGTGGACCTCGATCCGCACCTGCCCGCCCACGCGCCGCACGCCGATCAGCACGCCACCGCGCGCGGTGTAGCGCACCGCATTGCCGAGGAAATTCTGCAACACGCGGCGCAGCAGCTGCGGATCGCTGTTCACCCAGGCGCGGCTGCGCACGTAACGGAACGACAGCCCGCGCTCGGCGGCGAGCGCGGCGAATTCCGACGCCAGCGGGTCGAGCATCTCGGCCAGCGGGAACGCGCGCGGTTGCGGCACCAGGCCGCCGGCTTCCAGCCGCGACATGTCGAACAGGCCGGTCAGCAGATCGCTGGTCGAATCCAGCGCGCCGCGGATCTGCCGCAGGCGCGGCGCCACATCGCCGGGCAACTGCTGCGACAGCGCGTCGGTGAACAGCTGCGCGGCGTGCAGTGGCTGCAGCAGGTCGTGGCCGACCGCGGTCAGGAAGCGCGTCTTGGCGTGATTGGCGCGCTCGGCCTCGCGGCGTGCCTGGTCGAGGCTGTCGGTGCGCTCGGCCACGCGCTGCTCCAGCGTCTCGTTGGACAGGCGCAGCGCGTGCTCGGTGCGGCGGAACTCCGTGACATCGGTGAAGGTCGCGACGAAGCCGCCGCCGGGCATCGGGTTGCCGCGGATCTCGATCACCTGCCCGTCGCGCAGCGTGCGTTCGGCGACATAGGGTGTGCCGGCGCGCATGTGCCGCAGGCGCTTGTCGACTTCGCTCTCAATCGCGACCGCGCCGATCAGGCCGCTGGTCACGTTGTGGCGCACCAGTGCGGCGACTTCCACGCCCACGCGCAGCAGCGCCGGCGGATACGCGAACAGCTCGGCATAACGGGCGTTCCACGCGACCAGGCGCAGCTGCTCGTCGACCACGCTGATGCCCTGGCTCATGTTCTCCAGCGCCGCTTCCAGCACCCGCTGGTTGAAGCGCAGATCCTGCGAGGCCTGGCCGACGATCTGCACCACCGTTTCCAGATCCGGGCCGGCGTCGCGGCGTGCGGCTTCGAGCAGCAGGCGCGCCGAGGCGGCGCCGAGCACGGCCGACAACTCGCGTTCGAGCTGCGCCTGGATCGCGATCGGCACCGGCCCCTGCGCCGGGGCGTCGCGCAGCAGGCGGTCCACGCGGGCGGGCGGCAGGAACCGTCGCCCGGCGCTGGCCAGTGTCTGCCGGCTCGCCCCGGGCCGCGGTGTCGCGTCGGCGACGGGGCCGCGGCGCAGCCCCGCGAGCAGCGTGACCGTGGTGCCGACGAACAGGCTGGCCCCGACCGCGCGGCCCAGGCGGCTCCAGCCGGTCAGGCCGAACAGCGCATCGGGCGCCAGCCAGACCAGGCCCAGCGGGCCGTCGCGCACCCACTGCGGATCCACCTCCACCACCAGCATCAGCATCGGCAGCAACATCACCCAGCACCAGGCCAGGAACCCCGCGAGCACGCCGGCCAGTGCCGCCGCCGGCGGCGTCTGCGGCCGCAGCACCGCGAAACCGAGTGCCGGCACCAGCGTCGCCAGTGCCGAGAACGACACCGCGCCGACATCGGCCAGTGCGTCGTTGCCGCTGACCAGCCGGCTGTAGAGCCAGCCCGACAGCATGATCGCGACGATCACGCCCCGGCGCAGCAGCAGCAGCGCGCCACGATGGTCGTTGCCGTCGCCGCGCGACCACACGCCGCGCAGCAGCCCGGGCGCGAACCAGTGGTTGCCGATCATCAGGCTCAGCGTCAGCGTGCTGACCACCACCATGCCGGTCGCCGCACTCAGCCCGCCGAGGAACACCAGCAGCGCCAGCCCCTCCTGCCCCATCGCCAGCGGCAGCGCGAGCGCGTACATGTCCGACGACACCGAATCGCCGAGCAGCGCCTGGCCCGCGCGCGCCAGCGGCAGCATCGGCAGCGCGATCAGCAGCAGATACAGCGGAAACCGCCAGCGCGCCGCGCGCACATGGGCCTCGTCTCGGCATTCGACGATGCCCACGTGGAACTGGTGCGGCATGATGAACATCGCGGCCGCGCCGAGCAGCACCAGCGGCACGAAGCCGCTGGCCGAGGTCACCAGCGGCGACGCCGGCACGTCCGGCAGGCCACGCAGGCCGAACCAGACGAACAGGCCCAGCGCCAGCATCGCCACGAGCTTGAACAGCGATTCGAACGCCATCGCCAGCACCAGGCCGCGGTTGTGCTCGGCCGCGCTCGCGCGTCGCGTGCCGAACAGCATCGTGAACAAGGCCATCGCCAACGCGACGTACAGCGCGCTGTCCTGCCAGGGCGCAGCGGTGTCGGCCTGCGCGGCCGGATGTCCGAGCAGCGTCGCGTAGCTCATCGCGATGCCCTTGAGCTGCAGGGCGATGTACGGCACCAGGCCCAGGGCGACGACCAGCGTCACCGTGGCCGCCAGCCAGGCATCGCGGCCCAGTCGGCTCGCGATGAGATCGGCGAGCGAGGTCGCATTGCTCTCGCGCGCCAGCCGCACCAGCCGCACCAGCACCGGCCAGGCGAGCAGATGGAACAGGATGGCGCCGAGGAAGGTCGGTGGCAGCGGCCAGCCGTAACGCGCGGCCTGGGTGACCGTGCCGTAGAAGGTCCACGAGGTGCAGTGCACCGCCAGCGACAGCACATAGATGTGGCGCCAGCGTGCGGCGAACGCGTCGGCGTGCCGCTCCCCGTAGACCGCCACCGCGAACATTGCGGTCAGCCAGACGCCCACGGCCACGACCACCACGCCGACACTCAGCACGACGCGCCCTGCAGGCCAGGTGTCGAAGGTGGCGTCATGGCACGGCGTTCCCCGGAAATTCCGGTCCGAGCATAGCGCCGTGCGCCGGACGTACGAAGGCCGCCCGCAGGCGGCCTCCGCGTCGAACGTCGCGCAGCGCGCATCAGAAGTTGTAGCGCACCGACACGTACCAGTTGCGCGGCCAGCCGTAGTACGCGGTCTGGATGTTGCCGACGCTGGCGAACTCCTGGCCTTCGACCTTGTAGGTCTTGTCGGTCAGGTTGCGCACGCCGGCGCGGACCTGCCAGGTGTACTGCGGCGAGTCCCACACGCCGTAGGCGCCGACCAGCGTGTAGGCGTCCTGGCTCAGGTTGGCGCGGTTGTCGACCGACAGCCAGGTCTCGCTGCGGTAGGACACGTCGCCGCCGACGCTGACCAGGCCGCCGTTGGCGAGCGGGAACCCGTGCTGCAGCGCCACGCGCGCGGTCCATTCCGGCGAGAACGGCACGTGGTCGTGGTTGACGCTGGGATCGAAGCCCGGGAACGACGGGTCGAGGCGGAAATCCTCGAACGACTTGTACTGCGCATCGAGGTAACCGACCTGCGCGCTGAGCGTCGTGGTCTCGCCGAGCAGCGCGCTGCCTTCGAACTCGATGCCCTTGATCTCGAGCTCGGCAGCGTTGAGCACCGGGAACGTGCCCACGTCCTGCGAGACCCGCGCCTGGAAATCCTTGTACTCGCTCCAGAACGCCGCGACGCTGCCACGCAGGCGATTGTCGGCCGAGCTGCCCTTCATGCCCAACTCGTAGGTCCAGACGAATTCCGGATCGAAGTCCGGCGCCGCAGCGTCCGCGGCACTGTTCGCACGGCCGTTGAAGCCGCCCGACTTGAAGCCGCGATTCGCCGACACGTAACCCATCAGATTGTCGGAGAACGCCTTCTGCAGGCTCACCGACGGCGTCCACGCGGTCCAGCTCTTCTTCGCGCTGAACGCGACGGTCTCGCCGAGCGCAGTGAACGGGGCACCCCAGAATGTGCTGGTGCTGCGCGAATAGTCCTTGGTGTCGCGCGTCCAGCGCAGGCCGGCAGCCAGCGTCCAGGTCGGCACGAACTCCCAGTTGGCATGCGCGAACGCCGCGACGCTCTCGGTGCTGAGGTCGTCGCCGATCGTGCGCAGGAACGAGATCGGCGCGCCGGCGAACGCGAACAGATCATCCGCATACGCCTCCTGGTAGGACGGCACGTCCTCCTTCATGTAGTACGCGCCGAACGTCGTCTGCAGGTTGCGGCCGTTGTCGAGCTGCAGCTGGAACTCCTGACTGAACTGGTTCTGGTCCAGCGCGACCAGGACGTCGCCGAGTTCGAACTGCGAGGCATCGATGTCGATGAAGGAGTTCGTTTCCAGTTCGCGGTACGAGGTGATGCTCTTGAACAGCACCGCATCGCTCAGGTCCCACTCGGCGGCCAGCGACACGCCCGAGTGCTTCAGCGCCTGGCCCTGGTCGGGCCGGAACGAGGTGCGTGCGGTGAAGTCGAATTCGCCGGTCGGCGCAGGCAGCAGCGTCACCGTGCCGAGCGCGAGGTCGGTGCGACGCAGCGGCGCGGTGGGCTGGCCGAGCGACAGCGCAGCGTCCTGCTTCGTGTGGTCGATCGACAGCGTCGCGCGGAAGACGTCGGTCGGCTGGAACGCGATCTTGGCGCGCAGCGCGCGGGTGTCGTCGTCGTTGTAGTGCCGGCCGGTGTCGCGGTCGCGGATGAAGCCGTCGTGGTTGAGCCAGGCGCCGGCGATGCTCGCCGCGACCGTGTCGCTGAGCTGGCCGGACACGTAGAAGCGGCCTTCGGCGCGGCCGTGGTCGCCGGCGGTGAGCTCGACCGCGCCGCCGCTGTCGTCGAACGGATTCTTGGTGGTGACCTTGATCGCACCGCCGGTGGAGTTCTTGCCGTACAGCGTGCCCTGCGGGCCGCGCAGCACCTCCACCTGCTGCACGTCGAACAGCGAGAACAGCGCGCCGTTGATGCGCGAGTAGTAGACGTCGTCGACGTACAGGCCCACGCCCGGGTCGAAGGTCTGCAGCGCGTCGGGCTGGCCGATGCCGCGGATGAAGGCGTTGACGCTGTTGGCCGAGCCGCGGCCCTGCACGATGTTGAGATTCGGCACCGCGCCCTGCAGGCCGTCGATGCTGCTGGCCTGCAGGTCTTTCAGCTGTTCCTCGCCGAAGGCGCTGACCGCGACCGGCACGTCCTGGATCGATTCGCTGCGGCGACGTGCGGTGACGGTGACCGAATCGAGCGTCGTCGCCGCGTTCGATTGCGCGGCGGTCGCCTGCGGCGGTGCCTGCTGGGCCTGGGCCGCCGGCATTGCCAGGCCGAGGCCGATGGCCAGACCGAGTGTCGAATACCGGATCGTGTTGCGCTTCATGTGTCCCCTCCCACGGGTCGCCAGGTCGTGCGGCACGCTGCCGCCCGACGCCAAGACTAGGGAGCACGCGCGCCGGGCGGCATCGTACCTTCGGCCAATGGCCGCGCCTGACGAGGCTGTCGACACTGCCCACCCATCGGCCATCCGGCCGCCGCACCGTGGAAAGACATGGATTTCGTGATCGTGCTGGGCGCGCTGGTGTTTCTGATGGTGGTCGCGTACCGCGGCTACAGCGTGATCCTGTTCGCGCCGATCGCGGCGATGGGCGCGGTGCTGCTGACCGATCCGTCGCTGGTGGCGCCGATGTTCACCGGCTTGTTCATGGACAAGATGGTCGGCTTCCTCAAGCTGTACTTCCCGGTGTTCCTGCTCGGCGCGGTGTTCGGCAAGCTGATCGAGATCTCCGGCTTCTCCAAATCGATCGTGGCCGCGACGATCCGGCTGTTCGGGCCCAAGCAGGCGCTGCTGTCGATCGTCGTGGTCTGTGCGCTGCTGACCTACGGCGGCGTCTCGCTGTTCGTCGTGGTGTTCGCGGTCTACCCGTTCGCGGCCGAGCTGTTCCGCCAGAGCGACATTCCCAAGCGCCTGATCCCGGGCACGATCGCGCTCGGCGCCTTCACCTTCACGATGATGGCGCTGCCCGGCACGCCGCAGATCCAGAACATCATTCCCACCGCGTTCTTCGGCACCGATTCCTGGGCCGCGCCCGTGCTGGGCACGCTGGGTTCGGTGCTGATCTTCGCGTTCGGCATGCTGTATCTGGACTGGCGCCGGCGCACCGCGGTGGCGGCCGGCGAGGGCTACGGCATCGAGCTGCGCAACGAACCCGAGCCGTTCGCCGGCGGCCGACTGGCGCCTCCGCTGGTCGCACTGCTGCCGCTGCTGCTGGTGGGCGTGGCGAACAAGCTGTTCACCGTGCTGATTCCACGCATCTACGGCAGCAGCCACGTATTTCCGTCCTCGGCGATGCAGGATGCGGTGCCGGTGGTGCAGGAGATCTCGCGCATCGCCGCGATCTGGGCGGTTCAGGGCGCACTGCTGGTCGGCATCCTGGCGGTGCTGTGCCTGGCCTGGCGGCCGGTGACGGCGAAGTTCGCCGAGGGCACGAAAACCGCGGTCGGCGGCGCGCTGCTGGCCTCGATGAACACCGCGTCCGAGTACGGCTTCGGCGCGGTGATCGCGGCCCTGCCCGGTTTCCTGCTGGTCGCCAATTCGCTGAATTCGATTCCCGATCCGCTGGTCAATGAAGCGGTCACCGTGACCGCGCTCGCCGGCATTACCGGCTCGGCTTCGGGCGGCATGAGCATCGCGCTGGCGGCGATGGCCGAGAGCTTCATCGCCAACGCACAGGCAGCCGGCATTCCGATGGACGTGCTGCACCGGGTCGCGGCGATGGCCTCGGGCGGCATGGACACGCTGCCGCACAACGGCGCGGTGATCACCCTGCTCGCGGTGACCGGCCTCACCCACCGCCAGTCCTACAAGGACATCTTCGCGATCACGCTGATCAGCACCGCCGCGGTGTTCGCGGTGATCGCGCTGTACTACCTCACCGGCTGGGTCTGAGCGCCGGGGCCGCCTGCAGCTGGGCGCGCGTCCACTGCACGATCGACTGCGCGGGCATCGCACCCGACTGACGGGCGAGTTCGCGACCACCGGCGAACAGCACAAGCGTGGGAATGCTGCGGATGCCCAAGCGCCCACCGAGGACCGCTTCGGCCTCGGTGTCCACCTTCGCCAGCGCGACCTCCGGTGCCAGCGCACGCGCGGCAGCCTCGAACGCCGGCGCCATCGTCAGGCACGGGCCACACCACGGCGCCCAGAAATCCACCAGCAACGGCGCGTCCGCACGCAATGCGTGTGTATCGAAACTGCCGGCATCGAGTGCGAATGGCGCATCCGGCCGCAGCGACGTGCCGCAGCGTCCGCAGGTCGGTGCCTCGCCGAGCCGCGCAGCGGGCACGCGGTTGCGGCTGTGGCAGTGCGGGCAAGCGACGATCAGGGCGTCGGACATGGCGGGCTCACGGCGGAATGACGGTGACGAGCATGCACGCGCCCGCGTCGAGGCGCAGCGATGCGCACGATCAGTCCGCCGGATGCAGCAGACGTGCGATCAGCGCTTCGTACAGACCGGGCAGTGCGTCGAGATCGGCGACGCGGATGTGTTCGTCGACCTGGTGGATGCTCGCGTTGACCGGACCGATCTCGATGCACTGCGCCCCCAGCGGCGCGATGAAGCGCGCATCCGAAGTGCCGCCGCCGGTGCTCTCCTCCGGCGGTGCGCCGGCGAACGCCGCCAGTACCTCTCGCGCCGCGGCGCGCAGCGGGCCTTCCGGCGTGTAGAACGGTTCGCCGCTGCGATGCCAGGCCAGCGTGTAGTCGAGACCATGACGGTCCAGGAGCGCCGCGATCTCCCCTTCCAGCGTCGGCGCGTCCCAGTGCGGCGTGTAGCGCAGGTTGAACTGCACGGTCGCCGTGCCGGGAATGACGTTGGTCGCGCCGGTACCGGCGGCGATGTTGCTGATCTGCAGACTGGTCGGCGGAAAGGATTCGTAGCCTTCGTCCCAGCGCCTGGCGACGAGTTCGGCCAGCGCCGGCGCGGCGTCATGGATCGGGTTGCGCGCCTTGTCCGGATACGCGACATGGCCCTGCACGCCACGCACGGTCAGCGTTGCCGACAGGCTGCCGCGGCGGCCCACGCGCAGAAGATCGCCGAGCGTCGCGGTCGACGAGGGTTCACCGGTGATGCACCAGTCGATGCGCGTGCCGCGCTCTTGGAACGTGCGCGCGACGCGGCGCACGCCGTCGATCGCATCGCCCTCCTCGTCGGAGGTCAGCAGCAGTGCGAGCGTGCCGGTGTGGTCGGGATGCGCAGCGACGAAGCGCTCGGCCGCGACGACGAACGCCGCGACGCCGCTCTTCATGTCTGCCGCGCCGCGGCCGTAGAGCACGCCGTCGCGGATCTCGGGCGCGAAGGGATCCGACGTCCACGCCTCGACCGGCCCGCTGGGCACCACGTCGGTGTGGCCGAGCAGCACCAGCACCGGTGCGCCCTGCCCGTGCGTGGCCCAGAGATTGTCGACGTCGCCGTAGCGCAACGACTCGATCGAAAACCCCGCCGCCTGCAATCGCGCGGCGATCAGCGCCTGGCAGCCGGCATCGTCGGGGGTGACCGACTTGCGTGCGATCAGGTCGCGGGTGAGATCAAGGACGTCGGACATGGCAATTCCTGAGCTGTACGAGCGCGCTCGCGCGCGAAAAGGCGTTCCCGCAAAACGCCCATCGCGCGCAAGCGCGCTCCTACAGGGCGATGCCGCACACCATCTGCATCCGGCATGGAATGTCTACGGGGCGATCGCGCCGCCACGCCGTATCACTCGATGCCGAAGCGCGTCTTGAAGCCGTTGTCGCTGAAACCCTGGGTGATCGTGCCGTCGTCGGTGACCACCAGCGGACGCCGGATCAGCTGCGGATACTCGCGCAATAGCAGCTTCCACTCCGCATCGCTGGCCGCGGCTTTCCGGTTGTCCGGCAGCTGGCGCCAGGTCGTCGAGGACTTGTTGACCATCGCCTCGAACCCACCGAGCTTGCCGGCCCAGTCGACCAGCGTCTCCGGCGTCGGCTTGGTATCGCGATAGTCGACGAAGCTGTGCGCGACGCCGAAGCGGTCGAGCCACTTCGTCGCTTTCTTGCAGGTGTCGCAGTTCTTGAGGCCGTAGACGGTCGTCATGGGACATCCAGATGGTCTTGAAGCCGCACCCGCTCGAGAGCGGGCAGTGACGCATTCGCGCGATGCCGGGCGGGACAGCTCAGTCGGCCAGGCCGCGCAGCAGATCATTGACCGAGGTCTTGCTGCGGGTCTTCTCGTCGACCTGCTTGACGATCACCGCGCAGTACAGCGAATGCGAACCGTCCTTGGCCGGCAGCTGGCCGGAGACGACGACGCTGCCCGGTGGCACGTAGCCGTAGCTCACCTCACCGGTCGCGCGGTTGTAGATGCGGGTCGACTGGCCGAGGAACACGCCCATGCCGATGACGCTGTGGTGGCCGACGACGACGCCTTCGACGACTTCCGAACGCGCGCCGATGAAACAGTGGTCTTCGATGATCGTCGGGCTCGCTTGCAGCGGCTCGAGCACGCCACCGATACCGGCGCCGCCGGACAGGTGCACGTGCTTGCCGATCTGCGCGCAGGAGCCGACCGTCGCCCAGGTATCGACCATCGTGCCCTCGCCGACATAGGCGCCGATGTTGACGAAGCTCGGCATCAGCACGACGTCGCGGCCGAAATAGGTGCCGCGGCGCACGGCCGCGCCCGGCACCACGCGCACGCCGGCGGCCTTGAACTTGGCTTCGTCGTAGCCCGCGAACCGCGGCTCGACCTTGTCCCAGAACGGCGCCGGTTGCGCGTCGACGACGGCCATGTCGTTGGTGCGGAAATACAGCAGCACGGCCTTCTTGAGCCACTCGTTGACCTGCCAGCCGCCGTTGCCGTCGGGCTGGGCGACCCGCAGCTCGCCCGACTCCAGGCCCTGCATGGTCTGCTCGACCGCCGGTTTGACGGCATCGCCGATCTCGGCGGCGGTCAGGTCGGCGCGACGCGCGAACGCGTCTTCGATCACAGTCTGCAGGGCGTCGGTCATGTCGGGGTCTGGTCGCGAAAAACGGGGCGCTATCGTGCCACGTCGCCGTCGATCGAGGCGAGCAGCGCGGCACGGAGCGCGTCCTGCGCAGCTTCATCGAGCAGCCCGCCATCGACGGCGCTGAGCCGGAACACGTCCTCCACCCGTTCGCCGAACGTGGCCACGCGGGCGTCGTGGACGCGCACCCCGCGCGCGCGCAGCACGTGGGCGACATCGGCCAGCAGGCCAGGCCGGTCGGTGCAGACCAGGCTGAAGACGGTGTGCCGCCCGTCCACGCTGGTATTGAACTCGATGCGCGGGGGAACGCGGAAATGCCGCAGATGGCGGGGTTGCGCGCGCCGCGCCGGGCGCGGATCGAGGCTGTCGGTCAGCACGCTGGCGACGGTGCGCTCGATCGCGCCGAGTTCCAGCGCCTGCCGCGGATCGGCCGGCAACACCTGGAACAGGTCGAAGATGGTGCCGCCGGGCCCGTCCAGCGCCCGCGCCTGCTGGATCACGAGGCCCAAGCGGTCGAGGGTGATGACGATGGCCGAGAACAGGCCGTCGCGGTCCGGCGAATGCACGAACACTTCCAGCGCCTGCGCACCGGCGCGCAGCCGGCGCACGCTGACGACGACATCGCCGTCCCCGGCATCGCGGAGCGCCAGCGCCTGCCAGACCACCTGGTCGGCGCGGCCGCGCAGGAAACTCTCCTGCGGAATGCGTGCGAACAGCGCATCGGCCTCGGTGTCGTCCACGCCGTGCGCCGACAGCAGCCCGCGCGCGCGATCACGGGATTCTGCGATCCGCTCGACCGCCGCCACCGGATGTTCCAGGCCACGACGCAACGCCAACCGCGTCGCGCTGCGCAGATCGGTCAGCAGGCGGTCCTTCCACGCGTTCCACAGCTTGGGCGAGGTGCCGGCGATGTCGGCGCAGGTCAGCAGATAGAGGTAGTCGAGGCGCTCGCGGTCGGCGACCTCGGTCGCGAACTTGTGGATCACCGCCGGATCGGAGATGTCGAGCTTCTGCGCGCTGGTCGACATCAGCAGATGCCGGCGCACCAGCCATTCGACGAGGGCGGTATCGGTTTCGCCGAGACCGTGGCCTTCGCAGAATTCGCGCGCGTCGACCGCACCGAGCTCCGAGTGATCGCCGCCGCGGCCCTTGGCGATGTCGTGGAACAGGCCGGCCAGCAGCAGCAACTCGGGCTTGCGCAGCTGCGGCCAGACCTCGTGCGCGCTCGAGAATCGCTCGTCCGGCGCCTCGGACGCGAAGCTGGCGATGTTGCGCAGCACCGCGAGCGTGTGCTGGTCCACGGTGTAGACGTGGAACAGATCGAACTGCATGCGTCCGGTGACGTTGGCGAATTCGGGAATCCACACCCCGAGCACGCCCAGCCGCGCCATGCGCTCGAGCGTGCGCACCGGCACTGGGCCGCGCAGCAACGACATGAACTGCTCGCGCAGCGCGATCGGCGCCTGCCGCCATGCTGGCAGCGCATGCAGCGACTCGGCCAGCGCCCGCGCGGTCTGCGAATGCAGGCCGCGCAGCGACGGATGGTCGGCCCAGACCGCGAAGAGATCGAAGACCCGGGTGATGTCGCCGCCCGGCCAGACGTCGTCACGCGCGACGAGATACCCGCGCTGGGTGGCGAACTCGGCATCGATCGGGACGAGTTCGCCTTCGCCCTCGATCTGCTCCTCGAAGCGCTGCAGCATGCGTTCGCTGATCCGCTGTACGACCGACGCGCTGCGGTAGAACTCCTGCATCATCTTTTCGACCAGCGGGTTGTCCGCCTCATCGACGTGGTGCAGGCGGGCCGCCAGCGTTTTCTGGTGGTCGAAGCGCAAGCGTTCTTCGGCCTTCCCCGCCACCAGATGCAGGCCGAAGCGCAGTCGCGACAGCGTGCGCCGCTCGCGCTCCAGCGTCGCGTGCTCGTCCACGCCCAGCTGGCCCAGGGCGATCAGTTCCTCGGTGCCGTAGACCCCGAGTACGCGACGCGCCATCCAGCGCAGGTTCTGCACGTCGCGCAGGCCGCCCGGGCCGTCCTTGATGTTGGGTTCGAGGTTGTCGGCGGTATCGCCGTACCGTGCATGCCGCACTTCGAGCTCGCGACGCTTGGCCTGGAAGAAGTCGGCAGCCGGCCACACCTTGCCGTCGCCGATCGCGTCCATCAGCGCGCGCACCTCGGCCAGGTTCGCGAGCAGCGGGCGCGCTTCGAGCAGTGCGGTGAGGACGGTGACATCACCCGCGGCCTCGGTGCATTCGTCGAAGCTGCGTACCGCGTGCCCGACCGGCAGGCCGAGATCCCACAGCAGCGCGAGCATGCGGCTGAGCGCGTCGGCGTGCGCGGTCTGCACCTCGGGCTCGCCGACGACCAGCAGGTCGATGTCGGAGTGCGGAAACAGCTCGCCCCGGCCGTAGCCGCCGACCGCGAACAGCGCCAGCGACGCGTCGCCAGGAATGCAGCGCGCCCAGGCCTTGCGCACCCAGCCGTCGACCGCGTTGGCGCGGGCCGCGAGCAGGCGGTCGATGTGCTGGCCGGCGTCGAAGCCCTGGGTCAGACGGGCGTCGTGCGCAGCCAGTGCCTCGCGCGCCTCCGCCACCCATGCCGCATCGCCGCAGTCGCCGTTGGCAGGCATGGCGGCGCGTTCGGTCACGTCAGCGGGGCACGTGGGTGAGGAAGGGGTCGTTGTCGTCGCCCGGGATCCGGGTCAGCACGTCGACACCGTCCGCGGTCACGGCCACGGTGTGCTCCCACTGCGCGGAGAGCCGGCGGTCCTTGGTGACCACGGTCCAGCCGTCGGGCAGCACCTTGGTGAAGCGCGTGCCCTCGTTGATCATCGGCTCGATCGTGAAGGTCATGCCTTCCTTCAGCACCACACCGGCGCCGGGCGTGCCGTAGTGCAGCACCTGCGGCTCGTCGTGGTAGACCTTGCCGATGCCGTGCCCGCAGTACTCCCGGACCACGCTGAAGCGCTCGGCTTCGGCGTAGGCCTGGATCGCATGCCCGATGTCACCCAGCGTGGCACCCGGCCTCACCGCATGGATGCCGCGCCACATCGCCTCGCGCGTCACCTCGACCAGGCGCCGGGCCATGACCGACGGCGTGCCGACGAAATACATCCGGCTCGTGTCGCCATGCCAGCCGTCCTTGATGACGGTGACGTCGATATTGATGATGTCGCCGTCCTTGAGCACCTTCGATTCGCTCGGGATGCCGTGGCAGATGACGTTGTTGGCCGAAATGCACGTCGTCTTCGGATAGCCCTTGTAGCCGACGTTGGCGGGGATCGCCTGCTGGACCCGGATGATGTGGTCGTGGCAGATGCGGTCCAGCTCCTCGGTGGTTACCCCGGGCTTCACATGGGGCGCGACGATCTGCAGGACCTCGGCGGCCAGCCGGCCCGCCACACGCATCTTCTCGATCTCTTCGGGCGTCTTGGTGTGGATGCTCATGCGCGCATTATCGCGCAAAACGCCGTGTGCCTGAATCCGCACCCGCCCTGCGGCGGCCCGTGGCGCGGGGTCCGGTGGTGCGTCGAACGCGGCTCCCCGGCCCCACTGGCTCCACCGCCGCGGCGCTGCTACAATCCGCCGGCTGCATGCGTCCCATCCGGGACACCGCACCGCCGATGCCGGGCGTCACCGGCAAATACACACCCGCTGCCGTCGCCCGTTTCCGGGGTGTTCCGTCGATCGATGACGGAATCTGGATGACGGAGGTCGCGGGGAGGCCCAACCCCGGAACCCCTGCGCCGCTCCTGTGGCGGCGCAGACCGCCATCTACCCATTGCCTTGGCGGCCGGTTCCCTATCAGGAGTTCTGCAATGCCCCAGATCACCATGCGCCAGATGCTGGAAGCCGGCGTCCATTTCGGCCACCAGACGCGCTACTGGAACCCCAAGATGTCGCCGTACATCTTCGGCGCCCGCGGCAAGATCCACATCATCAACCTCGAGAAGACGGTTCCGCTGTTCAACGACGCGATGAACTTCATCTCGGGCATCGCGCAGAAGCGCGGCATGATCCTGTTCATCGGCACCAAGCGCAGCGCGCGCGAAGCGATCAAGGAAGAAGCCGAGCGTTGCGGCATGCCGTTCATGACCCAGCGCTGGCTCGGCGGCACGCTGACCAACTTCGCCACGGTGAAGAAGTCGGTGTCGCGCCTGAAGGAACTGGAAGCGGCTGAAACCGACGGCACGTTCGAGAAGCTGGTCAAGCACGAAGTGCTGGGCCTGCGCCGCGAGCGCGACAAGCTGGAAGCCTCGCTGGGCGGCATCAAGGACATGAACCGTCTGCCCGACGCCCTGTTCGTCATCGACATCGGCCATGAAGACATCGCCATCAAGGAAGCCAAGAAGCTCGGCATCCCGGTGATCGCGGTTGTCGACACGAACTACGATCCGGCCCTGGTCGACTACGCGATCCCGGGCAACGACGACGCCATCCGCGCCGTGCAGCTGTACGCGAACGCCGCAGCCGACGCCGTGCTTGAGGGCAAGGCTGCTGCGCCGAGCGCCGCGACCGTGCGTGAGGACGAGTTCACCGAAGGCGGCGAGAAGCAGGCCCGCGCGCCGCGCGGCAAGAAGGCCGACGACGCGAAGACCGAAGCCGCACCGGCACCCGCGGCCGAGTAACGGCAGCGACACGTGGCCGCCCCATGCTGGGCGGCCGCGCATCACGCCATGCGCGGACCATGATCCGCCGGCGTCGATTCCCCGACGGGCCGAGGCCCGTCCGACATTCCCAGAATTCAGAGGTCTCCAATGGAAATCACCGCATCCCTGGTCAAGGAACTGCGCGAGCGCACCGGCGCCGGCATGATGGAGTGCAAGAAGGCGCTCAGCGAGAACGCCGGCAACATCGACGCGGCCGCCGAGGCGCTGCGCAAGTCCGGCCTGGCCAAGGCGGACAAGAAGGCTGACCGCGTCGCCGCCGAGGGCCGCATCGCCGCTGCCCAGAACGACAGCACCGCGGTGCTGGTCGAGATCAACTCGGAAACCGACTTCGTCGCCAAGGACGACAACTTCCTGCGCTTCACCGATACCGTCGCGCAGACGGCGCTGTCGTCGGGCGCGGCGGATGCCGAGGCGCTGAAGTCGGTGAAGGTCGACTCGGGCGAGACAATCGAGGAAACCCGCGCCGCCGTCATCGCCAAGGTCGGCGAAAACGTGCAGGTGCGTCGCATGGCGCGCGTCCAGAGCGCGCACAACGTGGCGGCCTACGTCCACGGCGGCCGCATCGGCGTGCTGGTCGAGCTCAAGGGCGGCGATGCCGATCTGGCCCGCGGCCTGGCGATGCACGTCGCCGCGATGAATCCGCCCTACAACAAGGCGGCTGACGTGCCGGCCGACTTCGTCGAGAAGGAAAAGGAAATCGAGCTGGCCAAGATGTCCGAAAAGGACAAGAGCAAGCCGGCCGACATCCTCGAGAAGATCATCAGCGGCAAGATCAACAAGATCGTCAACGAGGTCACGCTGTACGGCCAGCCCTACGTGCTCGACACCGACAAGACCGTCGAAGCCGTGCTCAAGGCGGCTGGCGCCGAGGTCATCGGCTTCCAGCGCCTGGCCGTCGGCGAAGGCATCGAGAAGGTGGTCGAGGATTACGCCGCCGAAGTGATGAAGCAGGCCGGTCTGGCCTGAAGCGCACCCCCGGCGCACAGGCGCCGGTGAACCGCAGACAAGCACGCCCTCGGGCGTGCTTTTTTTTTGCTCGAACGCTGCTGAGCCGCCCGGCATCGGCGGCCGGCGACGCGCATTCGCACCGACACTCCACCGACTCGGCCGCGCGCTGCGAATCGTGGGCCGGCCGCGCCGGGCCTGCTCCTGCGTTCGGCGGCAGGCCCGCTCGCGCGGGTTCGCAGCAAATCTCGACTGCGCGGCTTCCCGGCCTCGCCGCAATGCGTTCTGCGCGAGGGCACTCCGAAGATGGACAAAGCCACCCGCCGCGCTCCCCTACCCCGGAATGCAAACGCCCCGGAACAGCCGGGGCGTCTTCCCACTACGCATATCGCGCGTGCGTCACTCCAGATTGCGCACGCCGAGCTCGTCGAGCGCATTGCGCATCAGCACGGCGGCCTGCTCACTGAGCTTCTCGTTGTCGAGCGCGTAGCTGATCGTCGCCTCGATGAGGCCGAGATGGGTGCCGCAATCGAAGCGCGTGCCACGGAAGCGGTAGGCGTGCACCGGCTTTTCCTTCAGCAGCGCTGCGATCGCGTCGGTGAGCTGGATCTCGCCGCCCGCGCCCGGCGCGGTGTTCTCAAGCAACGGGAAGATCCGGCCGTCGAGCACATAACGGCCGACGACGGCCAGCGTGCTCGGCGCGTCTTCCGGATTCGGCTTCTCCACCATCGAACGGATCCGGCCATGCCGGCCTTCGAACGCGTCGGTCGCGACGATGCCGTAACTGGCGGTCTTCTCGGCCGGCACGTCCTGGACCGCGATCATGCTGGCACCGGTCTGCGCATGCGCATCGGCCATCTGCTTGAGCGCGCCGTCGCCTTTCCGGTTCCACAGCAGGTCGTCGGGCAGCATGACGGCGAACGGCTCGTCGCCGACCACGGGCCGGGCACACAGCACCGCATGACCGAGGCCGCGCGCTTCGGGCTGGGTGACGAAGATCGCCCGCACGCCATCCGGCAGCGGACGACGGATCTTCTCCAGAAGTTCGTGCTTGCCCGCAGCTTCGAGCCGGTCTTCCAGCTCGTAGGCCTTGTCAAAATAGTCGCCGATCGCGTGCTTGTGGCGATTGGTGACGAAGATCAGCGTGTCGCAGCCGGCTTCGATCGCCTCGTCCACCGCGTACTGGATCAACGGGCGGTCGACGATCGGCAGCATTTCCTTGGGGACCGTCTTGGTCGCCGGCAGAAACCGTGTGCCGAGGCCTGCGACGGGAAAGACCGCCTTGCGGATCCGCTGCGTCATGGATGTCTCGCGTGTCGTGGAGGGAAGGCCACTATAGTGGCGCCGGCCTCGCGGGCAGGTGATGCATCCAGCGGCACGAATTCCGGCACCGCGTCGCGCAACGCCGCGGCAATCAGGTCGAGGTCGTAGCGGGTCACGCCGTCAGCGAGCCGCGTGAGCGCCGCCGCCAGGCGCTCGGCATGCACCGGACGCGCCTCGGCCTGCAGGATCTTCGGGTGGACCGTCGGGCGATACCGTTCGTCGGCATGGAACAGCGTCTCGTGCAGCTTCTCGCCCGGACGCAGGCCCGAATAGATGATCGCGATGTCCCGCTCGGGCTGCTTGCCCGCGAGTCGGATCATCTGCTCGGCCAGCAGGCGGATCGAGACCGGCTCGCCCATGTCCAGCGTGTACACCGCCTGTGGGGACCCGATCGCCACCGACTGCATGATCAGCTGGCAGGCTTCGGGGATGGTCATGAAGTACCGCGTCACATCGGGATCGGTGACGGTCACCGGCCCGCCGCGGCGGATCTGCTCGCGGAACAGCGGCACCACGCTGCCGGCGGAATCGAGCACGTTGCCGAAACGCACGGTGACGAAATGCGTGCTGTCGGCGCCGGCCAGATCCTGGCACACCATCTCCGCGAGGCGCTTGGTCGCGCCCAGCACGTTCACCGGATCCACGGCCTTGTCGGTGGAGATCAGGACGAAGGTACCGACCTTCGCGGCCATGGCGGCCCGGGCGACCGTGCGGGTCGCCATCACGTTGTTGCGAACACCTTCGCGCAACTGCTGCTGCAGCACCGGCACCTGCTTGTAGGCAGCGGCATGGAACACGGCTTCGGGAGACGACAGGCGCAGCGCGTGCCCGATGACGGCAGCGTCGCCACAGTCGCCCAGCACCGGCGTGACCTCGATGCTTGGGAAATCCCGGCGCAGCTCGCTCTCGATGCGCGTCAGCGCCAGCTCGTCCATTTCGACGAGGGCGATCTGGCCCGCGCCATGTCGCGCGCATTGACGGCACAGCTCCGATCCGATCGAGCCGCCGGCACCGGTGATCAGCACGCTGCGCCCGCGCAGCCACGCGCGGATCGCCTTCCAGTCGGGCATCACCGGCTTGCGGCCGAGGAGGTCCTCGATCGCCACTTCCTTGAGCTCGCCGGGCAACGAACGGCCCTCGAGCAGGTCGTCGAGCCGGGGCACGGTACGGAACGGCAGGCCTGTCCGCTCGCACGCGGCGACAACCCGGCGCATCGCCGGTGCATCGGCCGACGGCATCGCGATCACCAGCAGCTTCGCCGCGGTTTCGGGCGCGATCTTCTCCACTTCGTCGACCCGGCCCAGCACCGGCACGCCCTGGAGCTGGCTGCCGCGCAGCTTGGGGGCGTCGTCTAGGAAACCGACCGGATCGTAGGCGCCGGTGCGGCGCAGGTCGCGCACCAGCGTCTCCCCGGCCTGCCCGGCACCGAGGATCAGCACGCGCACCGCGGCCTGGTCGAGCCGGATGCTGCCATGGTCCTTCCATGCCCGGTACAGCAACCGCGGCATTCCCAGCATCGCGGCGAGCAGCAGCGGATACGCGATCAGCACCGTCCTGGGCACCAGATTCAGGCGGTTGTACACGAACAGGACCAGCAGGATCGACAGCAGGCCGAGCACCGCCGCCTTGACGATGTTCATCAGGTCCGGAACGCTCGCGAAGCGCCAGACGCCTCGATAGAGCCCGACGCGCCAGAAGATCAGGCCCTGCGCACCGAGGATCAGCGCGATTTCGACAGAGAGCATCGACATCGCGGGCGCCTGCTCCATGACCGAATGCCGGAACTGGTGCAGGCCGATCCAGCACAGCCAGACCATCAGCAGGTCGTGGAAAATGACGCCTATGCGGGGACCGAGCACGCCAAGGCGGGTCTTCAGGTCAATCATCGTGTTTCATCCGTGACGATGGGACGCCAGTGTCCAAACTGGCGCGGAGTATGGACCAGGCAGCGGCGGTGAGCAGGTACCACGCAGCGAGCACTCCGATGATCACGGGCAGGGTACGCCCTTCCAGCATGAACAGCATGAGGAGGGCGGCCAACGTCCATGCCCCATAGCAGGCCGTGACCTGCACATGGGAAGCGCCCCGTTGCACGAGGCGCTGGTACAGATGCTGGACATGCGGCTGCCACCATCGTTCGCCGCGGAGCATGCGCGAAAGAAGTGTCAACGCTGCGTCAACCAGGAAGGCCGATAGCGGCAGCGCCAGCAGAAGCAGGATGGGCGGTTCGCTGGCCGGCAGCCAGGCGAACAGGCAGGCCACCAGGTAGCCGAGACTCCCACTGCCGACATCGCCGAGGAAGATCGTCGCCCGCGGCGCATTGAACGGCAGGAAGCCGGCGCATGCGAGGCCGAGCGCGAGCGCAAGCACGCCCCCATCGCCGACGGCGAGCGCCCCCACGACGACGAGCATGGCCTGGGTGGTGGCGAGCCCGTCGATGCCGTCCATGAAGTTCCAGACGTTCACCAGGCCGACGGCGAGTACACAGACGCAGAGACACCACCAGAGCGCTGCCCCGCTCAGCGCCATGCCGGTGGCGAGCAGGGCCGCCGCCACGACATGGACAACGAGCCGCAACCACGCCGAAAGCGGTCGGTGATCGTCGATCCAGCCGATGCCTGCCACGAGAATGAGCCCCGCCAACGCGAAGGCGGGGAGCATCCGGCTTTCCGGGTTCTGCCAGGCCATCCACGCGAACACCGGCAGCAGCGCGACCACGATCGCGATACCGCCCCCACGGGGCGTGGCCACGGCATGACTGCGCCGCGCTCCCGGCGCGTCAATGAGACGGCGATGGAGCGCGTACCGACGCGCGCACCAGGTCCCGAGCAGCGCCACGGCGAAGACCGCGACCCCGAGAACCAGAAGACCCGAGGCCTGCACTCAGACCACGGCGTAGTTCAGGAGGGGCTTGATCGTGCCCCACTCCTTGCAGCTCGGGCACTGCCAATGATGGCTGCGCGCACCGAAACCGCACTGCTTGCAGCGATAGCTGGGATTGCGCACCAGCAGCTGCTCGGTGATCAACCGCAGCTCCTGCAGCGTGCCGGCGTGATCGACCCCATCGGCCAGCGTGAGGTCGATGAGTGCCGCCTCGCCACGGACCGACGGGCGATCCTTGAGCTGACGCGCCAGATACGTGCGCGCGGCACGCACCCCCTCGTCCTGTTCAACGAGTCGGGTCAGGGCCAGTACCGGCGCGACGCCCTGATAGTGCTCGGTCATCTGCGACAGGAAGTTGCGTGCGCCGGGCGTGTCGCCAACCCGCTCATAGGCGGCGAGAAGCGGGCCCAGGATCTCCGGCAGGAAATCCGGATCGTGGCGTGCGGCCCGCTCGAACGCACGGATCGCGGCGGGGTCGTTGCCGGCATCGATCTCGATCCGACCCTCCAGAATCCCCGCGCGCACCGAGCCGGAATCGACCGCATAGGCCCGGCTGACCGCGGCGCGCGCACCCTCGGCGTCGCCGGCCGACCGCAGGCGGTCGGCGAGTTCGCATTCGAACTGCGCGATCAGCCGGCCCATCGGCTCGCCGGTCACGGTTTCGTAGCGCGTCGCGTTCTCGATCGCCTTGGCCCAGTCGCGCTCGGCCTGGTAGATGCCGATCAGGTGGCGAAGCGCCTGCGGCGCGCGCTCGTCGATGCGCGCCAGGTCACTGAAGACGGTCTCTGCGCGATCCAGCAGACCGGACTTCATGTAGTCCTCGCCGAGTGCGAGCAGGGCCTGCACCTTCTGCTGGTCGGTCAGGTCGGCACGCTGGACCAGGCCCTGGTGCAGCCGGATCGCACGATCGACCTCGCCCCGGCGCCGGAACAGGTGACCCAAAGCGACCTGGGTCTCGAAGGTGTCCTTGTCGAGCTCGGCGATGTGCAGGAACAGCTCGATCGCCTTGTCCGGCTGCTCGTTGAGCAGATAGTTCAGACCCCGGAAATACGTCGTCGACAGCCGGCTGACCTGGGTGTCGCTATGGCGCTCTCCGCCGCGGCGTCCGATCACCCAGCCACTGAGCGCGGCGATCGGCAGCAATAGGAAGAACCAGAACCATTCGGTCACAAACGCCATGCACACGCTCCATTGGGATCCGGTCATGCCGCACGTCACGATGCGCGAGCGCGGCCACGGATCGCACGGCGTGTCGTGCGTGTCCGCCGGCCCGCCGGCGGGCCGTCGATGATCCTACCTGTTCGGGGATCGGGCGCGCCAACCACCTGGTGGCGCGCGGAAATTCAGAAGGCCTGCGCGTCGAGCGCAGCGCCGGAGATCACTCGTCGGCCGGCATCGGCTGCACGTCGCTGACGCGATCACGCAACTCCTTGCCCGGCTTGAAATGCGGAACATGCTTGCCCGGAAGGGCAACGGCATCGCCCGTCTTGGGATTGCGCCCCGTCCGGGGTGGACGGAAGTGCAGCGAGAAACTGCCGAAGCCGCGGACCTCGATGCGGTCACCTGCCGCCAACGCACCGCCCATCATCTCGAGCATGGCCTTGACCGCCAGGTCGACGTCCTCGCCCTTGAGGTGGGCTTGCCGCTGGGTGAGCAGTTCGATGAGTTCCGACTTCGTCATGTCTCGTTCTTGCGAATGCGACAGCGCCGGCCCGGGATGACCCCGGACCGGCGCCGCACGGGCTTACTCGCCCTTGTTGCCCAGCTGCTCGCGCAGCAGCGCGCCCAGCTTGGTGGTGCCGCTGGAGGCTTCCGACGCCTGCTTGTTGTACTCGGCCAGGGTCTCGGCGGTTTCCGCCTCGTCCTTCGCCTTGATCGACAGCTGCAGGACGCGGGTCTTGCGATCGACGCCGAAGTACTTGGCCTCGATCTCCTGACCGACCTTCAGGTGCTGGCTGGCGTCGTCGACGCGCTGGTCGCTGATGTCGCGCGCCTGCACGTAGCCTTCCACGCCCTCGCCCAGGTCGATCACGGCGCCCTTGGCGTCGACTTCCTTGACGGTGCCGGTGACCTTGGAACCGCGCGGCGTGTTGCCCATGAACTGGCCCATCGGGTCCTGCTCGAGCTGCTTGACGCCCAGCGAGATGCGCTCGCGCTCCGGATCGACCGCGAGCACGACGGCCTCGACGGTGTCGCCCTTCTTGAAGTTGCGCGCGACGTCTTCGCCGGTGGAGTTCCACGCGATGTCCGACAGGTGGATCAGGCCGTCGATACCGCCGTCCAGGCCGATGAAGATGCCGAAGTCGGTGATCGACTTGATCTGGCCGTCGACCTTGTCACCCTTCTTGTGGATGGCCGCGAAGGTCTCCCACGGGTTCGAGGTGACCTGCTTGATGCCGAGCGAGATGCGGCGACGCTCTTCGTCGACGTCGAGCACCATGACCTCGAGTTCGTCACCGACCTGCACCACCTTGGACGGGTTGACGTTCTTGTTGGTCCAGTCCATTTCGGACACGTGCACCAGGCCTTCGACGCCCGGCTCGATCTCGACGAACGCGCCGTAATCGGTGACGTTGGAGACCTTGCCGAACACGCGGGTGTTGGACGGGTAACGGCGGGCGATGTTGTCCCACGGATCCTCGCCCAGCTGCTTCAGGCCGAGGCTGACGCGGTTGCGCTCGCGGTCGTACTTGAGCACGCGGACTTCGAGCTCCTGGCCCACTTCCACGACTTCGGACGGATGGCGCACGCGCTTCCAGGCCATGTCGGTGATGTGCAGCAGGCCGTCGATACCGCCGAGGTCCACGAACGCGCCGTAGTCGGTGAGGTTCTTGACGACGCCCTTGAGCACGGCGCCCTCGACCAGCTTCTCCATCAGCTGCTCGCGCTCTTCCGAGTGCTCGCTTTCGACGACTGCGCGGCGCGAGACCACGACGTTGTTGCGCTTGCGGTCCAGCTTGATCAGCTTGAACTCGAGTTCCTTGCCCTCGAGGTAGACCGGGTCACGGACCGGGCGCACGTCGACCAGCGAGCCCGGCAGGAATGCGCGGACGTCCTTGATGTCGACGGTGAAACCGCCCTTGACCTTGCCGCTGATGCGGCCGGTGATGGTCTCGTTCTTCTCGAGTGCTTCCTCGAGCTCGTCCCACACCATGGCGCGCTTGGCCTTCTCGCGCGACAGCACGGTTTCGCCGAAGCCGTTCTCGAGCGAGTCCAGCGCCACCTTGACGGTGTCGCCTTCCGCGACGTCGATCTCGCCGGCTTCGTTACGGAACTGTTCGATCGGCACGATGCCTTCGGACTTCAGGCCGGCGTTGATCACGACGACGTCGGTACGCACCTGCACCACGATGCCGGTGACGATGGCACCGGGCTTGAGCTTGGACAGGTTGTTCTGACTGGCTTCGAACAGTTCTGCGAATGATTCGGTCATTGGTAAATACCTGGTTTGATGTCAGACCGCCGGGCGAGTGCGAACTCGATGCCGGTGGTCCACCCGTTGATCGGCCGTCGCGGGATTGCATGGCCGTGAGTGTTGGCGGTGTTGCGAAACCCGGCCATCCCCGCTGGGCGCGGATGCCGGAACCGTGGAGCGGTACATCGGTACAACGTGAGAACGTCCGCGCATGCACTCGCATGCAGGCGGACGACACTGCCGTGGGTGTGGCGTCGGGTGACCGGGCGCGGGACCGTCAGTCCATGCGCGCCGGAAGCAGCGCCAGCACCTGCGAGACGACCGCATCGATGCCGAGCCCGGTGGTGTCGATGCGTACGGCCTCTTCGGCCGGCCGCAGCGGCGCCACCGCGCGGCTGGCGTCGCGGGCGTCACGCGCGAGAATCTCGCGCAGCAGACCGTCCATTGTCACCGAAACCCCCTTGTTCTTCAACTGTTTATAGCGGCGCTCGGCGCGCTCGTCCGCGCTCGCCGTCAGGAAGACCTTCCACCCGGCATCCGGAAAGATCACGGTGCCCATGTCGCGGCCGTCGGCCACGAGCCCCGGCGCCTTCCTGAATGCACGTTGCCGGTCCTTCAGCGCGGCCCGCACCTCCGGAATCGCCGCGATGGCCGACGCCGCGGCGCCTGCGGTTTCGGTGCGGAGTTCGTCGGTTGCGTCATGCCCGTTCACGATCACCCGCGGCTCGCCGCCCGGGTCGTCGCGGAAACTGATCGTCGTGTCGAAGGTGCAGCGCACCAGCGCCCCGGCATCGCCGAGATCCAGATCGGCCCAGCCTGCCGCCACGCCCACGGCGCGATAGAGCGCGCCGGAATCGAGATAATGCCAGCCCAGTCGCTGCGCGACCGCCCGGCTGATGGTGCCTTTGCCCGAGCCCGAGGGCCCGTCGATCGTCAATACAGGCACCTCGGCCGTCATGCAGAACTCCTTGTCGCAAGGGCAATCGCCCAAGCGCTTGAATTGCGTGGAAATCAGACGTTAGAATAGCCGGCTTCGCGTCCGTATCCCATCCCAGAGGTTTGTCATGAAGGTCCTGTCGTCCCTGAAGTCGGCGAAGACCCGCCACCGCGATTGCAAGGTTGTGCGTCGCCGCGGCAAGGTCTTCGTGATCTGCAAGTCCAATCCGCGTTTCAAGGCGCGCCAGCGCTGATCCGCGATACCGCCGCCGCATCCGCGGCCGGTAGCGACGAAGGCCGCAGCGATGCGGCCTTTTTCGTGGCCGCGCAGACGCGTCCGCGGCGGCCCACGCCGCCGGGACCAGGTTTCTGCTAAACAGGCAGGCGCACCGCCGGTCGCGGCGGGCCCGTCCATCGAATCCATCTCCAGGAGTTTCGCCATGCCGCGTTTCCTCGTGCCCGTTCTCGCTGCGACCGCCCTCGCCGGCGCACTGCTGCTGGCCGCACCGCCAGCGTCCGCCGACACCCTGCTGGTGGACCGCAGCAAGCAGCCTGCCGGCGTCGCCGTGCCCACACGCGGCATGAGCATGGCCGACGTCGAGGCCCGGTTCGGCGCGCCGAGCGAGCGCCTGGATCCGCGCGGCGGACAGAAGCAGCAGTGGCCGACGATCCACCGCTGGGTCTATCCCGCCTTCACCGTCTACTTCGAGCGCAGCCGGGTCATCGACACCGTCGCCAACCGCGCCACGGCGTCCGAGGTCGGCCCCAAGCCCGCCATCCGTTGAGTCCATGAGCGAATCCGTCGTGCGTTTCCCCGCCGAGTGGGAGCCCCAGTCGGCGATCCTGATCGCCTGGCCGACCGAAGACACCGACTGGGCCGCGCGCCTGGGCGAGGTCGAGGACACCTACATTGCACTGGTCGCAGCCATCACCCGCTTCCAGCCGGTGGTGATCTGCGTGCCGGACGAGGACGTGCAGAGTTACGCCTTCGTGCGCCTGGCCTCGAACCGCATCGACATGGATCGCGTGCATTTCGTCGAGGCCGAGTACGACGACACCTGGCTGCGCGATTCCGGGCCGATCTCGCTGCGACGCGAGGGCGGCTTCCGGCTCAATGATTTCCGCTTCACCGGCTGGGGCGGCAAGTTCGACGCGAGCCGCGACGACCGGCTGGTCGGCCATCTGCACGGCGCCGGCGTATTCGCCGCATCCGCCGAACGCCGCGAGATCGACTTCGCGCTCGAAGGGGGTGCGATCGAGACCGACGGCGCCGGCACGCTGCTGACGACCTGGCGCTGCCTGCACGAGCGGCACCCCGACGTCGCGCGCGAGACGCTGACCGCGCAGCTGTCGGACTGGCTCGCGCAGGACCGTGTGCTGTGGCTCGACCACGGCTATCTCGAAGGCGACGACACCGACGCCCACATTGACACCCTCGCCCGCTTCGCGCCGGACGACGCCATCGTGTTCCAGGCCTGCGACGACCCGTCCGATCCGCATCACGCCGAGCTCCAGGCGATGGCCGACGAGATCGCCGCGTTGCGCACGGTCGACGGCCAGCCCTACCGGCTGTTCCCCCTTCCGTGGCCGCAGCCGATCCTCGACGATGGTCGTCGGCTGGCCGCGAGCTATGCGAACTATCTGATCGTCAACGGCGCGGTGCTGATGCCGGCCTATGGCGACCCGGTCGACGATGCGGCCGCGGCCGTGCTCGCGCAGGCGCATCCCGGGCGCGAGATCGTCCAGGTGCCCTGCCGTCCGCTGATCTGGCAGAACGGCAGCCTGCACTGCATCACGATGCAGCTGCCGGCGGGCCTGCTCGCCGGCCGTTCGAGCTGACGTCAGAACGCCCGACGTTTGCGACACAGACGTCGGGCCCTGCGCCCGCAGACCGTGTCCGGTGCGCGCCTCCGGCACGAATCGCAGCCGTCCGGCGTCGGCGTCCCGACGCCGATGGACGCTGCGCGCCGTCCGCGCGTGTCGCCGCGTTTATCTGCCCGCACGCGACGTCGCGTTAGCATTGTCGCCATCCCCCGAGGGTTCGAATCCATGTCCCGCAAGACCACGCTGCCCGTCGCCCTGATCCAGGAGCGCGCCGTCATCGACCAGGGCACCGGCAACGCCGACGCCAACCTGTCGGTCATCGAGGCGCGCGTCGCCGAGGCCGCCAGGCAGGGTGCGAAGCTCGTGCTGCTGCAGGAACTGCACAACGGCGCCTATTTCTGCCAGCACGAGTCGGTCGACGAATTCGATCTCGCCGAGTCCATTCCCGGCCCGAGCACCGAGCGTCTGGCCGCACTGGCGAAGCAGCACAAGGTCGTCGTCGTGAGTTCGCTGTTCGAGCGCCGCGCCGCCGGGCTTTACCACAACACCGGCGTGGTCTTCGACGCCGACGGCAGCACCGCGGGCAAGTACCGCAAGATGCACATTCCCGACGATCCGGGCTTCTACGAGAAGTTCTATTTCACCCCGGGCGACATCGGCTTCAAGCCGATCGATACCTCGGTGGGCCGGCTCGGCCTGCTCGTCTGCTGGGACCAGTGGTATCCCGAAGCCGCGCGCCTGATGGCGCTGGCCGGTGCGGACCTGCTGGTGTATCCGACCGCGATCGGTTGGGACCCCACCGATGTCGACGACGAGAAGACGCGCCAGCGCGACGCGTGGATCCTCAGCCACCGCGGTCACGCGGTCGCCAACGGATTGCCGGTGCTGTCGTGCAACCGCGTCGGTCACGAGCCCTCGCCGATCGGCGCCTCCGGCATCGACTTCTGGGGCAACAGCCATGTGCTCGGCCCGCAGGGCGAGTTCCTCGCCGAAGCCGGTGGTGATCCGACCCTGCTGACCTGCGAGGTGGACCTGCAGCGCAGCGAGCACGTACGCCGGATCTGGCCGTTCCTGCGCGATCGCCGCATCGACGCCTACGGCGACCTGCTCAAGCGCTACATCGACTGAGCGTGGACGTCCACCTGCGCGACGTCGCGGCGTCCGACCTCGAGGCGATCACCGCGCTGTACGCAGGCGAGGTCGAGAGCGGCGTGGCGACCTACGAGTACGAGCCGCCGGACGTCGACGCGATGCGCCAGCGCTGGCGCGCGATCGTCGACGGGGGCTATCCGTACCTCGCCGCCGAGCTCGACGGCCGCTTCGCCGGTTACGCCTACGCCAGTGCCTACCGCACGCGCGCCGGCTACCGCTGGACGGTCGAGAGCACGGTCTACGTCGCCGCACACGCGCGCGGTCGCGGCGTCGGCCACCGGCTGATGGCGGCGCTGATCGACCGCTGCACCGCGCAGGGCTTCCGGCAGATGATCGCGGTCGTCGGCGACGCCGACAATGCGGTCTCGATCCGGCTGCACGAACGGCTCGGTTTCAGCGCCAGCGGCCGCTTCCCCGGCATCGGCCGCAAGCACGGACGCTGGCTCGATGGACTGCAGATGCAGCGTGCACTCGGCGACGGCGCCACCACCCCTCCTTCCGAACGATGACGACGACTTCCCGATGACCGAAGCTTCCACCACGCCCTGGCAGGGCCAGCCGCACGCGATCGTCGAGCGCGATGGCGTCCGCTATACCCTGCTCGGCACCGCTCATGTGTCCCGCGTCAGCGTGGAGGCGGTCGAAGACGCGATCGGCAGCGGCGCGTTCGACGCGGTCGCCGTCGAGCTCGATCCGCAGCGCCTGCAGGCGATCACCGATCCCGACGCGCTGGGCAAGTTGAATCTCGTCGACGTGATCCGCAAGGGCCGCGTCGCGCTGTTCGCCGCGAACCTCGCGCTGTCGGCCTATCAGCGCCGGCTCGCCGAGCAGCTCGGCATCGAGCCGGGCGCCGAACTCAAGCAGGCCGTCGCGCTGGCCAAGGCGCGTGATCTGCCGGTGGCCCTGATCGACCGCGATGTCGGACTCACGTTCAAGCGCGCCTCGCGCCAGCTCGGCTTCTTCGGGCGCATGAAGCTGATGGGCAGCCTGCTCGGCGGCCTGCTGGCCTCGGACGAACTGGGCGAGGACGAGATCGAGAATCTCAAGCAGGGCGACATGCTCGAGTCGAGCTTCGGCGAGTTCGCCAAGTCGAGTCCCGAGCTCTATCAGACCGTCATCACCGAGCGCGACCGCTACATGGCCGCACGCCTGCGCGAGAGCGCAGGCGAGGCGCGCGAGGTGCTCGCCGTCGTCGGTGCCGGCCACCTGGCCGGTCTCGCCAGGCACCTGGCCGAGGACACCGAAGCGCCGGCGCAGACGCGCGCCGAGCTCGAACATGCCCCACCCGGCCGCAGCCTGCGCTGGGTGATGACCGTGATCACGCTGCTGATCCTGGCGATGATCGGCTGGGGCTACTACCAGGGCGGTGCGGAACTGGGACGGCAGCTGATCAAGGAGTGGGTGCTGATCACCGGTGGTTTCGCCGCACTCGGCGCACTCGCCGCGCTGGCGCATCCACTGGGGATCCTGGCCGCGGCGATCGCCGCCCCGCTCAAGCCGATCCGGCCGCCCGGCATCTCGCCCGGCCTGTTCAGTGCGCTGGTCGAGGCCAACGTCCGCAAGCCGGCCTACGGCGATTTCCTCGCACTGCGCGACGATGCCGGCACGCTGCGCGGCTGGTACCGCAACCGCGTGTCGCGGACGATCCTCAACTTCATGCTGACCAATATCGGCTCGAGCATCGGCGTGTGGGTCGCCGGGTTGCGGATCGCGGGCAAGGTCTTCAGCTGATCACAGCGCAGTCTTGGAAACAGAAACGGGCCGCACGCGCGGCCCGTTTCCGTATGCAGCTTCCGTAGGAGCGCGCCTGCGCGCGACGGGGCTTTCCTGGGAATGCTTCATCGCGCGCAAGCGCGCTCCTACAGTGTGCTTCAGCGGGCGACCATTTCGTGCTGACCCACATTGGTTCGAGCATCGGCGGGTGGACCGTCGGGCTGCAGATTGCGGGAAAGGTGCTCACCTGATCGCAGCAGGTTTCGAACATAAAGACGGGCCGCACGCGCGGCCCGTTTCTGTATGCAGCTCATGTAGGAGCGCGCTTGCGCGCGATGGGGCTTTCCCGGGAATGCCGCATCGCGCGCAAACGCGCGCCAACGGTGCTCGTCAGCCGGCGTTCGCGGCCGGCGCCATCGGCTCCACGCCCCGCGCGCGCCGGATCAGGCGCGCACTGCCATGACGCAGGTCGTCGAGGATCGCGTAGATCGTCGGCAGGAACAGCAGGCTGACCACGGTCGAGAACGCCAGGCCACCGGCTACCGCACGCGCCATCGGCGAATACGCCAGGCCGCCGAGCACCACGGTGTCGCTCAGCGAGATCGGAATCATCGCCAGGATCGCCGTGCCCATCGTCATCAGGATCGGGCGCAGACGCTCGCGACTGCCTTCGACCAGCGCCTCGAGCCGCGGCATGCCACGTCGCCTGAGGTTGTTGATGTGCTCGACCATGATGATGCCGTTGTTCACCACCACGCCCATCAAGACGAGGATGCCGATGAAGGCCATCACCGTGAACGAGGTACCGGTGAGCCAGAACAGCCAGAACACACCGAAGATCGAAAACACCACGCAGCTCATGATCGCGGCCGGAAACAGCAGCGATTCGAACACCGCCGCCATCACCACGTAGATCATCACCAGTGCGATCACGAAGTTGAAGAGCATCTGCTGCACGGCCGCCGAATCGTCCTCGAAACCGCTGCCGGCGAAGCTGTAGCCGTAGCCCGGCGGGAACACCACGGTGTCGAGCGTGGTCTCGATCGCCTTGCGCGCGTCGGGCATCGTGGCCTCGCCGGCGAGGTTCGCCTGCAGGGTCAGCGAGGTCTGCCGGTTGAAGCGGTTGATCCGGCTGGCCGACGGCTCCACCGTCATGTCGACCAGGCTGGTCAGCGGCACGCTGCGGCCATCGGGTGAGCGCACCATGAAACTGGCGATGTCGGACTGGTTGAACTGCTCGGCGCCTTCGAAGCGCACCCACACCGGCACCTCGTTGTCGCCCTGGCGGAATTCGCGCAACTGCGAACCGCGCAGTGCCAGGCCGACGAAACGCGAGACCTCTTCGGCGGTGAAGCCGAACGCGGCCGCGCGATCGCGATCGACGCGGATGGTCAGCTCCTGGTTCTGGTCGCCGGCGTCCACGCGCACGTCGCGCAGCGCGTCGTGCGCCGACAGCAGCGGCAGCACGCCATCGGCCAGTTCACGCAGCACCTGGCTGGAATCGCCGATCAGTTGCACCTGCACTCCGCCGCCTCCGCCGCCACCGCCCTGGTCGCCGCCGCTGTTGATGCCGATCTCGGCACGTGCGGATTTCGGCAGCGCCTTGCTGATCGCCTCGCTCAGTGGACGGGTGTCGCCGACATCGTCGTTGAAGGTGATGATCGTGCCCGAGTCACCGCTTTCGCCGAACCACGAGTACAGCTGCTTGATCCGGTACTCGTCGCGCCGCGCGTCGAGGAACGCCTCGACCCGGCCCACTTCCTCCGAGCGCTGGGCGAGGTTGTAGCTGCCCTTCCACTGGTAGAAGACGTTGATCTCCTTGCCGCCTTCGCCACTGCCGAACATGTCGAACTTCATCTGCGTCGGCGGCACCAGGCTCGCGACGGCAAGCACGCCGATCGCCACCAGTGTCCAGCCTCGATGCAGCAGCGACCAGCGCAACAGCCGCGCATAGCCGCGCTGCAACCGCGGAATCAGACCCCCGGGTTTGGCCACCGCGGGCGGCGTCTTCATGCGCGCCGACATCATCGGGATCAGGCTCACCGCGACCAGCCACGACGCCAGCAGCGACACCGAGATGGTGATCGCCAGCTGGGTCATGAAGATGCTGATGTTGTTGGTCTCGCCCAGCAGGTTGGGCACGAAGACGATGCAGTGGCTCAAGGTGCCGGCCGACAGTGCGATCGCCACGTTGCGCGTGCCGACCACCGAGGCCAGCCATGGCTGGTTCGGCATGCGCTCGCGCTCCTGGTAGATGCTCTCCACCACCACCACCGCGTTGTCGACGAGCATCCCGACCGCCAGCAGCAGGCCCATCAGCGACAGCACGTTGAGCGTGACGCCGAAGAAGTGCATGAAGCCGAGGGTGATGATGAAACAGATCGGGATCGCCAGCGTCACCATCAGCGTCGACGGCCAGTGACGCAGGAAGAAGTACAGCACGATGATCGACAGCACCAGGCCGATCGCACCTGCTTCGACCAGCTCGAGCAGCGACGACGTGACCTCGTCGCCCATGTTCTGGATGACCTTCAGGTCGATGCCTTCGAGCCCGGGCTCGCTGCGCGCGGCCTCGACCTCGGCCAGCACCGAGCGCGAGACTTCCACCAGGTTGGCGTCACGTTCCTTGTAGATGTCCAGACCCACGGCGGCGCGGCCGTCGAGACGGCGCCCGTAGTCCATGCGCTGCGGCTTGAAGCGCACGTCGGCGACGTCGCTCAGGCGCAGGCCCTGTTGATTGATCACAAGATCGCGCAGTTCCTGCAGATCGTCGATCTCGCCGATCGGCTGCACGCGCAGGCGCTGGCCCGCTTCGAGGATCTGCCCGGCCGAGACCGAGAAGTTCAGCGCACGCAGGCGCGTGGCGAGTTCGTTGAGTTCGATGCCGTGCGCGTTGAGCCGGTCAGGCTGGACCGCGATCTCGACCTCGTTGGGTGGCGCACCACTGATCTCCACGCGGGCCACGCCGGGCACGCGTTCGAGCCGGCGCTTGAGCTGCCGGTCGATCATCTCGTAGCTGCCGCTCAGGTCGACGTTCGCGGCCAACCGGATCCGCAGCACTGCCTGGTCGCCGCTGGACCACTTGAAGACGAAGTAGCGACGGAAATCGTCGGGAAGCTCACTGCGGATCGCGTCGATGCGCTCGCGCGCCTCGGACGCGCTGATCGCGATGTCGCGATCCCAATCGGAGAACTCCATGAAGATGTCGGCGCCGTCCGGATTGGCCCGGCCGCGCATGCGCTTGATGCCGCTCATCGTCGCCAGCGCTTCTTCCGCCGGCCGCAGCAGGTTCTGCTCGGCCTCGACCGGCGTCGCGCCGGCATAGGGCAGCTGCACGAACAGGAACGGCGCCGTGATGTCCGGCAACGCTTCGAGCGGCAGGCGCACCGAGGCGATCAGGCCGATCACGACCATCGACACGAAACACATGATGGTCGTGACCGGGCGACGCAGGCTCAGCTCGGCGATGCTCATTGCGCGGCGGCCTCCAGGTCGGCATTGGCACCCAGACGCGCGCGACGCCCGCGTTCGGCGTAGTACGCATCCGACTTGCGGTCCAACAGGTCGTAGACCACCGGGATCACCAGCAGCGTCAACAGCGTGGACACCGCCAGGCCGCCCATCACCGTGATCGCCATCGGCGAGCGCACCTCGGCGCCCTCACCGAAGGCCAACGCCAGCGGCAGGAAGCCGAACAGTGTGGACAGCGTGGTCATGATGATCGGCCGCAGGCGCGAGCGTGCACCCTCGACCAGCGCTTCGCGCTTGGCCACGCCGGCCTCGCGCAGCTGGTTGATCTTGTCGATCAGGATGATCGCGTTCTTGACCACCAAGCCGACCATCAGGATCAGACCGATGAAGGCCACGATCGAGACCGTGTTGCCGGTCATCAGCAGCGCGCCGATCGCGCCGACCATCGCCAGCGGAATGGTGAACAGGATGACGAAGGGATGCAGCAGCGATTCGAACTGCGACGCCATCACCAGATAGACCAGGAAGATCGCGAGCGCGAACGCCATCAGCAGCGAGCGCAGCGATTCGGCCAGTTCCTCGCCCTGCCCGCCGATGTGCATGCCGACCTCGGGGCCGAGCGGATTCTCGGCGACCATCTGCCGCACTTCGCTGACCGCGGTGCCGAGATCGATGCCACGCAGGTTGGCCGAGACCACGGCCACGCGCACCTGGTCGGCGCGGTGGATCTCGCTGGGACCGATTGTCGCCACCACGTCGGCCACCGAATCCAGGCGCACCGGCGCCGCGCCGCCCGGGTTGATCACCAGGTTGCGGATGCGGTCGACCGAATCGCGCTCGCTTTCCTGCGCGCGCACCAGCACGTCGATCTTGCGGTCACGGAAGTTGTAACGCGTGGCCACTTCGCCGCGCACCGCACGCACCACCGCGTCGGCGATCTGCCGCGTGGTCAGGCCGAGCGCACCGGCGCGCTCCTGGTCAAAGATGATCTGCACCTCGGGGAAGCCCTGCTCCACCGTGCTCTTGACGTCGGTGTAGTTGGGATTGCCGCGCAGCAGTTCCGCCATGCGCTGCCCGGCCCGCGCGAGGCCGTCGAGATCCTGACCGCGCAGTTCGATTTCCAGCGGCGTGGAGAAGCTGAAGAGCGCGGGCCGGCTGAAATCGACGGCCACGCCGGGATACCGCTGCATCGTCGCGCGCAGGCGATCGCTCTGCTCGGCCTCGAACGCGCGGCTGCCGCCGCCGCTCATCACCACGCTCAGACGGCCGATGTTCTCGCCGCTTTCGGTGGGATTGGCATCGAGCCGAGTGCCGCTGCCGCTGACGCCGAACAGCAGTTCCACGCCCTCGTCGTCGTCGTGGGCCAGCTGGACCTCGCGCATGATGCGGTCGGTCTCGCGCAGCGGCGTGCCAGGCGGCAGCTTGGCCATCATCTCGAAGCGGTCCTGCGCCAGCTGCGGAATCAGATCGGTGCCCAGCATCGGCACCGCGAGCAGGCTGACCAGAAACACCGCGCACGCGGCGCCGAGCACCAGCCACGGGCGCGCCAGCGCCGCCGGCAGCGCGCGCAGATAGCCGCGTTCCGCACGTCCGTAGGGCGCCATCGCCAGTTCGCTGGCCCGGCCCATGATGCGTCCGACGATGCGCGACACGAACCGCCACGCGCGTACCACCAGCCAGACGATGCCGAACAGTGCGCCACGGATGCCCGCCCCGATGCCGCGCCCGGTCGCGGCCACCGGCTTCTGCCAGCGGCGCTCCGGCCGCCATTGCGGATGCGGCGGCTCTTCCGGGAAGGCCATCGGCGGCCGGCCCTTCAGCGAGGCCAGCATGGGGATCAGGGTCAACGCCACGAGCAGCGAGACACTGACCGCGATCGCGATCGTCAGCGCCTGATCGCGGAACAGCTGCCCGGCGATGCCGTCGACGAACACCAGCGGCAGGAACACCGCAATGATCGTCAGCGTCGACGCGACCACCGCCATGCCGACCTCGCGCGTACCGACGATCGCGGCTTCGAGCACGCCCAGGCCGCGGTCACGGGCCTTTTCGATGCTCTCCAGCACCACGATCGAATCGTCGACCACCAGGCCGGTCGCCAGCGCCAGGCCGCCCAGCGACATGACATTGAGGCTCAGGCCGAACTGCTCCATGAAGAAGAACGTGGTGATGATCGACACCGGCAGCGACAGGCTGACCACCAGCGTGCTCCAGCCGTTGCGCAGGAACAGGAAGATGATCAGGATCGCGAGCGTGCCGCCGATCAGCGCGTCGGTGCGCACGTCGCGGATCGCGGCGCGCACGAACTTCGACTGGTCGTCGACCACGGTCAGGGTCATGTCGGCCGGCAGTTCCTTGCGGATCGCCTCCAGTCGCGCTTCCACCGCGTCGGCGGTGGCGACCGTGTTCGCGTCGCCTTCCTTGTAGATCGCCAGCTCCACGGCCTCGTTGCCGCCGAGCCGGATGATGCTCTCGCGTTCCTTGTAGCCCTGGCGCACGGTGGCGATGTCGCGCAGGCGCACCGCACGGCCGCCGGCGATCGTGCTGCTGCCCTCACCCGACGTGCTCTGCACCGACGCCGCGGCCGCGAGCACCGCCTGCGAACCACTCGCTGCGGCAATCGCCGCCATCTGCTGCGCGGCGCTGGCCGCGGCGTCGTCACCACCGCCCTGGGTGGCGACCAGCATCTCGCCGATCTGTTCGACGCTCGCGAACTGGTTCACCGTGCGCACCAGATAGCGCTGCGTGCCCTGGTCGAGACGCCCGCCCGAGAGGTTGACGTTCTCCTGCTGCAGGCGCTGGATGACGTTCTCGATCGGCAGACCGATGCGCGCCATCTGCTGCAGGTCGAGGTCCACCTGCACTTCGTCCTCGAAGCCGCCGCCGACCCGGACCGCGGCCACGCCGATCACCGGCTCCAGCTTTTTCTTCAGATCGTCGTCGGCATAGCGACGCATGCGCGTGAGTTCGGTCACCGCGTCGCCGGTGCCACCGGCGGTCAGCGCCAGGCGCAGCACCGGTTCGGTCGACGGATTGAACCGCAGCAGCACAGGCGGCGTGACCTCGAGCGGCAACTGCAACGCCTCGAGCTTGTCGCGCACCTCCAGGCTGGCCTGGTCCATGTCGGTGCCCCAGGCGAACTCGAGCACCACGTCGCTCTGCCCGGTGCGCGAGATCGAACGCAGCTTGCGCACGCCCTTGACCACGCCGACGACTTCCTCCACCGGTTCGCTGACCAGGGTCTCGATTTCCGCCGGCGCCGCGCCGGTGTACTCGGTGCGCACGGTCAGCGTGGGGTAGCTCAGATCGGGCAGCAGATTGACCTTGAGGTTGCCCAGCGCGATGAGTCCGAACAGCATCAGGCTGATCGCGACCATCCACACCGTCACCCGGCGCCGGGTGGAGAACTCCACGAGGTCGAATCGCCCCGGTGCGGCATGCGGATCCATCGGTTGGCCCTCCGTGGACGGGCCGCCCGCCGGCCCCTGGTTCGGCGTGGTCGTCATTACGGCGCGTCACCCTGGGCGGCGTCGGCCGCCGGCGCTGCGGGCGCGTCCGCAGCCGCGGCGGGCGCATTGGCACCGACCACCTGCACCGCACTGCCCTCGCGCAGCGCCACCTTGCCGGCGGTGACCACGGCGTCGCGTTCCGCCAACCCGTCGCGGACTTCGATCAATGCGCCGTCCACATAGCCCAGCGTGACCGGCACGCGCACCGCCTTGCCGTCGCGCACGGTGAACACCGCGGTCTCGTCGCCGTCTTCCAGCAATGCGCTGCGCGGGATCACCAGCGCATCGGCGCGCTCGTCGTAGTCGATGCGGATGCGGCCGAACATGCCCGAACGCAGCGCCTCGTTGCCTTCGAACGCGCACACCACGCGGAACGTGCCGCTGCGCGATTCGACGATCGGCGCGACGCGCTCGACCACGCCCTCGAAGGTCTCGCCGGGGAGTGCATCGACCGTCAGGCGCACCGGCTGGCCGCGCTTGAGCACGCGCAATTCGCGTTCGGGCACGTTGAGCGTGGCTTCGATGCGGGCGTTGTCGACGATGCTGAAGATCGGCGTGTTGATCTGCACGAAGTTGCCGGTGCGGATCATGCGCTGCGAGATCACGCCCGAGATCGGAGCGGTGACGGTGGTGTAGGACAACTCGAGCTGGGCCATCTCGTGCTGGGCACGCGCGGTGTCGAGGTCGAACTTGATCTGGTCGAGATCGTTGGCGCTGATCATCTGCTGGCCGACCAGCTGCTGCGCGCGCTTGTAGCTGTTGTCGAGCTTGCCCATCGTCGCGCGGCTCTGCAGCACCGCCAGGCGCGCCCGGTCCGGGTCCAGGCGCACCAGCGGCTGCCCGGCGCGCACCGTGTCGCCCTCTTCGACCAGCACGTCGAGCGCGATGCCCGAGGTCTTGGCGACGACATCGGCGCCCCGCGGAACCTCCAGCGCGGCCGTGCCCACCCAGCTGGCCGCCACGCTGCGACGGGTCACCAGTTCGGTCTCCACCGGGACCGGCGCCTGCGCCTCGTCCGCGGACTTGGCCTGGGCATCGCCATCGCCCCCCTTGCAGGCGGACAGGACGAGGACGGCGGCGAACAGAACGGCGCCGGTGAGAACGCGTCCCGCGGACGCGAAGGCATGCGGTGTGGACATTGGATTCGGAAGGCCCCTACGGTGTGGTAGCAAGGTACATCACCAGAACTGCTGGTTCATGCGCCATTGGTCATGGTGACGTCCGCAGGGCCCCTGTGCACGGCACATTGGGTTTGCCCGGACGCCGTGGCTATACTGGCCCGGTTGTGCGCCGGTTCATGCAGCCGGTTGGTTCCCCACGCCATCACGCCTCCCAGATCGCCACGCTCCAGCCCTCCAGGATTGCGGAAACCCAAGATGACGCGACCGCTGCTGCTCGCCGCCTGTTTCGCCCTTGGCGCCTCGGCGCCGCCCGTCCTCGCCCAGGACGCCGCCGCACCGGAAGCGACCAACGCACCGCTGTCGGGCAACGCCGACACCGGCCGCACGCTGACCTACACCTGCCAGGGGTGCCACGGCATCGACGGGTACCGCAACGTCTATCCGCACTATCACGTGCCGAAGATCGGTGGCCAGTCCAGCGAATACCTGGTCAACGCGCTGCACGAGTACCGCCGGGGCACGCGCCGGCATCCGACGATGGAAGCCCAGGCGAAGAGCTTTTCCGACCAGGACATCGCCGACATCGCCGCCTTCCTTTCGGAGCTGACCCCGTGACCGGTGCCTCGATCCGATCGTCCGTCCGCCTGCTGCCGCTGGTGCTGCTTGCCGGTCTGCTGACCGCTTGCGGCGGCGCGGACCACGACCCGAATGCCCAGCCGATGCGCACCACGTCGTCGGCCGGACTGCCCAGCGGCCGGGTAGATGCCGGCGAGCAGGCGGCCAACGTCAAGAGCGCCGCGACCGGCCAGACCTGCATCGACTGCCACGGCGCCGGTGGCAACGTGCCGCTCGATCCGACCTATCCCAAGATCGGCGGCCAGTACCGCGACTACCTCGCCCATTCGCTGCAGGCCTACCGCGACGGCGACCGCGAGCATGCCCTGATGTCGCAGCAGGCCGTTGGCCTGAGCGACCAGCAGATCGCCGATCTCGCCGCGTACTTCGCGGCGCAGCCGAGCCAGCTGCGCGATCTGCGCGGCGCGCACGACAACTGAGCCCTGAACCGGCGGCGCTGTCTGCGCGCCGCTCGATGGTGACGTGCCTGTCTTGGCGGGCACGCACGAGTCTCGCCCCGAGGGGCTTTAGCTGATTCGATCTGACCAGGCGTCTGTCTGGTTCTGTCTCGTGCGTGTGTCTTTACTGCTCTACCCGGCTCCAGTTTTTCCCGGTTTTTGCTTTTGCCTTTTGCCTTTTGCCTTTTGCCTTTTGGTTTTGCTTCTTGCTTTTGCTTTTATTTTTGCTTCGGCTTTTGACTTGAATCGAGCCGTAGAGCGAGCCGAGCACCGGAGCCTGGCGCGGCCGGAGAGCAGCCCATGTTTGAGCGTAGCGAGTTTGGGCTGCGTGCCGCGTCAGGCGAGGAGCGGAGGGGACCGATGCGGCTTCATCGCATCGGCTCGCGTCCGGCGAAGGGACCTTTTGGTTCCTTTTGGGTCCCTCCAAAAGGGACTCGCACGCGCGAGCGGGCGAAAGCTCTGCACTTGCTTGAGCTTCTTCGCCCGTCGCTTTGCGACTTTGATCTTCCTTATAAAAACAATGGATCAAACGCGGAAGCGAAGATCAACGACAGGGCTTCCGCGCTGTCGCGCGGCTTACTTTTGTCTTGGCAAAAGTAAGCAAAACCGTCTTCGCCGGACGCGATCCGACACGGCTGCGCCGTGCCGGTCCCCTGCGCTTCTCGGGCGACGGGGCACGCAGCCCAAACTCGCTGCGCTCAGACATGGGCTGCTCTTCGACCCCGCCGCCCTGCGATGCTCGGCTCGCTTTACGGCTCGATTGACGTCAAAAGCCGGAGCCAAAGCCAGAGCCTGAGCCTGAGCCCCGGCACAAGCAGAAACGGACGCGGCGCGCGAAGTCCATGGACTGACCAGCCATTCGGCTGTTGAAAAACGCTTCCGCCTACGCGGGAGTGACGACCTCAGACCGACACACGCACACAAAAGCAGACAGGCGCCGCGTTCAGCTCACTCAGCCGCCGAGGCTGTCCTGATCTTCCTGCAGCTCCGGCTTCCACGGCACGTCCGGCGGCGGACGGCCGTCGGTCTCCACGTCCTGCATGTTCGGGTCGGTGATGCCGCAGCCACCGCCGAACGCGAGCAGCGCCACGTTGCAGCGGATCGTCTTGCTGGTGCCCGGGATCGGGATGAGCACGGTCTTGACGCTGCGTCGTACCCACTCCTCCAGCAGGGTCTCGCTCGGCACCCAGAACCGGTCGAAGCTGGTGGGCTCGTAATCGGTCGGTGGGCGCCGCAGCCAGGTGCCTTCGCGGTCGATCTTCGCGAAGTCCTCGGTGATCGTGCCCGGCGGCAGCCCGCCGCCGACGCGCCCGCCGTCGGCGAGACGCGGACGACCGTCCGCACCGAGCAGGCCCGACGGCGTACCGCGCTGGCCGCCGTCGCGTGCACTCACGCCGTCGCCCCAGTCGTCGGCTGCGCGTGTCGACGGCGCAGCCCCGGGTGGCGCGCCGGCCGTGGGGCCACGCCCGGCCGTCGGTGCCGGTGTGCGGGCGCCCTGACCGGGTTGCGGCGTGGCCGGCGCGGCGGCCACTGCCGGTGATGGCGATGCGGCGGCGCCGGGCGCGGCAGTTGGCGAGGGATCACGCAGCGGAACCGCACGGTCCCGCGCGGTCACCTCGGGCGCCGCCCGCGCCGGCGACACGGGCGCGTCGAGGGCAACCTCGCGCTGCGGAATCACCGGCACCGGTGCGCGTTCGGCGATCTCGGCCATCGCCCGCTCGCGCACCTCGACCTGCACCTCGCGCGGCGTCACGACGTCCGGCGCGGCCACCGGTGCCGGGGATCGCAGCACTGGCACCTCGACCGCCTGCATCGGCGCGCCGGCGATCTCGCGCTCGCGCACCGCGACCTCGGGCAAGGCCTCGCGCGGCCGCGGCGGCGGCAGGGTGAAGTCGATATCGGGCATCGGAGTCTCGGTGATCTGCAGCACCTGGGCGGCGGCCTCCTCGCCGTCGGCGGCGGACGCCGTCTCGGGCGCCGGCTCGACGACCTCCTCCGGCATCGGCGGCGCAGACGCCGCCGGCGTGGCGACCGCGGCGGACGGCGTCGGCGCCGCCGCGGCGTCCGCGTCGGGCTGCGGCACGTCCTGCGCCGCACCGCCGCCGGTGTCGTCCGGCGTTCCCGTCCCGATGAAGACGGCCTGCACCACGTGCTCTTCGCCGAGCGCTGCCGGCGCGTCGGCGGCGAGGAACCGGGTATTCATCAGCGCGAACAGCAGGCTGATCCAGACGATCTGGACCAACAGCGTGGCCGCGAGCGACAGGCGCCGCAGGCCGCGCTGGTCGCGCGGCGGCGGTTCCCACAGCGGATGGATCAGGCCCGCCCAGGCATGGAGCCGCGTGGCGGGCACGGGAAAGCGCTTGCGCGGCGGCGGCGGCCGAGCCGCGAGTATCTCGACGATCGCTGACGCCGTGGCCCCGGTCACCGCACCGACCCGCACCCGGATCGCGGACAGCCAGATCGCCCAGCCCGGCGGAAACCCCTCGACGGCCGCCTCCGGCCGGATCGAACGGCGCCGCCTGCGGCGCAGCACGTCGATCAGGTCAGCGGAAGTGAACATCCGTTCGCGGCCGCCCGTCGTCGTGGCCGGTTACGCGACGTCGCGCGGCATGTAGGGCGCGTCGCCGGTCTCGTGATCCGTCGCATCGCGCACTGCGGTCACGCCCGGCACCTTGTCCATCAGCGTCTTCTCGATGCCCTGCTTGAGCGTCACATCGACCAGGCCGCAGCCGTGGCAGCCGCCGCCGAAGCGCAGCACGACCACGCCGTCGGCCGTCACTTCCTGCACGGTCACGTTGCCGCGGTGCTGGGCGAGCTGCGGGTTGACGTCGTTCTCGACCACCCAGCGCACGCGTTCGACCAGCGACGCGGCCTCCGGCGGCGCCTCGCCCTTGATCTTCGGCGCACGGATCTGCAACTGGCCGCCGGTCGCGCGCGCCTCGTAATCGATCTCCGCGCCGTCGAGGTACGGCACGCTGGGCGCATCGAGCCACAGCGTGAAGCCCTCGCAATCGATCGCCCACTCGTCACCCAGCAGTTCGCTGCTGTCGGCGAATTCCAGCCGGACGTCGGCGCGGCTGGTGCCGGCATGGACGGCCGACAGCCGGACCCCGAGGCCGGGCGTCGACTCGCGCTCGAGCAGCTTGCGGAAATGCGACTGGGCGGTTTCGGAGATATTGATCATGCGGCGTATTCTAGCGGCCCCGCGCGGCGGCACACGGCCCTGTCCGTCTGTCGCATGAATGCCGCGCATGCCCGCAAGGAGCCACCGCCATGTCCGATCTGATCCCGCTCGCCGATGCCCACTGTTTCGCCCGCCGCGGTGCCGAGCATCTGCTGCCCGAAGCCCGCGTGCGCGAACTGCTGCCCCAGGTCTCCGGCTGGACGCTTGCCGAGGACGGCCAGGCACTGACGCGCACCTTCCGGTTCGACGACTACCACCGCACGATGGCCTTCGTGAACGCGCTGGCCTTCATCGCCCATCGCGAAGACCACCACCCCGACCTCGGCGTGCACTACGACCGCGTCGTCGTGCGCTATTCGACCCATGATGTCGGCGGGCTGTCGGAAAATGACTTCATCTGCGCCGCCAAGGCCGACCGGCTGGTCGCCTGATGCGCCGCCTGCTGACGCCGGACGCCGAGCCATCGGCGCCGCGCCCCCGCGCGCACCGGCGCGTCGTCCTTCACGCCCTCGTGCCGTTCCTTGGCCTGTGCGTCGCGTCCGCCACATTCGCCGGCGCTTCCACGCATGACGCGGCCGACGGCGCCACGTTCGGCGCCTCGGTCGACATCCCCAGCAAGAGCAGCCATCCCCCCTCCTATCCGCGGGAGGCCGTGCGGGCGGGCGCCACCGGCACCGTCATCGTGCGGGTCGACGTGGACGCGAAAGGCAGTCTGCAGAACGTCTCGGTGGTGGAGAGCAGCGGCCACGCCGCGCTTGACGCCGCCGCGGAGGAGGCGGCCCGACGCTGGACCTATACGCCCGCGATGCACGAAGGATCGCCGGCACCGGGCCACGTGCGCATTCCGATCGATTTCATGCTCTGAGGTACGCGATGCGTCAGGCTCAGCGCAGCCGGTCGAGCGCCTCGCGCAGGTCGTCGGCCAGCGGCGCGTTGAGCACGTAGGCCTCGCCGTCGTCGAGCGTGAATTCCAGCGACGCGGCATGCAGGAACAGCCGCTTGAGCCCGATCTGCTCGCGGAGGCGCTTGTTGACCTCGGCATCGCCGTACTTGTCGTCACCTGCGACCGGATGCCCGATGTGCTGGGCATGGACGCGGATCTGGTGGGTCCGGCCGGTTTCGATACGGACCTCGCAGTACGACTGTCCGCCGCGCCGTTCCAGCACCCCGAAGTGGCTCAGCGCGACCTTGCCCTGCGGATTGACCTGGACATGGCGCTCGCCGCCCTGGCGCAGACCGACATGCAGCGGCGCGTCCACGCTCATCGTGCCGTCGGGCATGCGCCCGGTCAGCAGGGCCAGGTAGCGTTTGCGGATGCCGGCACCGTGATCCTCGCGCAGCAGCGCCTGCAACTGGGTCAGCGCCGAGCGCTTCTTGGCCAGCACCATCAGCCCGGAGGTGTCGCGGTCGAGCCGGTGCACCAGCTCAAGCGACTGGCTCGGCCGCAGCGCCCGCAGGGTCTCGATGACCCCGAAGCTGATCCCGCTGCCGCCGTGGCTGGCGATGCCCGACGGCTTGCTGATCGCCAGCAGGCGGCCATCCTCGAACACGATGCTCGCGTCCATCGCCGCCAGCAGACCCTTCGACGGCGTGCCCGCCTCGCCCGGCGTCTCCAGCCGGACGGGGGGAATCCGCACCTCGTCCCCGGCCTCGAGCTTGCGCTCGGCCTTGGCACGGCCGCCATTCACCCGGACCTGGCCGCTGCGCACGATCTTGTAGACGATCGACCGTGGCGCGCCCTTGAGCTGGCCGAGCAGGAAATTGTCTAGGCGCTGGCCGTCCCGGTCGTCGGGGACGCGCACCAGGCGCACGCCGCCGGTGGGGTTGGAACCGCTGTCAGTCATCGAAAGGCTTTATCTGCTACACTCGCGCCGCGATATAAGGTGCTGATTTCTCTGGAAGAACCCGGGCCAAAAGCCTGCCTTCCAAAGGTCTCCGGACAGTGCGCGGCCACCGCCCCAGGGGCGGCCATGTTAGCGGCTGTACGGCGGTACCGGTTATCGCCCGATGCCTGGCATCGGCGCTGAACACGTCCCGCGTGGCGTTTCCGACCGTCCAAACGACCGGCCGGGCACGGCCCGCGGCCCCGCTCCACACTGAAGAACAACGAGCGCTCCCGCGGCCCGCCGTGGTGTCGTAGCGCTGGACAACCCGGTAGGCCGCTGCGCGTGCGCGGCGGCCTCAGGCCTCATCCAGGCGAAACGCCCCGGCGTTCCGCGCGCGAGAGCGCGTTAAGGAACGTCCACCATGAAACGCATGCTGATCAACGCGACGCAGGCAGAAGAACTGCGCGTCGCCATCGTTGATGGCCAGAACCTGTACGACATCGACATCGAGCAGCCGTCGAGGGAACAGAAGAAGTCCAACATCTACAAGGGCCGCATCACCCGCATCGAGCCCTCGCTGGAGGCCGCGTTCGTCGAGTACGGCGCCGCCCGCCACGGCTTCCTGCCGCTGAAGGAAGTCTCCCGCGACTATTTCCAGGCCGGCGCCGACCCGAACAAGGGCGTCATCAAGGATCTGCTGCGCGAGGGCCAGGAGGTCGTCGTCCAGGTCGACAAAGAAGAGCGCGGCAACAAGGGCGCGGCCCTGACCACGTTCATCTCGCTGGCCGGCCGCTACATGGTGCTGATGCCGAACTCGCCGACCGCCGGCGGCGTGTCGCGCCGGATCGAAGGCGAGGACCGTGCCGAGCTGAAGAAGGCCATGGATGCGCTGGAGATTCCCGACGAGATGGGGGTCATCATCCGCACCGCCGGCGTCGGCCGCGACGCCGAAGAGCTGCAGTGGGATCTCGACTACCTGCTGAGCATCTGGCGCGCGATCGCCGAGGCCGCGCTGAGCAAGCCGTCGCCGTTCCTGATCTACCAGGAATCGCGACTGATCACCCGCGCGCTGCGTGACTACATGCGCGCCGACATCGCCGAGATCCTGATCGACACCCCGGAGATGTACGACGAGGCCCGCGAGTTCGTCGAGCAGGTGATGCCGCACAACCTGCGCAAGCTCAAGCACTACACCGACGACGTGCCGCTGTTCAACCGCTACCAGATCGAGTCGCAGATCGAGAGCGCCTACGAGCGCACCGTGCGCCTGCCGTCCGGCGGCGCCCTGGTCATCGACCAGACCGAAGCCCTGACCGCGATCGACGTCAACTCCGCCCGCGCCACCAAGGGCGGCGACATCGAAGAGACCGCGTTCAACACCAACCTGGAAGCGGCCGAGGAAGTGGCCCGCCAGCTGCGCCTGCGCGACCTCGGCGGCCTGGTGGTCATCGACTTCATCGACATGTCGTCGAACAAGCACCAGCGCGATGTCGAGAACAAGCTGCAGAACGCGCTCAAGTACGACCGCGCGCGCGTGCAGCAGAACCGGATCTCCAAGTTCGGCCTGCTCGAGATGAGCCGCCAGCGCCTGCGTGCGTCGCTGGGCGAGTCGAGCCAGATCGTCTGCCCGCGCTGCGAGGGCCATGGCCGCATGCGCAGCATCGAATCGCTGTCGCTGTCGATCATCCGCGTCGCCGAAGAGCACGCGATGAAGGACAACACCGGACAGGTGCTGGTGCAGGCCCCGGTCGAGATCGCCAACTACCTGCTCAACGAGAAGCGCGGTGCGCTGGCCGAGATCGAGAAGCGCCACGACGCGCCGATCATCATCGTCGCCGACGAGCAGCTGCACACGCCGCACTACGAGGTCTCGCGCCTGCGCGAGAACGAACTCGGCGAAGAGACCAGCCGACCGAGCTACCAGCGCGGTACGCCGCGTCGCGTGGCCACGATCGCGCTGAGCAAGAACAACCTCAACGTGCCGCCGCCGGCGGTCACCAATGTGCGTCCCTCGCAGCCGGCACCGGTGCGTGAGCCCAGGCCGGAGCCGGTCGCCGTCGCACCGGCACCGGTGGCGCCCGCACCCGTCCAGGCCCAGGCGCCGGCTGCCGTGCCGGCAGCGGGCGGGTTCATGGGCTGGTTCAAGAGCCTGTTCGCGCCGTCCGCACCGGCGACACCGGCGCAGCGCCCGCCGCAGGCCGGCGCGCGCCAGGACGCCAACCGTGAGGGTCAGCCGCGTGGTGAAGGGCGTGGCGATCGCGGCCGTAACGGCCAGCGTCGGGACCGGCGCGGCAACCGCCAGGGCGGCACGCAGACGTCGAACGCGCCCCGTGAGGAACAGGCCGCCGCACCGCGCGAACCGCGTCGTGAGCAGCCTGCGCCGGAGGCCCGCAAGGAGCGCTCGCCCGAGCGCCCGCAGGAGCGTCGCCAGAAGCAGAAGACGCCCCGTCCGCCGCGTCAGCCCCGGCCCGAGTCGGAGTCCGAGCTGAGCACGACGGCGGCCGCCGCCCTGACCACGGCCGCTGCCGCGCCTATCGACGTGACCACCCCGACGCCGGCCGAGCCCGCACCGCGCGCCGAAGTCGCCGCACCGGTCGCCCCGGCGACGGCGCGTGCGAACGCGCCGGAGACGGATGTCGAGGTGCCCGTGACCGCCGATGGCGTGCGCTCGGCCGAGACGGACGACGAACAGAACGCGGACGACGAGGCAGGCGGCAACGGCCGTCGGCGTCGTGGCCGTCGCGGTGGGCGTCGTCGTCGTCGCGGCAAGGGCGAGGCCGGTGCCGCCGGTGACGAGTCGCAGATCGATGGTGATAGCGACGAGGCCGACGAGGAATCGGAGATCGCACCTTCGAATCGGGCGCAGCCCGAGTTCGACTTCGACGACCTGCCGGCTGCCGCGCCTGCGGTGACGCCGCCGCCCGCGATCGTGCCGCCTCCGGCATCCGTGGCAGCAGCTGCACCGGCAGCGGACACGACCCCCACTCCGGATGTCGCATCGCAAGCGGCACCGACCGAGCGTGCGGCTTCGCCCGTCGAAGCGGCTCCCGAGCCCGAAGCGGTCGAACCGGCACGCGAGGCTGCCGAAACGGTGGCTGCTGCCGTGCCGGCGCGTCCGGCGGAAACGGCCCCGGTCGCGCCGGCGCCTCAGGTGCAGGCACCTGCGGAGCCCGAGAACGAGACGCCCGCGGCGGCGCAGCCCGAGACGGCGACGCCGGCTCCGGCGGTCGAGACGCGCACGCCGGCACCGGAGCCTGCGCGGGCGGCCGCCACCGCGATCGAAGACGACGTGACCGAGGCGACGCGGGCGACGTTCACCTCGCCGGCGCCCGCACCCGCCGAGCCCCCGGTTGCCGAGGACCGGCCGGTCGACGTCGAACCTGCGGCGCCCCGGACGACGCCGGTCGCCCCGGGCCTGTTCGATGCGCCTCCGGTCGCACCCGCGTCGCCGGCTCCAGCCGACGATGTGACCCCGGACGAGGACGTGTCCGCATCGGACCGCGTGCCTGCGGAGGTCGAGGTCGAAGCTGAGGCCGAACGCGACGACGCTACGGACGACGCTACGGCACCCGCCGCACGTCCGCCCGCACGCGACGCCTGATACGCACACCGCTCACGAAAACGCCCCGGTCCTGCCGGGGCGTTTTCGTTTTCGGCATCGGCATTGACGTCGGATCAGCGTGCGCAATCGACCAGGAACGGATCGGGTTCGACCGCGCCTGTCCTGTCGCCCGGCGACGCCGGACGCGCGCCGCTCAGACCGTCTGGTCGGGCGCCATCACCCCGTACTGGCTGGCCATGCGTGCCAGCGCGATGCTGTCCTGGATCTGCAGCTTGGTGAACAGGCGCGACTTGTGCGTGTTGACCGTCTTGGCGCTGAGACTCAGCCGTCGCGCGATGTCCTCCTGGCGCAGCCCCTGCACCAGCAGCATCGCGACCTCGAGCTCGCGCGGCGACAGTGCATCGAACGGTGTGCCGTCGCCGCCGATGCCCGACAGCGCCAGGTTCTGCGCGATCGTGCTCGCGAGATACCGCTTGCCGCGTGCGACATCGCGTACGGCGCGCACCAGCTCACGCGCGTCGCCGCCCTTGCCGACGTACCCCGATGCGCCGGCTTCGATCATCCGTCGCGGCATCGGCCCGTCTTCGAGAATGGAGACGACGATCACCCGCGTGTCGGACTGGCCCCGCACCACGCGCTCAGTGACCTCGAGACCGCTGATCCCCGGCAGGTGCAGATCGCACAACACGATGTCGGGCTTGAGCCGGCGGATCTGCGGCAGTGCGAGTTCACCGCTGTCGGCCTCGCCGACGATTTCGATATCGTCCTCGTTGGCGAGGATCATGCGCAGCCCTGCACGGACCAGCGCATGGTCGTCGACCATGAACACTCGAATCTTCATTCCGTCCCTGACTCCGTTCGGTTCCATCCCCGACCCGCGAGGCTACGACGCGTGTCGTCGGCGCCGCAAGTCGGGGAAACCCCGAGGTGACAGTCAGCCCGGGACGTGCGCCGTCGTCACCAGATGCCGGATGTCCTCGACGATCTCCGCGGCCGGCTGGTCGTACTGGAACGCGAGCCGCAGGCGCCCGTCCGGGCCGATCAGATAATTCACCATCGTGTGATCCATCGCATAGGACGAACTCGTCGGCACCTCGCGGTAGGTCACACGGAACGCCTGCGCGACGAGGCGCGTCTGCATGTCGTCGCCGCGCAGCGCGACGATGTCGGGACCGAATGCACTCACGTAGCCCGCGAGGATCTCCCCGGTATCGCGCTTGGGATCGACGGTGACGAACACGATGCGCAGCGGCGTGCCGTCGTCGGCCAGCGCACGCCGCACCTGGGTCGCCTTCAACAGGCTGGTCGGACAGACCTCGGGGCAATGCGTGTAGCCGAACGACAGCAGCACGTAGTCGCCGCGGAAATCGCCGAGGCTGACCGGCCGTCCCTCGGCATCGTCCAGGTCCAGCATGCGCCCGTAAGACGCACCGCTGAGGTCCGTGCCGTGGTACGGCCCGGGCGGCGGCGCGCCACACGCGGCGAGCAGCAGGACGAGACAGCAGGCGAACAGCAGACGCACAGCACGATCCGGAGGTATCGACCGCACGACGCGGCCGCTCACGATTGTAAGACCCGGTGCCTGAAGCCGGTTGCGACCGATCGTCGCGGCCTGCGCTACAGCGCCTGCAGGCGCGCGATCGCCGCGTCGAGCGTGGCCGTGTTCTTGGCGAAACACAGGCGTGCGAGGCGCTGGCCGGCCGGCGGCTGCGCGTAGAACGGCGACAGCGGGATCGCCGCCACGCCCTTCTCGATCGTCAGCCAGCGGCAGAACGCGGCATCGTCGAGATCGCTGACCTGCGAATAATCGACGAGCTGGAAATACCCGCCCGGCACCGGCAGCGCTTCGAGCCGCGTGGTCGCCAGCTGGGCGGCGAACGCGTCGCGCTTGGCCTGGTAGAACGCGCCGAGCTGCTCGTAGTGCTCCGGCTCCTCGCGCAGCATCGCCGCGAACGCGTGCTGCGCCGGCGCGAAGGTGCAGAACACGTTGTACTGGTGGACCTTGCGGAACTCGGCGCTGAGCGCCGGCGGTGCGATGCAGTAGCCGAGTTTCCAGCCGGTGCAGTGGTAGGTCTTGCCGAAGCTGGAGACGACGAACGCGCGGTCGCGCAGTTCGGAATGGCGCAGGATCGATTCGTGGCGTGCGCCGTCGAACACGATGTGCTCGTAGACCTCGTCCGACAGCAGCACGATGTCGGTGTCGCGAAGCAGGTCGATCAGCGCCGCGATGTCGTCGGCGCCGAACATCGCGCCCGACGGGTTGTGCGGACTGTTGACGATCAGCATCCGCGTCTTGGGCGTGACCGCGTCGCGCACACGGTCCCAGTCCACCGCGAAGCTGCGCGGATCGAGTGGCACGTGCACGGCGACCGCGCCCGCGAGCTCGATCGCCGGCTCGTAGCTGTCGTAGGCCGGGTCGAGCACGATGACCTCCTCGCCTGCCCGCACGACTGCGTGGATCGCGTTGAACAGGGCCTCGGTGGCACCGCTGGTGACGGTGACCTCGCTGTCGGCATCGGGCCGGTGGCCGTAGACCCGCGCGGTCTTGTCGGCGATCGCCTCGCGCAGCACCGGAATGCCGGTCATCGGCGCATACTGGTTGTGACCCGCACGCATCGCGTCGGCCAGTCCGTCGACCAGGCGGCCCGGCACCTCGAAATCGGGGAACCCCTGGCCCAGGTTGACGGCCCCGTGTTCGGCGGCCAGCTGCGACATCACAGTGAAGATCGTGGTGCCGACCTTGGGCAGCTTGGTCCGGATCATGGGCGCATTTCCGTTGATGCAGAAGGGCCACGAGTGTACGGACGCGGGCGCAGGGGATAAACCGCAGGCATGAACGACCAGCATTCCATCGACGATGCCCGCCTGATCGAGTTGCTGCACGCGTATCTCGACGCCCGCTACCGCTGGCAGTCGCGTTCGGACTGGCACGACGTGGTCATCGGGCTGCCGACCCCGGGACTCGACCTGCACTATCCCGAGGTGACGAGCTACGGCCTGCTGTCGGCGTGGAACCCGCTGTCGGTGGCGCGCAGCGCGACCGAGAACCGGCGCGCCGACAAGGCGCTCGAAGCGGACATCGCCACGACCGGTCTGGCCTGCATTCCCGCGTTCGCGAGCGCCGCCGACCGCAGCTGGCGCGAACCGAGCTGGATCATCTTCGGCATGCCGGTCGATGCCTTCGACGCGCTCGCGCGGCGCTATCGCCAGCTGGGCACGCTGTGGTGGCGCCGCGAGACCTCGGTGCGACTGCGCATGGACGCGCGACGCCCCGACGGTCTGGCAGGCGACCGCGACGTCGACTGGCTGCGCTGACGCGGCGCCGGCCAGCGCCTAAGATGATGCGCGGCCGCCCGGGTCGCCGACCCGGACCCGTCACCGCCGCATGTCCGCCACCGACGTTCTTCCGCTGCTCGCTGCCCGCGGCCTGTGTTTCACGCGCGACGAGCGCGCGGTGTTCGGCCCGCTCGATTTCGAGGTCGCGCCCGGCGAGGCGCTGCTGGTCCGCGGCGACAACGGCGCGGGCAAGACCACGTTGCTGCGCGTGCTGGCCGGCCTGCTCGAGGCAGGCGCGGGCCGCGTCGAAGTGGCGGGTGTTCCGGTCGCGCGCGCGATGCGCGCCGGCAGCATGGCCTACCTGGGCCACCTGCCCGGCCTCAAGGCGGATCTCGATGCGCACCAGAACCTCGCATGCCTCGCCGGCCTCCAGGGGCGTCGCGCGCACCAGGACAGCGACCGCGCGCTCGCGGTCGTCGGCCTCGCGGCCCATGCGCATCTGCCGGTCCGACAGATGTCGGCGGGCCAGCGCAAGCGCCTGTCGCTGGCGCGGCTGTGGATGTCGCCGGCGCCGCTGTGGCTGCTCGACGAGCCTTACGCGAATCTCGATCTGCAGGGAATCGACCTGGTCAACCGCATGGTGCGCGCGCAGCTCGACGACGGCGGCGCGGCGCTGGTGACCACGCACGGCGCCTACGCCGCGCCGCCGGTGCGCACGCGCGAACTGCTGCTGCGGGCGGCCGCGTGAGCGCCGCCGTCACGCCGACGCTCGCCGGCAGCGCGCGCGCGCTGCTCGCGCGCGATCTGCATCTGCTGTGGCGGCGCCGCGGCGATGCCGCGCAACCTGCCTTGTTCGCGGTGCTGGTGGTGGTGCTGTTCGCCCTGGCGCTGGGTAACGAGCCGGCGATGCTGGCGCGGGTGGCGCCGGGCGTGCTGTGGGTGGCGGTGGTGCTGTCGGGCCTGCTGGCACTGGACACGCTGTTCCGCGGCGATGCCGAGGACGGCTCGCTGGAGCAGTGGATGCTGGCGCCGGTGCCGCTGGCCTGGCTGGTGCTGGTGCGCACCGTCTCGCACTGGGCGACGACCGCGCTGCCGCTGCTGGTCGCCACCCCGGTACTGGCCACGCTGCTCGGCCTGCCGCCGGCGCAGCTTCCAGTCCTGCTGGCGGGCCTGGCGCTGGGTACACCGCTGCTGAGCCTGCTCGGCGCGGTGGTCGCGGCGCTGACCATCGGCATGCGGCGTTCCGGTATCCTGTTGGCGCTTCTGGCCCTGCCCCTGTACGTTCCGGTGCTGGTGTTCGGTGCCGGCAGCGTCGCGATCGCGGCGCAGGGACACGACCCGTCCGGCGGCCTGTTGCTGCTGGCCGCGGGCCTGGTCGTCGCGCTGGTCCTGGCGCCGGTGACGGCCGCCGCCGCCATCCGCATCGCACTCGATTGATCGGCCCCGCGACGGGTCTGGAGGGCCCCGTCGCGACGTGACACCGCTCGCCCCGCACCCGCCTGCAGTTCGCAGGCGCGCCGCGGAACCGCCAGCCCCGCCACGCCTGCACGCATTGCCGAATGAATCCGATCGTCCACTGGTTCCATCAACTCGGCTCGCCCCCTGTCTTCGACCGCTTCGCGCGGCGCTGGGCGCCGTGGGCCTACGGTCTGGGCCTGTTGACGATGGCGGTCGGCCTCTACGGCGCGCTGTTCGTGGTGCCGGCCGATTACCAGCAGGGCGACAGCTTCCGCATCCTCTACATCCACGTGCCGAGCGCGTGGATGAGTCTGGCGGTGTTCGCGGCGATGGCCGTCTATGCGGTCATCGCCCTGGTCTGGCGGATCAAGCTGTGCGAGATCCTGGCGATGGCCTGCGCGCCGATCGGCGCCGCGTTCACCGTGATCACGCTGGCGACCGGCTCGATCTGGGGGCGGCCGATGTGGGGCGCGTGGTGGAGCTGGGACCCGCGGCTGACGACCGAGCTGATCCTGCTGTTCCTCTACCTCGGCGTGATCGGCCTGTACGGTGCGATCGAGGACCGTCGCGCCGCGGCCCGCGCGGCCTCGCTGCTGGCGATCGTCGGCGTCGCCCTGCTGCCGGTGATCCGCTACTCGGTGGTGTGGTGGGATTCGCTGCACCAGGGCCAGACGATCCGTGTGTTCGGCGAATCGACGATCGATGCGAGCATGGCCTGGCCGCTGCTGTGGATGGTGGTGGCGACCAAATTCTGGTTCGTGGGCTCGCTGCTGGCGCGCGCACGCGCCGACAACCTGCGTCGCGAGGCGGGCAAGGACTGGGTCAGGCGCCTGGTCGAACCCGCCCCGGGAGGATCCGCATGAGTTACCTGGAATACGTGGTCGCCGCCTATGCCGTGTTCGGCGCGGTGCTGGCCTGGGACTTCGTCGCGCCACGCGTGCGCATCGCCCAGACGCTGCGTGCGGCGCGGCTGCTGGCCGCACGTCGGCGCGCGGCGGCGGCTGCGCCGGTCGACGCGGAGCTGACCCGATGAACCCCGTCCGCCGCCGACGCATGTGGTTCGTGGTCGCCCTCGTCGCCGCCAGCGCGCTGTCGATGACGCTGATCGCCTTCGCCCTGCAGCGCAACGTCTCCTACCTGTACACGCCGGCCGAAGTGCTGGGCGGCGCGGCCGGCGAGGCCGTGGCCTCGGGTCAGGCGCGCTTCCGGCTCGGCGGCATGGTGGCCGGCGACTCGTTCTCCCGCGCACACGGGTCGATGGAAGCGCGCTTCCGGGTCACCGACGGCGACGCCGAGCTGCCGGTGCGCTACACCGGCCTGCTGCCGGACCTGTTCCGCGAGCATCAGGCCGTCGTCGCGACCGGGCGCATGGACGGCGGGGAGTTCATCGCCGAACAGGTGCTGGCACGCCACGACGAGACCTACGTGCCCAAGGAAGTCGCCGACAAGATGGGATTGGCCCACGATCGCCACGGCGTGACCACGCCCGCCGACACGGGCGCGTCGCAGTGACGTCGGCACAGGCCGCGCGCCGCCCGGCCGGCCACCGGTTGGGCCACTGATGCTGCCCGAACTCGGCCAGATCGCGCTGCTGCTGGCGCTGGTGGCGTCGCTGCTGCAGACCCTGCTGCCCCTGCTCGGCGCACACCGCGGCCTGGCGCCGTGGATGGCGAGTGCGCGTCCGGCGGCGTATGCACAGTGGCTGCTGATGTTCGCCGCCTGGGGCCTGCTGACCGCGGCGTTCGTGCTGCAGGATTTTTCGGTGCGCTACGTCGCCGAGAACTCGAATTCGCTGCTGCCGATGGTCTACCGCGTCACCGCGGTCTGGGGCGGCCACGAGGGCTCGCTGCTGCTGTGGGTGTTCGTGCTCGCGTGCTGGAACGCGGCCGTGGCCTGGCGGTCGCGCTCGCTGCCCGACGTGGTGCTGGCGCGCGTGCTCGGCATCCTCGGCGCGGTCAGCTTCGGGTTTCTCGCATTCCTGATCTTCACCAGCAATCCCTTCGAACGCATCCTGCCGATGCCGATCGAAGGCCGGGATCTCAATCCCCTGCTGCAGGACCCGGGGATGATCATCCATCCGCCGATGCTCTACATCGGCTACTCGGGTTTCATCGTGCCGTTCGCGTTCGCGATCGCGGCCCTGCTCGACGGCAAGGTCGACGCGCACTGGCTGCGATGGACGCGGCCGTGGACCAACATCGCCTGGGCGTTCCTGACCATCGGCATCGCACTCGGTTCGTGGTGGGCGTACTACGAGCTCGGCTGGGGCGGCTGGTGGTTCTGGGATCCGGTCGAGAACGCGAGCTTCATGCCCTGGCTCGCCGGCGCGGCGCTGATCCACTCCCAGGCCGTGACCGAAAAACGCGGCAGCTTCCACGGCTGGACGCTGCTGCTGGCGATCGCGACGTTCTCGTTGTCGCTGCTGGGCGCGTTCCTGGTGCGTTCGGGCGTGCTGACCAGCGTGCACAGCTTCGCCGCCGACCCGACGCGCGGGCTGTTCATCCTGGTGTTCCTGGGCATCGTGGTCGGCGGTTCGCTGCTGCTCTATGCGCTGCGCGCGCCTGACGGCCGCGACGGCAAGCCGTTCACCGCGACCTCGCGCGAGACCCTGCTGCTGGCCAACAACCTGCTGCTGGTCGCGGCCTGCGCCATGGTGTTGCTGGGCACGCTGTATCCGCTGCTGGCCGATGCGCTGGACATGGGCAAGATCTCGGTCGGCCCGCCGTACTTCGGCCTGCTGTTCCTGCTGCTGATGGCGCCGCTGGTGCTGCTGCTGCCGTTCGGCCCGCTGACCCGCTGGCAGAACGAGGACGCCGCGCGTCCGCTGCGCATGCTGCTGCCGTGGGCGGTGCTGGCGGTGGTGGCCGCTGCGCTGGCGTTCGTGGTCGCGCCGCAGGGACCGTGGAAGGTCGCGATGGGCGTGGCCGGCGCGGTCTGGGTGGGTGCGGGCACGCTGCGCTTCGTGTGGACCCGCGTGCAGGCCCGCGCGACCGGCGCACGCTTCACTGCCGAAATGGCCGGCATGTCGCTGGCGCATTTCGGCATCGCCGTGTTCATCGCCGGTGCCCTGCTGGTCGAGGCGCTGAACGTGCAGCGCGAGGTCGCGTTGCTGCCGGGCCAGACGCTGACGCTCGGGCGCGACGCCTTCGTGCTCGACGGCGTCGCGCATCACGAGGGCCCGAACTACACCTCCGACCGCGGCACCGTGCGCATGCTGCGCGACGACCGCCTGCTGACGACGCTGCATCCGGAAAAACGCACCTATGCCAGCGGGGGCCAGGTGATGACCGAGACCGCGATCCGGCCGGGCGTCACCCGCGACGTCTACGTCGCCCTCGGTGAGCCCCTGGGCGGCGGCGCGTGGGCGGTCCGCGTGCACATCAAGCCCTTCGTGCGCTGGGTCTGGGCCGGGGCGCTGCTGATGGCGCTCGGCGCGTTCGTCGCGGCCGCCGATCGGCGCTTCCGGCGTCCGCGTTCCGTGCCGGCCGGTCCGCGCGCATGAGCGGCGCCGCGCCACGCCCCTCGCGCGCCCGCTGGCTGCCGCTGGTCGCCTTCGCCGGCATCGTCGCGCTGCTGGCTGCCGGTGTCTGGCTGAGCCGCGATCCGGACCGTGACGCCCTGCCGTCGCCGCTGATCGGCAAGCCGGCGCCGGCCTTCCGGCTGCCGGTGCTGCACGAGCCCGGCCGCCTGGTCACGTCCGACGAACTGCGCGGCGAGCCCTACCTGCTCAACGTCTGGGGCAGCTGGTGTCCGGGCTGCCGTGAAGAGCACGCGGTGATCAGCGAGTTCGCCAAGACCCGACGCGTGCGCGTGATCGGCTACAACTGGAAGGACGAGCACGCCGACGCGCTGCGCTGGCTGGAACAGTTCGGCAACCCCTACTGGCTGGTGCTGGTCGACTACGACGGCCACGCCGCGATCGACTGGGGCATCTACGGTGCGCCGGAAACCTTCCTCGTCGATGCGGACGGGATCGTCGTCTGGAAGCATGTCGGTCCGATGCGCAGCGAGACGCTGCACTCGCAGCTGATGCCGCGGGTCGACGCACTGGAGGCCCGGTGATGCGCCTGTGGCTGCTCGTGCTGGCGCTGTGCCTGGCCTGGCCGCAGGCCGTGCGCGCCCAGGTCGCGGTGGACGCGGCCCCGTTGCAGTTCGAAGACGCCGCCGAGGAGCGGCGCTTCCACCGGCTGGTCTCGGAGCTGCGCTGCGTGATGTGCCAGAACCAGTCGCTGGCCGATTCGAACGCGCAGATCGCCCACGACCTGCGCCGTGAAGTGCTGACACTGATGCGCCGGGATCTCGACGACGCGGCCGTGAAAGACCACCTCGTCGCCCGCTACGGCGAGTTCGTGCTGTACCGGCCGCGCGTGCAGCCCGCCACCTGGCTGCTGTGGTTCGGCCCGCTGCTCGTGCTCGGCGCGGGTGGAATGGTCATCGCACGCATCGTCGCGACACGCCGGCGCGGCCCCGCGCTTCCTCCCGACGACACCCAGGCCTGGTGATGACCCTGTTCGTCCTGATCGCGATCGGCATGACCCTGGCGACCCTCGCCCTGCTGACCTTCGCCCTGCGCCGCGGCGCGCCACGCGTGGCCCTCGGCGTGGCCGTGCTGGTGCCGGTGCTGGTCGGCGCGATGTATCTGATCGTCGGCACGCCGGCGGCGCTGGATCCGGACGAAGTCCGCGCGCCCGACTCGCTCGCCGAGGCGGTCGCCCGGCTCGAAGGCGACCTGCAGCGCGATCCGCGCCAGCCCGAAGGCTGGCTGCTGCTGGGCCGCGCCTATGCCGGCCTGGACCGGCCCGACGCCGCGCGCGATGCCATCGGACGGGCCGCCCGGCTGTTGCCGGATGACGATGGCCTGCAGGTCGAATACGCCCAGGCGCGTGCGCAGGCCGATCCGGCGCGCCGCTTCGACGCCGAAGCCGTGCGGATCCTTCGCGAGGTGCTGGCGCGCACACCCGATCATCAGCACGCCCGCTGGTTTCTCGGCATCGCGCAACGCCAGGCCGGTGACGATGCGGGCGCCGTCGCGACGTGGACACCGCTGCTGACCCAGCTCGACGCGAGCACCGCGGCCACCCTGCGCGCGCAGATCGATGTCGCCCGCGCCGCGGCCGGCCTGCCGTCGCCGGCCGAAGACACCGCGACGTCGCCGGGGGCCTACGCGTTACGCGTGCGCGTGCAGCTCGACGACGCGGCGCGCGCGCAGCTCGCACGCCTGCCGGCCAGCGCACAGGTGTTCGTGATCGCACGCGCGACCGACGGCACGCCGATGCCGGTCGCGGTGCAGCGCCGTGCACCGGATGCGTGGCCGCTCGAGATCGTGCTCGACGACGGCGACGGCCCGATGCCGACCCGACGCCTCTCGGCGCTGGATGCGGTGGAGGTGAGCGCGCGCCTGTCGGCGACCGGAAGCGCGGACCGCGCCGACGGCGATCTGGAATCGACATCCGTCCGCGTCGCGCTGCCGGCGCAGGACACGATCGACCTGCTGATCCGCGGCGACGACTGAAACCCGGCCCGCGCCCGGACGTCGCGGGCGCAGTCGCTACACTTCCCCGATGACCGAATTCATTCCACCGGGCACGCGGTTCGTCGATCTGCCCTCGCCTTTTCCGATGAAGCGCGGCGGCGCGCTGCACGGCGCACGTGCCGCCTACGAGACCTGGGGCACGCTGGACGCCGAACGCGGCAACGCGATCCTGATCGTGACCGGGCTGTCGCCCGACGCTCATGCCGCGCAGACCACCGACGATCCCGCGCCCGGCTGGTGGGAGCCGATGCTTGGGCCGGGCAAGCCGATCGACACCGATCGCTGGTTCGTGGTCTGCGTCAATTCGCTCGGCAGTTGCAAGGGGTCGACCGGACCGGCATCGATCGATCCGGCGACCGGCGCGCCGTATCGCCTGTCGTTTCCGGACCTGTCGATCGAAGACGGCGCCGATGCCGCCGCGCACGTGGTGCGTGCGCTCGGCATCGCGCGACTGGCCTGCGTGATCGGCAATTCGATGGGCGGCATGACCGCGCTGTCGCTGCTCGCCCGGCATCCGGGCCTCGCCCGCACGCACATCAACATCTGCGGCGCCGCGCGCGCCCTGCCGTTCTCGATCGCGATCCGGTCGCTGCAGCGCGAGGCCATCCGCCTCGATCCGGCCTGGAGCGGCGGCGCGTACGACGACGCACGCTATCCCGAGAGCGGCATGCGCATGGCGCGCAAGCTCGGCGTGATCACCTACCGCTCGGCGCTGGAATGGGACGGGCGCTTCGGGCGCGTACGGCTCGAATCCGACCGGCGCGACGACGAGGACCCGTTTGGCCTCGAGTTCGAGGTCGAGAGCTATCTCGAAGGCCATGCCCGGCGCTTCGTGCGCCGCTTCGATCCCAACTGCTATCTGTACCTCAGCCGCTCGATGGACTGGTTCGACATCGGCGACAGCATCGGCGACACCACCGAAGCCGGCCTGGCCGCGCTGCGGATCGAGCGTGCGCTCGCGATCGGCGTGCAGACCGACATCCTGTTTCCGCTGCAGCAGCAACAGCAGATCGCCGACGGCCTGCGCGCAGGCGGCGTCGACGCGCACTTCCTGCCGCTCGAATCGCCGCAGGGACACGATGCGTTCCTGGTCGACATCGAACGCTTCGGCCCCGCTGTCGAAGGCTTTCTGGCATCGCTGTGAGGCCGGCGCCTGCAGGACCGGGGCGCACGGGCTAGACTGGGCACATGATCCAACGCCAAACCGCGACCCTGCCTGACGTCGCGTTTCCCGGTCGCGATCGCCTGATCGCGGCATTCGACGCCGCCGTCACGCTCGAGGACGACCACGCCGTCACGGCCGCGCTGCGCGATGCGATGTGCGAGTTGATCCGCGATCCGGTCGTGCAACTGCCCGGCTGCGTGCATACGCCGGTCGATGGCCACTACGCGCGCCGCGAGCTGTACCGCAGCCCGGCGCACGGCTACAGCCTCGTCGCGATGACCTGGGCGCCCGGCCAGGGCACGCCGATCCACGACCACGACGGCCTGTGGTGTGTCGAGGGCATCTGGCGCGGCACGCTCGAGATCGCCCAGTACGCATTGCTGGAACGCGATGCGGCGCGCTTCCGTTTCCTGGCAGCGAACGGCATGCAGGCCGGGGCCGGCAGCGCGGGCAGCCTGATTCCGCCGCACGAGTACCACACGATCCGCAACGCCAGCCGGGCGACGGTGGCGGTGTCGCTGCACGTCTACGAGGCGCCGATCGAACGCTGCGCACGCTTCGATCCGATCGGCGATGGCTGGTATCGACGTGTCGAGAGCGCGCTGCCGGCCGACACGACGGGCTGACCGTTACGCGTGGCAGTTCCGCGATGACCGCGCCTGGTGGCCGGTCTCAGTCGTCGGTGAGCAGGCGGGCGACTTCGACGCGCAGCGTGCGCCCTCCTTCGATCAGCCACGCCTGGCCTTCGACGACGATGCCGTCGCCGACGTGCGCCTTCTCCACCAGGCCGTCGTCGATCGCGCCTCCGGACGCCGCGTCGAACCGCACCTGCTGCGGGATCCGCGAGACCGGCTGGACCGCCTCGGGGCGCAGCGCAGGCGGCTGACCGTCGACGTTCGACACCATGTAGCCGTTGGGGCATGGCGCACGCACGCAGCGGATGTTGCTCAGGTGCACCCGGAACACGCCGCGGGCCAGACGGAGCTGCCCGGACGGCTGCACCGGCACGACGAGGTCCAACTCGCGTTCGGCCACCGGCTCGGCGTCCGCCGGGCGCAGGACGGGCGAACTGGCGCAGGCCGCGACGGTCACGGCGATCAACACGCCGAGCCCGAGCCGCAGGCCGGGCGGGCATCCCCGGGGTGACGTCGATGGGCGGATGGCCTTGCGCATGGGAACTCCGGAAACACCGGCGGGCGCCGGCCCGCGGATCATGCCTGCACCGATGTTCGGATTGCGCAAAGACGCGCCTGGACTCCGGGCGTGATCCGCTATACTCCGCGTCCGCGCCGGAGTGGCGGAATGGTAGACGCAGCGGATTCAAAATCCGCCGCCCTTAAAAGCGTGCGGGTTCGAGTCCCGCCTCCGGTACCAGGCCGCACGCCGGCCGCGCGATCCACGATGTCTTGCACCCGAACACGACGGCGCGTTCGACGCCATCGGCTAGCATCGGCGACATGTGCCTGATCGCCATCGCGTGGAAGACGCGCCCCGCCCTGCCGCTGGTGCTGATCGCCAACCGCGACGAGGTCCACGCGCGCCCGACGGCCGCGGCCGGTCCCGATCCCGACGCACCCGACGTGTACGGCGGCCGCGATCTCGATCGCGGTGGCAGCTGGCTGCAGGCGACGTCGCGGCGGCGGCTTGCAGCGGTCACCAACGTCCGCGACGGCCTGTCCGCCGAAACAGCCCCACGCTCGCGGGGCTGGCTGGTGCGCGACTTCGTGCGCGGTGATGCCACGGCGCGCGACTTTGCCGCTGCACTCGAGGCCGACGCTCCGGATTACGGCCGGTTCAACCTGTTGCTGTGGGATGGCGACGCGCTGTGGTTCGCGGGCAACCACCCCCGCTTCGACACCTGGCAGGTCACGCCCGGCTTTCATGCGATGTCGAACGGCGCGTTCGATGCGCCCTGGCCGAAGAGCACGTCGGCCACACACACGCTGCAGCGCTGGATCGAGGATCGGCACGCCATCGCCGACATCGAGGGGTCTGCGCACGGCGCGGTCGATGCGCGTCTAGCGCCGCTGTTCACCGGACTGCGCGATACCCGGCCCGCACCGGACGCCGCGCTGCCCGATACCGGGGTCGGGCTGGCGCTCGAACGGCGGCTGTCGCCGCCCTTCATCGAGGACCCCGTCTACGGCACGCGATGCAGCAGCGTCGTGCTCGCCAGTGCGCGCGACATCCTGTTCGCCGAGCGCCGGTTCGCCGCCGCTGGCCGCCCGGACGGCGCGTCGCAGACGCGCCTGCCGACAGGGTGACGCGCGCGCCTCAGGGCGAGATCGCGGTGCAGCGCACCGGGGCGTCGTTCTCGAGGCTCTGTTCCCACCCGTTGGGGCTGCGGGTCGCGACGGTGTTGTTGATGCAGCTCTCGGACGCGCCCGCCTGGCGCGCGGTCACCGGTCCGGGGAGCTCACGTCCTGCATCCGGTCCGGCCTCCGCGGGCGTGGCGCCGGACCACGTCGGAACGGGCTCCGCCTGCGGCGTGGCCGCCTCGGGTGCCGATGTCGCTTCCGGGGACACAGGTGCCGGCGTCGGCGCGATCGTGACCGGATCGGCAGGGGGCACAGCGGCAACCGGCGTCGGCAACGGTGCGGGCGCGATCACCTGCGGATCCACGGGCGTCTCGACTGCCGGCGCGGCTGTTCCGGTCTCGAGCGACGCCGCCGGCCACAGTCGGGCGCCGATCCAGCCTGCCGCGAGTTGGCCGATCAGCACGGCCAGCAGCACCGGCAGGAAGAACGACCACGGCGAACGTGGCGTATGGAGATCACGGGAATCGCGCATGGCAGTGGCTCCTTCAGCGATGACGAGCGGTGCAGCGTGCGCCCGGCGGCCCTGCACACGCCAGTCCCTCGGGCCGGCACCGGGCGCCGCCACACGTCGAGACATCCCGCGCGGCGTGCGTGTGCACGGCATGCACCCGCGATCGCAGCGCACCTGCGCTCAGGGTGTCGGCCATGGCCACCAGCCCTGCCCCGTCAGCGCATACCGGTCGGCGGCGCGTTCGAAGCGGTTGCGCACGCTGACCCCGCCACACAGCAGGTACAGCGGCAGGAACAGCGGACCGAGCACCATGTACTGGTAGACGTGGGCACGTTCGTGATCGGCCAGACGGATCGGCGCATCGATACACCGGCCCGCGCGATGCGAATACGTGGTGCACGGCATGTCGAGCGAATCGCCGGTGTGCAGGATCACGTTACCGAACGTGATCGCGCCCCCCGGCCCCCAGGGCCAGTGCTGGAACACGAGCGCACGATCGTCGCGTCGCCAGTGGGGCCGGGCACCGGCAGCCATGCCGGCGGCGCCGCCCAGCAGGCCGATCACGGTATTGGGCAGCGTCCACAGCGCTCCGAGCAACAGGCCGAGCGCGCGGGGCACGACGCGTGTCACGGGCGGATCAGCCCTCGCCCTCGGGCATCAGCAACCACAGCAGCAGGTACACGAACAACCCCGGAAACGCGGCCGAGACCACCGAGATGATCACGAACAACGCGCGGACCAGGGTCGGGTTCCAGTCGAAGCGGCGCGCGATGCCGCCGAGCACGCCGGCGACGACGCGGTCGCTCCGGGTTCGACTCAATGTCGGGGCGAAGGTGGACATGCGCGGTGTTCCGAAGAAGGACGGGCGGTCAGGCGCGCTGCGCCAGCCACTCGTGGATCGCCGACGGCACCTGCATCTGCGCGCGACCGGAGACGTAGATGCCGATGTGGCCGCCGCGGAACGAAAGTTCCGAATAGTCCTGCGTGCCGACGAGCCCGCGCAGCGCGCGTGAGGCATCCGGCGGCACCAGATGATCCTGTTCGGCGAAGATGTTGAGCACCGGCATCTCGACCAGCCCCAGATGCACCTCGCGCTCGCCGATGACGATGCCGCCATTGACGAAGCCGTTGCCCTGGTAGAACTGCTTGATGTACTGCCGGAAGGCCTCGCCTGCCTGGTCGGGCGAATCGAAGATCCACTTCTCCATGCGCAGGAAATCCTCGAGCGCGGCCGCGTCGTCGAGGATGTCGACGACGCCGACGTACTTCTGCACCAGCAGGCGCCATGGCTTCAGCGTGAGGTAACACGCGTTCATCATGTCGGCCGGCACGTTGCCCAGCGTGTCGACGAACAGATCGACATCGAGATCGCGCGTCCAGTGGGCGAGCATGTTATCCGCGGTGTGGAAATCCACCGGCGTGACCATCGTGACCAGGTTGCGCACGCGTTCCGGATGAAGCGCGGCATAGCTCAGTGCGAACGTGCCGCCCTGGCAGATGCCGAGCAGGTTGATCGCATCGAGCCCGCTGCTGCGACGCAGATGATCGACGGCACCGCCGAGGAAGCGTTCGATGTAATCCTCGAGCATGAGGAAGCGGTCGGAGCGATCGGGATAGCCCCAATCGAGGATGTACACGTCCTCGCCGCGCTCCAGCAGCCCTTTGACGATGGACCGGTTGGCCTGCAGGTCGACCATGTACGGCCGGTTGACCAGCGCGTAGGCGATCAGCAGCGGTACGGTCGCGGTCGGCGCCTTCTCGCCGATGAAGCGATACAGCACGACCTTGCCGTCGCGCCAGACTTCCTGCTTGGTCGTCGCGCCGTAGTCGAAGTCGCCGACGTCGCGCATGGTTTGCAGCGCGGCGCCGAGCTTCTGCTGCATGCGCATCGCGTCTTCGGCGATGCGCTGGGGGGTGATCTGGAGTGCACTCATGTCAGAGCTTCCGTCGGCCGGGCTTGCCGGACTTCATCGGTGCGGGCGCCTCGGGAATCGGTGAGACGAACCCATGATTGGGCAACCGGTCTGCGCGCGACGGCACCGGCGCCGCGGCGCGCGTCGCGCGCTTCGCCGGCGACGAGGTGCCGCGTGCCGACCCGCGCCTCGAGGTTCCGCTCCTGCGCGACGCGCGGGCGGGCGAGGTCCGCTGGGTCCGCGTGGTGCCGGCCACTGCATCGCGTGCGGTCGTGGCGGCGGCCGCCGCTGTGCCCTTCGGCACCGCGCCCGACGAGGCCGCGCCGCGACGGGCGCCGGCGCCCGTGCGTCCGGCGCGCTTGGTGACGGTCTCGCGGGTGGACGTGGTCGCGGCTGTCTTTCGGGTGGCCGTCTTCTTTGCCGCTGTCGTCTTCACCGCCGTCTTCTTCGCCGCCGTCTTCTTCGTGGGCGCCTTCTTTGTCACGGTCTTTTTGGCGGCCGCCTTCACGGTGGCCGCCTTCTTTGCGACCGGCTTCCTGGCTGCCTTCCGGGTGGCTGTCTTTTTCGTGGTTGTCTTTTTCGCGGCAGTCTTCGCCCTGGCGGTGCCGGCGGCCTTCGCTGCAGGCCTGCGTGTCGTGCCCGTCGTCGTCGCCGATGCCGCGGTCGGCGCCGAAACCGTGCCGGCTTCGACCGCGGCCGGCGTCACGACGACGCGGGTCGGTCCGGCCGGCCGACGCGGCGGTGTCGATGCCGAAGCCGCAGGCGAACGCGCGTCGGTCGCACCGGCATCGATATCTTCGACACGGTCGCGGAGGCGTCGTACCACGCGCTCGAGATCGGCCAGCTTGCGGTGCGCGCCATCGAGTTCGGTGCGCGTCGGCAGGTCGAACAGGCGGCACAGCTGCTCGATCTCGACCTGCACCGCCTGCCGCAAGCGCATCTGTCCGGCCACCATGTCGGCATAGGCGCTGCGGAACGGCGGCGAGAGTGCGACCTCGGCGTAGGCGTCTTCGGCGGCGTCGATCCACAGATCGAACAGCGCACGCGGCGAATCGATCGGCTGCGATGCGTCCCGCGTGCGCAGGCGCGTCTCGAACTGCACGAATGCGTTCTGCGAGCCCTGCTGCAGCAGCGCCTGGAATGCCTGCTGGCTGCGCTGGTAATCGGCGAGCGCATGCGCGAACCCTTGCCAGCGTTCCTGATGCTCGCGCGTGAGCCCGAATGTCGGCAGCTGGTGCCAATCGCGGCCATGGCCGCCGAGCTGACCGAACAGCGGCGCCAGGCGCTGCGCCCACGTCTCCCACCCTTCGATCCCGGGGCCGCGCATGCCCGACAGCATCTGCGCGAACGGATTGGCGCCGGCACCGCCGAGCGCGTCACGCCACGCGGCGACCACCGCCTCGGGCGTCGCGTCCTGGCCGGCGAACCGGCCCGCGAGCTGCTGCATCTGGGTGAACCACGCACCCGCCTGCCCATTGAATCGCGCGAGCAGGTCCTCCGCTCCACTGCGCTCCGGCGCCGCCTGTCGCGTCCACCAGTCGAGCACGCCCTGCCATGGATCGGTCGGCCCGGCGAACGCGCCCGGCACGCCGAAGCCGGTCCCGGCCTGGGTCGCGCCCGGCATCGTGCGCTGCAATGCGTCCTGCCATGCGTTCCAGTACTGGCGCGCAAGACGCTCGAGTTCCGCGCCCGGCGCTGCCGGACCGTGCCCACCGTTTGCCATCATCCGCTCCCGCCGCAATCGCCCGATCATAACAACAGCGCGCGACGCCGCCGTGCGCTCAGAATTTCGGGATGCGCAGTGTTTTGCTGATCATCAACGAGCCGGACAACGCGAACACCAGCACCAGCGGATGCAGCAGCCACGGGCCGAGCTGCACCTCGCCCAGCCACAGCGCTTCCCCGATCCGGCCCTGCCAGGCGGCGACCGCCAGCAGTACCACCAGCAACAGGCTGGACGGAATCGGCGTGCCTTCGAAATGCTTCACCTTGTCGCCGCCGTCGGACAGTGTTTCGGCCGTGACGTTGTAGCGCGCCAGGCGGCTGACGCCGCAACACACGAAATAGCTCAGCACGATCCAGTCCCACCCGCCCTGCATGCCGCAGGCATAGGCGAGTGCCGCCGGCGCGATGCCGAACGAGATCACGTCGGCCAGCGAATCCAGTTCGCGTCCGAGGGTGGAGGCGACCTTGCGCCAGCGCGCGATGCGTCCGTCGAGCGCGTCGAACGCGAACGCCAGCGGAATCAGCGCCATGCCGGCCAGCAGATCGCGTCGATCCCCGTCCTGCAGGAATCGCATCGCCGCGAACACCGCCCCGGTGCCACAGAACGCGTTGGCGAGCGTGAACCAGTCGGCGAGGTGGAAGTCACGCAGCATCGAGAAATGGCGGGAACGGGGCATCGGATCTCCGGAGGCTGGACGGCGTGGCGTGGATGGTGCCGAGTTCGCCGGCTGCCCGGTGTGATCTTGACAGGTAGATATCATTTAGATATCAATTAGACAACTCCAAGGGGATCCGCCATGAAAGAACATTCGCTCCGTTCCTTGCCGGGGATCCCGGTCGTTCTGGCTCAGTTGCTGATCCTCGCCGGCTGCGCCTGGCTCCTCGTCACCGCAGACGGGCCATGGCCGGCGGTCGCGGTGGTGGTCGGCCTGCTCACCGCGTTCTCGGCGATCGGCCTGTACATGGTCGAGCCCAACCAGGCCGCGGTGATCAGCCTGTTCGGCAAATACGTCGGCACCGTCAAGGACAACGGGCTGCGCTGGAACAACCCCTTCTTCACCAAGAAGAAGGTGAGCTTGCGGGTGCGCAACTTCGAGAGCGGCCGGCTCAAGGTCAACGAACTCGACGGCAGCCCGATCGAGATCGCGGCGGTGATCGTGTGGCGCGTCGTCGACTCCGCCGAGGCGGTGTTCAACGTCGACAGCTACGAGAGCTTCGTGCACATCCAGTCGGAAGCCGCGCTGCGCGCGATGGCGACGAGCTATCCCTACGACCAGCACGAGGAGGGCCAGATCGCGCTGCGCAGCCATCCGATGGAAATCTCCGACCGGCTCAAGGAACACCTGGACGAGCGCCTGACCGCCGCCGGCGTCGACGTGCTCGAGGCGCGCATCAGCCACCTCGCCTACGCGCCCGAGATCGCTCACGCGATGCTGCAGCGGCAGCAGGCGAATGCGGTGATCGCCGCACGCACGCGGATCGTGGCCGGCGCGGTGGGTATGGTCGAGATGGCGCTGGCGGAACTGCAGAAGAGCGGCATCGTGCAGCTCGACGAAGAGCGCCGCGCGGCGATGGTCAGCAATCTGCTGGTCGTGCTGTGCTCCGACCGCGGCACCCAGCCGGTGGTCAATACCGGGTCGCTGTACTGATGGACACGCATCATGTGGCCGCGCTGGTGTTCGCGCTGATGGCCCTGCCCTCGTTCGTATTCGCCAACTGGCTCTCGGGCGGACGCTTGCCGCTGGCCGGCGACAGCGGCATGACCGTGCGCGACAAGGCCCTGCTCGACAGCCGGCTCGCCCGTCTGATGCGCATGATCGGCCTGGCGATGCTCGCCACCGCCGTCGGCGTCGGCCTGTGGGGCGATGACGAGCGCCGGCTCGCGGGCGTGGTCGTCGTCCTGGTGCTGGCGGTGAACGGCCTGGCGGCCGCCTGCATCTGGGTGGTCGCGAGCGCCCGCCGCCAGACGCGTGGAGGCCGGGGTTGAGCGAGAAGAAGGCCTATCCGCTGCGCATCAATGCGGCCATCCTCGCCGCGGTGCAGCGCTGGTCGGACGACGAACTGCGCAGCGTCAACGCGCAGATCGAATACGTGCTGCGCGATGCGCTGCGCAAGGCAGGCCGGCTGCCCGCCGAGGGCACGTCGCCCCCCGACGAGCGCGCGCCGGAATGAGCCGCTGGTGGCCGCGGCTGCGCAGGCTCTGGGCGATCACCGGCAGCCTGGCGCTGGTGGGCTGGGTGACCTGGTGCGCGATCGCGTTCCAGCCGAATGCGCACGCACGGAGCGCCCTGTCGGACACCGCACAGGTGCATGTGCGTGCCCTTGCGGATGGATGGCTGTTCGAACCGACCGGGCGCGCGGCCGCGGCCGACGCCCGTTCACTGGTGTTCTTCCCCGGCGGGCTGGTCGATGCGCGGGCCTATGCGCCCCTGATGCAGGCGGTGGCGAGGGGCGGCCATCGCGCGCTGCTGGTGCGCACGCCTTGGCGCGGCGCGTTCGGCCACGCGGAAGCGCCCGCCACGCTCGCGCAGGCCCGCGCGACCACGCAGGCGCTGGGCGGCCGCTGGGTCGTCGGCGGGCATTCCCGGGGCGGCAAGGCCGCCGCCGTGTACGCGCAGCGATATCCCGATGCGGTCGATGCACTGGTGCTGGTCGGCACCTCGCATCCGCGCGACTTCAGCCTGCGGGACGCGCCGTTCGCGGTCGTGCAGGTCCTCGGCGATCGCGACCCGATCGCCAGCGTGACGCGCGCCGACCGCAACCGGCAGCACCTGCCCGAGGGCGCGACCCGGCACGTACTGCGCGGCGCCAATCATTCGCAGTTCGGCGACTACGGCTTCCAGCCCGGCGATCGCTTCGCGCGCATGCCCCGGGACGCGCAGCGCGCGGCCACCGCCGCGGCCCTGCACGCCGTGCTCGCGGGCCGCCCCACCTCTCTTTCCACAACGGACGGACGACGATGACGACACGTTGGCATTACAAGGTCGAAACAGTGAAGGTCGGCGCGATGGGCGGCCTCAAGCCCGAGCTGATCGAGGAACGCCTGCAGGCGCTGGGACAGCAGGGATGGGAGCTGGTCAACGCAGTGCATGCCACGCAGTGGGGCCCCACCCTGCTGTTCCTCAAGCGCCCTGCATGAGCGCGGCCATGCCGGCGCGGCCCCGTCTGCGGCAGGATCTGCGCATCGCGGTGATCGTGGCCGCGATCGCTGCGGTGGCAACGGTCGCGGTGTTTCCATACCTGTTGCAGGTCGCGCCCGGACGCTTCGATGCCGTGCCCGCCCCGCTGTGGGCGCTGATCGCGATCCAGGCCTTGCAGATGTTCGTCGTGATCACGCTGCTGGCCTGGGCCGGGCTGCGCATGGGCCACCGTGTCGGCCTCGGCAGCCCGCTGTTGCAACGCTGGATCAACCGGCACGCGACGCCTGCAGCGCCCGCGCCGCGTCCCTGGCACAGCGCGATCCTCGGCGCGGCGGCGGCAGTCGCGATCCTGTTGCTGTCGTCGGTGCTCGATCCATGGCTGCTGCCGCCGGCCCGGGTCGACATGCAGGACATCGACGGCGCTGGCAGCGCGCTCTACGGCCTGCTGGCGTCGTTCTACGGCGGCATCGTCGAGGAGGTGCAACTGCGCCTGTTCCTGATGACGCTGGTGGCCTGGGGGCTGACCTGGCTGGCGCGCCGCGGCCGCGGCTTCGACGGCACGCTGGCGCCGGGCGCGGCCTGGACCGCGATCGGCGTCGCCGCGCTGCTGTTCGGGGCCGGCCACCTGCCCATGGCGGCCGAAATCTGGGGCCTGGACGCGGGCGTGATCGCACGCACCGTGCTGCTCAATGCAATCGGCGGCGTCGTGTTCGGCTGGGTGTTCTGGCGACGCGGGCTGGAGATGGCGGTGGTCTCGCACTTCGCGGCGGACATCGTGCTGCACGTACTCGTCCCGCTGCTGTTGCCGCGGACCATCCTGTAGGCCGGGCAGGACGGGCTAAGCTGACGTCATGTCCTGCCATCCGCGTTCCCGCATCCTGCTCAACACACCGCAGATCGAGCTCTGGCCCGCCGATCTGTTGCGCGCCCGCGGCAGCCGCGACGCACGGCTGCTGGCGCGCGCCACCTGGGTGCTGCGCCGCAAGCGCGACGGCCGCTATCTGGCCGCCGCCGTTCCCGAAGGCCTGGTGACCCTGCTCCCCGGCTGGCGACGCGACACCCGGGCGGACGAGGCGCTGGACCTGCTCGACGCCGATGCGCCGTACGCGTCTGCGCAGCCCGCTCCCCTGCTTCGGATCGACGACCTGCAGACGCGCCTGGATGCGCTGGGGCTCGACGGCGACGCGTACGCGGCGAGGACCGGTCTGCCCATGGTCGCCGAACCGGCGTGGCTCGCCTTCGCCGGCCGCGACCGCTACCGGCGGCCGCTCTGGCTCACGCAGGCCGCAGCGCGGGCCTGGGCGCACATGCGGGAGGCAGCGCGGCGCGACGGTGTCGTGCTCGAGGCGGTGTCCGGATATCGCAGCCACGATTACCAGCTCGGCATCTTCGAACGGAAGCGCGCGCGCGGTCTCGATCTCGACGCCATCCTCGCGGTCAACGCCGCACCGGGCTTCAGCGAACACCACGCCGGCACTGCGCTCGACATCAGCGCACCGGACGAACCCGCCGCCGAGACCTCGTTCGAGGCGACACCGGCATTCGCGTGGCTCGAGCGCCATGCCGGCCTGCACGGCTTCGGGATGAGCTATCCGCGCGACAACCCCCACGGCATCGTCTACGAACCCTGGCACTGGAATCACCGCCCGGCCTGAGGGGCCGGTGTCACCGGCATCGGGGCCATCCGGCGCGGACGTACCGCGGCCCGCTCAGTCCTGGGAGCGCGGCGTCGGCGCCGACACCGCGGTCTCGGCATCGGCGACGCGCCACAGATACAGCGCCGCCAGCGTGCGCCAGGGGCCCCAGGTCTCGCCGCGCGCCGCCAGCGCCTTCGGGGTCGGCATCGCGTCCAGCCCGTCGACGCGCTGCAGGCCCTTGCGCACGCCGAGATCGTCGACCGGCAGCACGTCGGGCCGCCCGAGCCGGAACATCAGGATCATCTCGACGGTCCAGCGCCCGATGCCGCGCACCGGCGTCAGCGCATCGACGATCGCGTCGTCCGCCATCCACGCCATGCGCCGCAGCGACGGGATCTCGCCCAGCCGTTCGCGCCGCGCGAGATCGCGCAGCGCCAGTGCCTTGTTGCCCGAGACGCCGCAGGCGCGCAATGCGACATCGTCGATACGGCCAAGGCTGTCGGCGTGCAGACGCGGACTGCCTGTCGCCGCTTCCACCCGGCCGACGATCGTCGCCGCAGCCTTGCCGCTGAGCTGCTGGTAGAGGATCGCGCGCGCCAGCGCGTCGACCGGGTCGAACGGACGGCGCCACCCCGCCGGCGCGGGCAGCGGCCCCAGCCGTCGCATCCACGCTCCCAGCGCGCGATCCTTCCGGGCCAGCTGCGCGTGCGCGGCCGCCAGGTCGAAACCGCGCGCACGATGCGGCACCGGTCAGCGCCTCAATGCGGCCAAGGCGTACATCACCCAGCCGAGCATCGTCAGGCCGCCTCCCCAGGGCGCGAACATCGACGGGCCGTCCAGCAGGTGCCGCGACACCAGCGCCCCGGCGAACAGCAGCGTGCCGATCAGCAAGGCGAACAGGCCCAGCTTCGCGAGGCCGTCGCGTTCGCCCCGCGCCAGCGCGGCCAGCGCCAGGCCGTGACCGAACGCGTAGACCGCCGCGGTCTGCAGCGCTGCGCGCGCATCACCTTCGGCGCCGTGCCCCGCATAGGCGGCCAGCGCCACCGCCATGCCGGCGAGCAGCGCGCCGCACGCGGCCAGCCCGGCCGCCCCCCCTTCCGTTCTGCGCATTCCCCCTCCCTGTGTGACCGGTTGCGCCTGCATCCGTCGCCAAAACGAAACACGCCGCATCCAGATGGATGCGGCGTGTGGTCTACATCGTCACGGGCGGCCGGTGTTTACGGCTGCGCGCGCAGCGTCCAGTACACCTCGAACTCGCCGTTCTCGGTGAACGCCGCATCGATGCCGTTGCGATAGAACTCGTACGGACGGTCGGTGACTTCGTAGCCCTGGGTCAGCGCCCAGGCGCGGACCGCATTGCGGACGTTGTCGAGCTCGGCCATGAAGCCCGTGTAGTTCGCCTTCGCCGCGCGGCCGGCTTCGGTGCGCACGTAGGTCACCGGACCCAGCAGTTCCAGACCGGTCAGCTCGGGCGCGTCGGTGGTAGCCGACTCGACCGGCGCGGCGGCGACCTGCTCGCCTTCCGCAGCCGGCTCGGCCGGCGTCGCCGGCGCCGCGGCGCCGGTGCCGCGCGTGCGGACCGGAAGCGCGATGTCGAAGGTGTAGGTCTCGCGGCCCAGCTCGGTGGTGATCACGCGCAGCGGACCGGCCGCTTCGAGATTGTTCGCCGCCATCGTGCGGTTGATCCACTCCACGTTCGACTTCATCGAATCCTGGATGACCTGGTTGTTGCGCTCCACGCCACCGGCGCTGACCAGCAGCAGGTTCTCGGCCGGACGGTCGACAGCCGCCAGATCGGTGAGCGTGCTGCCTTCGACGCGATAGTCGACGTTCGGCACCGAGGCGAGCATGTTGCCCATCTGGCCCAGGCTCAGCTTCATGTCGTCGCCGACGTTGCGGCTGACGTACAGACCGGCGAACCGGCCCAGCAGATCCCAGCCGTAATCGACGCTGTAGGTCTGGGTGATCTCGATGTTGCGGTTGTTGCGGCCGGTCGGACGGAGCGTGAAGGCCATCGTCTTGTTGTTGCCGCGCTGCTCGTTCTCGAGCGCGTAGACCACGCGGGTGTCCGGCACGGACTCGGTGATCTCCCAGCTGCCTTCGCCGATGCGGCTGTCTTCGGAGCTGTAGTCGATGCGGGCGCCGACGCCGGCATCCGGACCGGAGACGCGGAGCTGCACGGCGGGGTCGTAACGCGGGATCGCCGACCAGTCATCGAAGCGGCGGACGCTGTTGATCGTGTCGAAGACGATCGACTGCCGACGGTTGGTCTCGACCGATTCGGTCAACGTGCGGCTGGAGGGAAGCAGCACAGCCACCACCAGGAACAGCACGGCAACGATGACACAAGAGATCAGCAGTTCAAGCAGACGGGTCATTCAGGGTTCTCCAGGACCAATTCCGGCCCCACGGGCGCAGACCGGCAATCGTAGCAAGTTGCGCGATGGCGAGCGAGTGTGAAAACACGCGTGTCGACGGACCGCGATGCCGGGTGTCCATCGGTGGCCAGTCGACACGCGATCCGCGGCCCCTGGCGCCACCCGCCCAAGCGCGCCGCACCCACGCGTCCGCCCGGCTCACAGACGGCCGCACGCCAGCGAAGCGTCTGGATTGCGCTGGACACGGCGACTTCATGGCAGGCCCGGCGAACATGGCGTCCCGCCCATCTTGACCGCGCCATATGTCACCCGACTGCGCACTCGTGATCGGATCGCACGCTGCAGCGCTGAAATCCATCGCGCTGCGGCGGGCCGGCCATCCTGCCATCAGACCAGTTGCAGCTCGAAGGCTTTGAGCGCGGCCCGGGTACGGTCACGCACGCCGAGCTTGAGCAGGGTGAGGTCGCCCCGCTTGGAAGGCACCGCTTCGCGGGGTGGACGAACGCCCGCCGCGCTGCTGCGGGCCGGGCATCCTGCCGTCAGACCAGCTGCAGCTCGAAGGCCTTGAGCACGGCACGGGTGCGGTTGCGCACGCCGAGCTTGGACAGGGTGAGGACGCCCCGCTTGCGAGGCACCGCCTCGCGGGGCGGACGAACGCCCGCCGCGCTGCGGCGGGCCGGGCATCCTGTCGATCAGACGAGCTGCAATTCGAAGGCCTTGAGTACGGCCCGCGTGCGGTCGCGCACGCCGAGCTTGGACAGGGTGAGGACGCCCCGCTTGCGAGGCACCGCCTCGCGGGGCGGACGAACGCCCGCCGCGCTGCGGCGGGCCGGCCATCCTGCCGTCAGACCAGCTGCAGCTCGAAGGCCTTGAGCACGGCCCGGGTGCGGTCGCGCACGCCGAGCTTCGACAGGATGTTCGACACGTGGTTCTTGATCGTGCCCTCGGCCACGCCCAGCGAATTTGCGATCTCTTTGTTGGAGAACCCGCCCGCCATCAGCCGCAGGATCTCGGTCTCGCGATCGGTCAACGGGTCCGGCCGGTCGAGGCTGACGAAGTCGTTGCGCATCTGCTCCAGCCCGGTCAGCAGGCGCTGGGTGACGGCCGGCTGCACCAGCGAGCCGCCCGCGGCGACGGAGCGGATCGCGCCGACCAGCTGGTCGAGCGACACGTCCTTGAGCAGATAACCCTTGGCCCCCGCCTTGATGCCGGCCAGCACCAGCTGGTCGTCGTCGAACGTGGTGAGGATGATCGTCGGCGGCAGCGTGCCGTTGCGCGCAAGCGCCTGCAGGGCCTCGAGCCCCGACATGGCCGGCATGCGCATGTCCATCAGCACCACGTCGGGCTGGAGGCCGGGAATCAGGTCGACGGCCTGGCGCCCGTCGGCGGCTTCGCCGACGACCTCGATCCCCCCGTCGAGCGCCAGCAGCGAACGGATGCCCTGACGGACAAGGGTCTGGTCGTCGACCAGGCAGACTCGGATCATGGTGCCTCCCGTTGGGTCTCGCGCGTTCACGGCGGGTCGGTCGCCGTGGTGTCCCCGGCCGCGATCCCGGGCGCAGCATCGCGCACGCGACCGCCCTCCGCCAGCGGCAATTCGAGGCGCAGGACGAAACCGTGATCCGGCGCCGTTTCCACCTGCAGGCTGCCGCCGTAGGCCGCCAGGCGCTCGCGCATGCCGTTGAGGCCGTTGCCGGCGCGGGCGCTTTCCGCGCCGCGCCCGTCGTCGCGGGCGTCGAGATGGATCGAAGCGCTGTGCCGGGTGTAGCGCAGGCGCAGCAGGCCGGCCCCGGAATGCCGGACCGCATTGGTGATGATCTCCTGAGTACAGCGCAGCAGCACGTGGGCGCGCTCCGGATCGTCGACCAGGAACTGCAGCGGCATTTCCATGTCGACGCGCAGGCTGGGCACGTTCTCGGCCAGCGGCAGCAGCGTGGCGCGCATGTCGATCGCATCGTCGTCGCGCAGCTGGCTCACGGCCTCGCGGACGTCGCTGAGCAGCAGCTTGGCCAGCGTCTGGGCCTGACCCACGTGGTCCTGCGCCGGCCCCGAGGCCAGATGGCTGGCGATCTCGAGGTTCAGGCTCAGCGCAGTGAGGTGGTGACCGAGCAGATCGTGCAGTTCCCGGGCGATGCGCGTGCGCTCGTTGACGCGCACGCTCTCGGCCAGCAGCGCGCGCGTGGCCCGCAGCTCGGCATTGAGCCGGCGCTGGTCCTCGCGGGCCTGGGCCTGCTGGCGTGCCACCAGGCCGGTGACGAACACGAATCCAGTGAAACCCACATACAGCGCGGCCTGCAGTACCGCCTCGGCCAGCGTGAAATCCAATCCGCGCACGTAGACCGGCACGATCACGAACTCGCAGGCCACGAGCAGCGCCACCCCCATCCAGACCGGCAGCAGCCACGGCAGCACGCAGGCGACCACCATCAGCAGGATGCTGCCCAGGCCGGTCTGGCTGTAGTAGCTGATCCCGATCGCGCTGCAAGCCAGGAGCAGCACCAGCAGTTGGTCGAACCTGCCGATCCGGCGCTCGCCCAAGCCACGGGTCAGCCAGCCATAACTGAGTCCGAACACGACCCACGCCGTCCACGTGGGCCAGCTGTCGAGGGCGGCGCGCTGGCCGCCCTCCCCCAGTTGCTCGGCCGGCGCCATCGTCACCATTAGCAGCGGCAGGCCGATCACCGCCCAGGTGAAGAGGCCGGCGATGCGCAGCAGGCGGTTGTGGTTCAGATGCCGGATCATGGCCGCATGTTAGGCACAGCGCCGCGCGCGCGCCGAGGGCCTGAAGTCATGCCGGCCGTCGCCGGCGTCGGCCGGCATGCAATAATCACGCCCTGCGACGCATCCCGACCGATCGGCCGGTGCCCGCGTCCCAAGGTCCGCTTCATGGAGTCTGGAATGTCGATCGTCGTCCGCGACGTGCGCGAGCACGAGCTGGATTCCATCCTCGAACTGAACAATGCCGCCGGCCCCTCGATCCTGCCGCTGGATGCGGGCCGGCTGCGTCGCCTGTACGACAGCGCCGAGTATTTCCGCATCGCCGAGCGCGACGGGGCGATGGTCGGGTTCCTGATCGGATTCGGTTCGGGCAGTGCCCACGACAGCAGCAACTACGACTGGTTCGGCACCCACTACCGCGACTTCTTCTACATCGACCGCATCGTGGTCGCCAGCCGCCGTCGCGGCGGCGGCGTGGGCCGCGCGTTCTATGCCGACGTGCAGAGCTATGCCGAGGTCCGCTACCCGCTGCTGACCTGCGAAGTGTTCCTCGAGCACGACAACGATCCGGTCCGCCTGTTCCACGGCAGCTTCGGCTTCCGCGAGGTCGGGCAGCACGTGATGCCGGGCACCGACATCCGCGCATCGATGCTGGTCAAGGACCTGTGCAGCTATCCCTGGGTGCGCGAGACCTACGGCGGCACGCTGCCCGAGGTGGACTGGCTGCAGCGTCGTCAGGTCACGCGCACCGCCGATGGAGCGCGCAGCTGATGGCCGGTCATCCCGCGACCAGCGCCGCCGCGTTCGAACAGGCCGGCGAACTGAAGATCGGCCAGGTCGGCATCGCCAACCTGCGCATCCGCACGCTCGACGTGGCGCGTCTCGGCGCTGAAATGCGCGACCGCGTGAAGCGCGCGCCCAAGCTGTTCGACCGCGCCGCGGTGATCCTCGATTTCGGCGGGCTGTCGTCCACTCCGGATGTCGCCACAGCCCAGGCCCTGCTCGATGCGCTGCGCGAGGCCGGTGCACTGCCGGTCGCCCTGGCCTGGGGCAATGCCGACAATGCCGCACTGGCCGAGGCCCTGGGCCTGCCGCTGCTGTCGAAGTTCCGCGCCCAGTACGAGGCCGATGCCGGCGGTCCTGCAGCGTCGCCCGCGCCCCGCGCGGCGCCCGAGCCGCCGCCCGCGCCTGTCGCGCAGGCGAAGCCGCCGCAGGCCGCGAACGAGCCGGGTCTGATGCAGACCACCGCCGTACGCTCCGGCCAGCAGCTCTATGCGCAGAACCGGGACCTGACCGTGATGTCGCAGGTCGGCGCCGGCGCCGAGGTCATCGCCGACGGCTCCATCCATATCTACGGCCCGCTGCGCGGACGCGCGCTGGCCGGTGCGAAAGGCAACACCAGCGCGCGCATCTTCTGCCGCAGCTTCCACGCCGAGCTGGTCGCCGTGGCGGGCCAGTACAAGGTGCTCGACGACATTCCCCGCGAACTCCATGGCAAGGCCGTCCAGGTCTGGCTGGAGCATGACGAATTGAAGATCGCCGCACTCGAGTGACGGCGGCATACCAGGAGATGTGTTTTGGCTGAAATCATCGTAGTCACCTCGGGCAAGGGCGGCGTCGGCAAGACCACCAGCAGCGCGAGCATCGCCATCGGCCTCGCCCGTCAGGGCAAGCGCACGGCGGTCGTCGACTTCGACGTGGGCCTGCGCAACCTCGACCTGATCATGGGCTGCGAGCGCCGCGTGGTGTACGACCTGGTCAACGTGGTGCAGGGCGAAGCGTCGCTCAAGCAGGCGCTAATCAAGGACAAGCGCTTCGACAACCTCTACGTGCTGGCCGCGTCGCAGACCCGCGACAAGGACGCGCTGACCACCGAAGGCGTGGAGCGCGTGCTCAAGGAACTCGCCGACGACGGGTTCGAATACATCGTCTGCGACTCGCCAGCCGGCATCGAGAAGGGTGCGTTCCTGGCGATGTACTTCGCCGACCGCGCCGTCGTGGTCGTGAACCCGGAAGTCTCGTCGGTGCGCGACTCCGATCGCGTCATCGGCCTGCTGCAGTCCAAGACCCGCCGCGCCGAGAACGGCGAGCGCGTGCAGGAGCATCTGCTGCTCACGCGCTACAGCCCCGCGCGCGTGGAGACCGGCGAGATGCTGTCGATCACCGATGTCGAAGAAGTGTTGGGCCTGAAGACGATCGGCGTGATTCCCGAATCCGGCGACGTGCTCAATGCCTCCAACAAGGGCGAGCCGGTGATCCTGTCGGCCGAATCCAGCGCCGGCCAGGCCTACGACGACGCCGTCGCACGCCTGCTGGGCCAGGAGCGCCCGATGCGCTTCACCACCACCGACAAGAAGGGCTTCTTCAGCAAGCTGTTCGGAGGCTGATATGGGTATGTTCGATTTCCTCAAGCCGAAGAAGAACACCGCCTCGATCGCCAAGGACCGCCTGCGCATCATCGTCGCGCAGGAGCGGACCAATCGCGGTGCACCCGACTATCTGCCGCTGCTGCAGCGCGAGCTGCTCGAGGTGATCCGCAAGTACGTCAGCATCGACGTCGAAGCGGTGAAGGTGGACCTGGTCAAGGACGGCGACCACGACGTGCTCGACATTTCGGTCGCCCTGCCCGACGACCGCGCCGCGACGGCCTGAGTCTCCCGTGTCGGCGGCGCAGCCCGTGACGGCGGCGGTCGCCGCGCCCAACGAGGCGGCCGTCCTGCGGCTGCGCGACATCGGTTTCGACGCGCCGCGCACGCTGCTCGCCGGCTACGGGCTGACCCTGCACCACGTGCCCGACGGCACACCGATTCCCGGCAGCTTCTGGGGCGACGACGAGGCCGGCATCATCGGTCACGACGTCCATGCACGCGGCGACACGCCGGTGCATTCGCTGCTGCACGAGGCCGGCCATCTGATCGTCCTGCCCGCCGAACGCCGTGCGGCCGTGCACACCAATGCCACCGATTCGGTGGAGGAAGAGGACGCGACCTGCTACCTGCAGATCGTGCTGGCCGACGCCCTGCCCGGCGTGGGCCGCGACCGGCTGATGGCCGACATGGACGCCTGGGGCTACACGTTCCGGCTGGGCTCGGCGAAGGCGTGGTTCGAGCACGACGCCGACGATGCACGCGACTGGCTGATCGAACGCGACCTGCTGCCCCGCTGAGGGACCTCGAACGCCGGCTCGCATCGACATGGCGCCGGACCGGCGATCGGCCTCGATGGCGGGCGTGCGCCGCCTGCCGCGTGTGACACTTGCGGCCCTGTTTGCGGCGCACTAGCCTCCGGATTCCATCGCACACCGGATGCCGTCGTGACCCATCGCCACGCCCTGCTCGCCCTTGCCGTCGCCGCGAGCCTGACGCTCGTCGGCTGCAACCGCGCGCCGTCGCCCGACGCCGCATCGCAGCCCGGCGCCGCCGCCGTGCCCGAGGGCGAAACCGCCGACCAGCTCATCACCCGGGTCAACGCCGAACTCAAGGCGATGATGCCCGAGCTGACCGCGTCGCAATGGCTGTCCTCGACCTACATCAACGACGACAGCCAGCTGCTCGCGGCCAAGTACAACGAACGCTATCTCGCCCAGCTCAACAGCTGGATCGAACAGGCCCGCCGCTTCGAGGGCCAGCAGATGTCGGCCGACACGGCGCGCGCGATCAACCTGCTCAAGCTGGGCGCGTCGATGCCGCCGCCGCGCAATCCCGAACATCTCGCCGAGCTCACCCGCATCGCGTCGAAGATGGAAGGCACCTACGGCGCCGGCCAGTACTGCACCGGCGAGGGCGAAGCGCGCCGGTGCCGCCAGCTCGGCGCGCTCGAGGACGTGCTGCGCACCAGCCGCGACTACGACGCGCAGCTCGATGCCTGGCAGGGCTGGCACAGCATCGCCCAGCCGATGCGCGGCGACTACACGCGCTTCGTCGAACTGGTCAACGAGGGCGCGCGCGACCTCGGCTTCGCCGATGCCGGCGAAGCCTGGCGCTCGGGCTACGACATGCCGCCGGCCGAGCTCGCCGCCGAGACCGATCGCCTCTGGGGCCAGGTCAAGCCGCTGTACGAACAGCTGCACTGCTACACCCGTGCGCGCATGGACGCCCGGTATCCCGGGCGCGGCACCGTCGACGGCGGGCTGTTGCCTGCACACCTGATGGGCAATATGTGGCAGCAGGACTGGGGCAATCTGTGGGACGTGCTGCAGCCCTACCCCAATGCCGGCGATCTCGACATCACCGGCGCCCTGGAGAAGAACTACCAGGTGCTGCTCAACGAACGCATGGTCAAGGAGAACGCGCTGATCGACTCCGATCGCCGCGCCGAGGTCGCGCACGCCGCGCAGCTCGACAACGCCAAGCGCATGAACGAGCGCGCGCAGGATTTCTACGTCTCGCTGGGCATGCCCACGCTGCCCGAGAGCTACTGGACCAAGAGCCAATTCATCAAGCCGCGCGACCGCGACGTGGTCTGCCACGCCAGCGCCTGGGACATGAACATGGCCGGCGACGTGCGCACCAAGATGTGCACCAAGCCGAACGAGGAAGACTTCACTACGATCTACCACGAGCTCGGCCACGTCTATTACTACCTGGCCTACAACGGCCGTCCGCCGCTGTTCCAGAACGGCGCGCACGACGGCTTCCACGAGGCGATCGGCGACACCATCGTGCTGGCGATGACGCCGCAGTACCTGCAGTCGATCGGCCTGGTCGGCGAGCAGACGCAATCGCAGGAATCGCTGGTGAACTCGCAGATGCGCATGGCCCTGGCCAAGGTCGCGTTCATGCCGTTCGGCCTGATGATCGACCGATGGCGCTGGGGCGTGTTCGACGGCTCGATCACGCCGCAGACCTACAACAGCGCGTGGTGGTCACTGAAGGCGCAGTACCAGGGCGTCGCCCCGGCGACCGCGCGCGGCGAGGAATTCTTCGACGCCGGCGCCAAGTACCACGTGCCGGGCAATACCCCGTACACGCGCTACTTCCTGTCGCACGTGCTGCAGTTCCAGTTCTACAAGGCGCTGTGCGATGCGTCGGGCCACACCGGGCCGCTGTACGAATGCAGCTTCTACGGCAACAAGGCGGCCGGCGAAAAGTTCTGGGCGATGCTCGAGAAGGGCAACAGCCAGCCGTGGCAGCAGACGCTCAAGGAGCTGACCGGTGGCGAGCAGATGGACGCCGCGCCGGTGCTCGAGTACTTCGCGCCGCTGCAGGCCTGGCTGACCGAGCAGAACGAGGGCCGCAGCTGCGGATGGACGGCGCCGGCCACGGCCCAGTCGCCTGCACCGGCACCGGCACCTGCGGCTCCGACCGGGGGCTGAGCGCAGCGCGCGCACGCACAAGGGCCGGCAATCTGCCGGCCCTCTTCATGGTGGCGCCGGCCGCACGCCTCTACATCTGGTCGGTCGGCTCCAGCGCTGCCGGGTCGCGCGGACAGGCCGGCGGCGATGTACCGCGCGAGAGCTCCCAGCGCCAGAACATCCAGCCGACCAGCATGAACGCCGCCGACGTCGCCGCGAGCAGCACGGGTTGGTGGCTGACCAGCGGCGACAGCAGACCGGCGACCGCGGCGTTGAGCACCAGGCCGGTGAAGGCCTGCAGCGACGACGCCGAGCCGCGCTGGCGCGGATACATGTCGAGGATCGCGAGCGTGAGGATCGGGAACGTCAGCGCGATGCCGAAGGAATTGAGCATCGCCGGCATCACCGCCCACGGAATCGCGGGCTGGTCGACCAGCAGGTTGTAGGCCACGTTCAACACCATTGCGACACCGCTGCAGGCGAAGCCGATATTCGCCAGCCGCGTGCCGCTGATGCGCCCTGCCGCGCGGCCCGAGACCCAGGAGCCGAGCATCATGCCGCTGATCATCGGCACGAAGAACCAGCCGAACTGGCGCTCGTTGAGGCCCAGCACGTCGACGACGAAGACCGGCGTCGAGGCGATGTACAGAAACAGCGCCGAGAAATTGAACGCACCCGCCGCAGCGATGCGCTGGAAGCGGCTGTTGACGAAGATCGCCGCGTAATCGGCCAGCAACCGCCGCGGCGCCAGCGAGATCCGATGCTCGCGCGGATGGGTTTCCGGCAACCACAGCCAGACCACGACCAGCAGCACCAGCGAGAACGCGACCAGGAACCAGAAGATCAGCGGCCAGCGGCCCCAGCCCAGCAGCCAGCCGCCGATGATCGGCGCGATCGCGGGCGCGATGCTGAAGATCATCATGACCTGACTCATCAGCCTCTGCGCATCGTCGCCCTGCAATACGTCGCGGATCACCGCGCGGCCGACGATCAGGCCCACGCCGGCCGACAGGCCCTGCAATGCCCGGAAAGCCAGCAGCGTGGTCAGGTCGGTGGACAGCGCGCACCCCACCGACGCCAGCACGAAGATCGCCAGCCCCCCGAGGATCACCGACCGGCGGCCGATCGCATCCGACAGCGGCCCGTGCACGATGCTCATCAGCGCATACGCGATCAGATACACCGCGATGGTCTGCTGCATCGCGGCCGGGTCCGCGTCGAGATCGGCGCGCATCGCCGGGAACGCCGGGAAGATCGTGTCGATCGAGAACGGACCGAACATCGCCAGGCCGGCGAGCAGCAGGGCCAGGGTGCGGATCGACGGCATGCGCGGCTGTCTCACGCGCGCACCTGCAACGCGCCTGCGGCGACGGCTGCAAAACACGATGCCGGCGCGCGGGCGACGGGAGGACAACAGGATTCGGACATCGGGACACCGGCAGACGTCCGTATTCACGGACCGGGCGCGGCGCAGACGCCGCTTCGAAGCGCGACATCATAGGCCGGCCGGCGCGCATGCTCAGGCAACGGCGCGTTCCGTGCGGGCGCCGCGGCACGCGCGGACGCGCGGAGCGCCCGGTATACTGCGCCGCGTATGCAGTGGGAGAAGCGGGCGCTCCGTGCGAGGGTCCGCTGCCGTAGGCGCAACCGCCCGGAATCGCTCAGGCCCAGTACCGCTGCAGCGGCAACACTCTGGAGAGACCGGAGGCCCGAAGGGCACAGCCGGCGCCGAAGGGGCACGAAGCGCACCGCTTCCAAACTCTCAGGCAAAAGGACAGAGGGGCAACGCGGAAGACCGGCGGTCTTCGGCCCTGTCGTCCGCGACGCGGATCGGCATGGACCTGCGCCGGTCGTCCTGACGCCCCGCCCCTTCCGGATGCCCGCCATGACCGCTTCGACCCTGCGCGACCTCGAACACCACTCGGCCTTCGTCGAGCGCCACATCGGCCCGAACGACGCCGAGATCGCCCACATGCTCGACGTGGTCGGCCACGATTCGCTCGATGCGATGACCGACGCGATCGTGCCCGGCAGCATTGCCTCGCGCAGCCCGCTCGCCTTGCCCGACGCGATGACCGAAGTCGACGCGCTGGCGAAGATCCGCGGCGTGGCGAAGCGCAACACCGTGCTGCGCAGCGTGATCGGCCAGGGCTACTACGGCACGCACACCCCGAACGTCATCCTGCGCAACATTCTCGAGAACCCGGCCTGGTACACGGCCTACACACCCTACCAGGCGGAGATCTCGCAGGGCCGCATGGAAGCGCTGATCAACTTCCAGACCATGGTCACCGACCTGACCGGCATGGACATCGCCAACGCCTCGCTGCTCGACGAGGCGACCGCCGCGGCCGAGGCGATGACGCTGGCCAAGCGTTCGGCAAAATCCAAGTCCAACGTGTTCTTCGTCGCCGACGACGTGCACCCGCAGACGCTCGACGTGCTGCGCACGCGCGCCGACGGCCTCGGCATCGAGCTGCTGATCGGCCCCGCTGGCGATGCGAAAGACGCCGACACCTACGGCGTGCTGCTGCAGTACCCGAACACCTTCGGCCGCATCGACGACCATGCCGCCGTCGCCGAAGCCGTGCACGCGCGCGGCGGCGTCGTCGCGGTGGCGACCGACCTGCTGGCGCTGACCCTGATCCAGGCGCCGGGCCAGTGGGGCGCCGACATCGTCGTCGGCAACTCGCAGCGCTTCGGCGTGCCGTTCGGCTTCGGCGGCCCGCACGCCGGCTTCATGGCCTGCCGCGATGCCTACAAGCGCTCGATGCCGGGCCGCCTGATCGGCGTGTCGGTCGACGCGGCCGGCAACCAGGCCTATCGCCTGACGCTGCAGACCCGCGAGCAGCACATCCGCCGCGAGAAGGCGACGTCGAACATCTGCACCGCGCAGGTGCTGCTGGCGGTAATGGCGTCGATGTACGCCGTCTACCACGGCCCCGACGGCCTGACCCGCATCGCCCGCCGCACGCACCGCTTCGCATCGATCCTCGCCGCCGCGCTCGGCAAGGCCGGCGTGTCGGTCGGCGACGCGTTCTTCGACACCCTGCACGTGACCGGCGTCGACGCCGATGCGCTGCATGGCACGTCGCGCGATGCGGGCTTCAATCTGCGCGCGATCGATGCCTCGTCGGTCGGCATCAGCCTCGACGAGACCACGACCCGCGATGAAGTGATTGCGCTGGCGAAGCTGTTCGGCGCGGACGCCGACATCGAGGCGCTGGACGCCGCGACCGCCGATGCACTGCCGAGGGCGCTCGCGCGCGACACGCAGTTCATGACCCACCCGGTGTTCAACACCCACCACAGCGAACACGAACTGCTGCGCTACATGCGCACCCTGGCCGATCGCGACCTGGCGATGGACCGCACGATGATCCCGTTGGGCTCGTGCACGATGAAGCTCAACGCGACCGCCGAGATGATCCCGGTCACCTGGCCCGAGTTCGCCAACATCCATCCGCTGGCGCCGGCCGACCAGACCGCGGGCTACACCGAGCTGATCGACGGCCTCGAAGCGATGCTGGTCGAGATCACCGGCTACGATGCGGTGAGCTTCCAGCCCAACTCCGGCGCGCAGGGCGAGTTCGCCGGCCTGCTCGCGATCCGCGCCTACCAGCAGGCGCAGGGCCAGGGCCATCGCGACATCTGCCTGATCCCGGAATCCGCGCACGGCACCAATCCGGCGTCGGCGCAGATGGTCGGCATGACCGTGGTCGTGACCCGCTGCGACAAGGACGGCAACGTCGATATCGACGACATCCGCGCCAAGGCCGAGAAGTATTCGGATCGCCTGGCCGCGCTGATGATCACCTACCCCTCCACGCACGGCGTGTTCGAAGAAGACGTCGTCGCGATCTGCGACATCGTCCACCAGCACGGCGGTCAGGTGTACACCGATGGCGCCAACATGAACGCCCTCGTCGGCGTGGCCAAGCCCGGCAAGTGGGGCTCGGACGTCAGCCATCTGAACCTGCACAAGACCTTCTGCATCCCGCACGGCGGCGGCGGCCCGGGTGTCGGACCGTGCGCGGTGAAGTCGCACCTGGCGCCCTACCTGCCGCGCGCGCTCGGCGGCGACGGCGCGGTCGGCATGGTCTCGGCGGCGACGTTCGGTTCGGCCTCGATCCTGCCGATCAGCTGGATGTACATCGCGATGATGGGCGCCGACGGCCTGCGCCGCGCCACCCAGGTCGCGCTGCTCAACGCCAACTACGTGGCCAGGCGTCTGGCGCCGCACTACCCGACGCTCTACACCGGCCGCAACGATCTCGTCGCGCACGAGTGCATCCTCGACCTGCGCCCGATCAAGGACGCCACCGGCATCAGCGCCGAGGACGTGGCCAAGCGGCTGATCGATTTCGGCTTCCATGCGCCGACGCTGAGCTTCCCGGTCTCGGGCACGCTGATGGTGGAACCGACCGAAAGCGAATCGCTGCACGAACTCGACCGTTTCATCGACGCGATGATCCAGATCCGCGACGAGATCCGCGCGATCGAGGACGGCCGTCTGGATCGCGATGACAACCCGCTCAAGCACGCGCCGCACACCGCGATGCAGGTCACCGCCAGCGAGTGGACCCACGCCTACCCGCGCGAACTGGCCGCATTCCCGCTGGCGACGCTGCGTCACACCAAGTACTGGCCGCCGGTCGCCCGCGTCGACAACGTACACGGCGACAAGAACGTGTTCTGCAGCTGCATTCCGGTCGGTTCGGCCGAGGATGAGCCTGAGGCCTTCAGCGAGCCGGACGTCGTCTGAGCCTGCGCCGCCGGCGTTCGCGTAACGCCGGTGGCGACGGAATTCCGGCGCGTCAGCTTTGGACGCGCTGCTGCGACCGGGACGCGGGTGGGCGACCTTGCCCGCGCCTGTTCAGGATGAGTGCCCTGCCAGCGCAGGGCGCCAGCCGCTGAATGCTGGCACGTGGCTTGCTTCATCGGGGGCTCCCTTCTGAAGCCCTGCACCCATGCTCGTCGGCAGCTACAACGTCATCCTGGTCGCGGTGTCGTATCTCATCGCGGCGTTCGCGTCCTATGTCGCGCTCGACATGGCCGGCCGGATCACCGCGAGTCGCGGCGCCGTCGCGCACGGCTGGCTGGCGGGCGGCGCGGTCGCGATGGGCTTCGGCATCTGGTCGATGCACTTCGTCGGCATGCTGGCCTTCAAGCTGCCGATTCCGCAGGGCTACGATCTCGCGATCACCCTCTACTCGCTGCTGATCGCGATCTGCAGCTCGGCGTACGCGCTGAACCTGGCTTCCGGCGAGCGTCTGCCGGCCGCACGGCTGGCCGTGGGCGCGCTGATCCTCGGCAGCGGCATCGCCGCGATGCACTACGTCGGCATGGCCGCGATGCAGATGCAGCCGGGCATCGATTACCACATGGGCTGGCTGCTGCTGTCGGTGGTCATCGCCGTGGCCGCGGCCGGCGCGGCGCTGTGGATCGCGTTCGCGCTGCGCAGTGAAGGACGCGGCGTGCCTTACGCCCGCCTGCTCGCGGCCGCCGTGATGGGCATTGCCGTAGTCGGCATGCATTACACCGGCATGGCCGCTGCGCGCTTTCCCGAAGGCAGCATCTGCGGCGCGGCGATTGCCGGCGGCATTTCGTCCACGTGGCTCGCGAGCCTGGTCGGCGCGACCACGTTCGCCATCCTCGGCCTGGCGATGGTGACCTCGATCCTCGACCGCCGCCTGCAGGAGCGGACCGCGCAACTGGGCGAATCGCTGCAGAAGGCGAACCAGGAGCTGACCTACCTCGCCCTGCACGACACCCTGACCAAGCTGCCGAACCGCCTGTTGCTGCGCGACCGGATGGAGAACGCGATCCGGCGTGCGGTGCGTCACGGGCGTCGGTTCGCGGTGCTGTTCGTCGACCTCGACGGCTTCAAGGCCATCAACGACGTCTACGGTCACGCCACCGGCGACCGCCTGCTGCTGCAGATCGCGCGGCGCCTGTCCGAAGCGCTGGACGGCGAGGCCGACGACACCCTGGCACGGCTGGGCGGCGACGAATTCGTGGTGCTGATGGAGATCGCCGAGCCCGACGACGCCGCCTCGCTGGCCGAGCGCATCATGGAATCGGTCGCGCAACCGGTCGCGCTCGACCGCATCGAACTGCACGTCACCACCAGCATCGGCATCGCCATCTTCGGGCCAGACGGCACCAGCGAGCGCGAGCTGCTGGCCAATGCGGATGCGGCGATGTACTCGGCCAAGGACCAGGGGCGCAACGCCTACTGTTTCTTCGAGCCGTCGATGAACCAGGGCGCACACCAGCAGCTGGCGATGATCCAGGACCTGCGCCGGGCGTTGTCGCTCGACCAGTTCTCGCTGCACTACCAGCCCAAGATGATCGCGCCTGCCGGTCCGCTCGAAGGCGTCGAGGCCCTGCTGCGCTGGCACCACCCGGAACACGGCACGGTGATGCCGGACCGCTTCATCCCGCTGGCCGAGAAAACCGGCCTGATCATCGAGATCGGGCGCTGGGTGATCAACGAAGCCTGCCGCCAGCTGATGGCCTGGCGCGAGGCCGGCCACACGGTGCCCTCGGTATCGGTGAACCTGTCGCCGACCCAGTTCCGCTCGCCGGGGTTGCCGGCCAAGATCGAGGATGCGCTGGCCCGTTACGGCGTGCCGCCGTCGTCGCTGGTGCTGGAGATCACCGAGTCCACCGCGATGCACGACCCCGACACCAGCCTGGCGATCCTGCAGCGCCTGTCGTCGCTCGGCGTGCGCATTTCCATCGACGATTTCGGCACTGGGTATTCGAGCCTGCTGTACCTCAAGCGCCTGCCGGCCAGCGAGCTGAAGATCGACCGCGCCTTCGTGCGCGACCTGATCCCCGGCGGCGAGGATGCCGCGATCGTCTCGGCGATCATCGCGCTCGGCCGCACGCTGAACCTCTCGGTGATCGCCGAGGGCGTGGAGACCGAATCGCAGCAGAAGCTGCTGACCGAACTGGGCTGCACCTCGCTGCAGGGCTATCACCTGGGCCGACCGGCCGCCGCCAGTGAAGCCGCTGCACGCTTCTGACGCCGTGGTCGCCGGCGCATCGCCGCGTCAGGAGCGCGCGCGCCGCCGCTTGCGCCAGGTGACGATCTGGCCGACCACCGCCGTCGCCAGAATGCAGACGTTGGTGACGATGAACACCCAATCGCCGACCAGCGCGCTGTAGGTCACGAAGCCGGTCGAGGCCGCGATCTGGCCGAGGAACAGCCAGGACGAGACGCCGCGTGCGCTGTCGTCGCGCATCTGGGTGACGATCTGCCGCACCAGCGTCGCCAGCAGAATCGCCGACGCGCTCCAGCCCACCACCTCAGGCCCCATGCGCCACCCCGTTCACCCCGTCGATGGCAGACGGCGCCGACGCCACTGCACGCAGGCGGGCCTCGAGCGTGAGCAGGTAATCGGCGAATCCGCCCTGCGCACGTGCGCTGCGCCGTGCGCTGGTGAGCACCACGGGCGCCGCAGGCCGCGCGATCCGGGCGCCGATCGCTTCGAGGTCGCGGACCAGCGCGACATCCTCGTGCGCCGACAGCGGCCGGAAGCCGCCGCACCCGAGATAAGCCGCCGTCGCCACGCCGAGATTGGCGCCGTGGACGTGCGGATGACCGTCGCGCAGGGCGTGCGCGCGCGCGTGGGCGTGCTGCACGTCGGGCGCGAAATCGAGCCAGTCGACCACCGCGACCATGCCGCAGAACGCATCGGCGCCGCTCCGACGCTGCGCCGACAGCCAGTCGCCGGGCACGATGGAGTCGGCATCGGTGCTGGCGAGCCAGTCGGCGCCCGTCGCAATCGCCGCGCGCATGCCGGCGGCGCGTGCGCTGCCGACGTTGCCGCCGTCGGCCACGACCACGGTCGCGCCGCAGGCCAGGGCGATCTCCGCCGTACGGTCGCTGCACCGGTCGTCCGCGACGAACACGCGCACCGGTTCCCCGCGCAGCGCCGGACACGCCGCCGCCAGACCGATCGCCGCGAGGCACTGCGCGATACTCGCCGCCTCGTCGTGCGCCGGCACGACCACGCCGATCACCGCAGCGCCTCGCGCTGGGCGACCGAGCGGTCCTGCATCGACCAGGCCTCGAGCCGAAGGTCGGCGTCCTCGTACAGGAACAGGCCGCGGCCGAACGTGCGGGCAAGCGTCGCATGCACCTGTCCGCCGCACAGCGGCGCCGCGTCGAACGCGTGCCGCCAGTGGCAGGCGACCAGCACCCCGTCCGCCGACAGCGTGTCGCGCAGGCGGCGCGCCGTCAGGTCCAGATCCCCGACATCGAAGTAGTAGCCGACCTCGCTGAAGACGACGAGGTCGAAGCGGCCGTCCGGCCATTGCGCGGGGTGCTGCATGCACTCGACGCGCACGTGCTGCAACGACGCGGTGCGCGCTTGCGCGAGTGCGACCGCGCGCGCATCGAGATCGGTGGCGAGCAGCCGCTCGCAACGCGGCGCCAGCGCGGCGGTGAGCTCGCCGTTGGAACAGCCCAGTTCCCAGGCCGTGCCCACGCGTGCCTGCGGCAGCGCGGCGAGCAGCAGCGCACGCTTGCGCGCCTCGTACCAGCGGCTGCGATAGCCGAACGGATCGTCCTCGGCGTAGATCGCCTCGAAGTACGCCGGCAGCGTGGTCGCGGATGCCGCGCTCATGGCAGCAACACCTCGAAATCACGCCCGAAGCGCGCCATCACGTGGTCCGGGAGGATCGGCGCGCCACCGTCGCGCGCGAGCTGCGATTCGAACGCCTCCAGCGCCACGCGCTTGGCCGCGCGCGCAGAGGCCGACAGCTGCCATGCGACCGCGCCCTGCATCCGCGGATCGCCCTGCTCGGGGTCAAGCCAGTGCCAGGCCCATACCGGATATTCCATGACGCGCGCACCCACCGATGACGCCGCGGCCCGCGTCGCACGGCCCGTGGCTTCGTGATCGGGATGGCCGTCGAAACGCCAGGTCACGAGGACCACATCGTCCGCGGCGAGCAGGGGCGCGAGCACCACCGCCAACTCTGTTTCACGTTCGCCGACCCGGCCATCGCCGACGTCGAGGATCGTCAGGGCCGCCGGCGCGACGCCGAGTGTCGTCAGCGCACGCTGCAGTTCGCGACGGCGCACCGCGCGCGCGCGGTCGGACGGCCACGCAGGATCATCCGCGTAGCAGGCTTCGCCATCGGTCACCGAGATCACCTCTACCGGGACGCCGAGCGCGGCGGCCTCGGCGATCAGGCCCCCACAGCCGAGGGTCTCGTCGTCCGGATGCGGCGAGACCACCACCAGTCGGGACACGCTGCGCAGCGCGTCGCGCGCGTCCCGGCGCGGCAGAGCGCCGAGCCAGGACGAGCTGCGCCACGCGGATTCGGCCTGCCCGTCGCCGCGGATGCGCGGCACGGTCTCGCCGGTCGACGTCACAGCGCCCAGCCCGTGGGCCGCGCGGCGGCCGCGATGCCGATGTCGGCCCAGTCGCGTTCGGCATGACTCTGGCGGATGAACGTCGCCAGATCGGCACACCGCGTCGCGTGGTCGTGATCGGCGCACAGTGGCCCGGGCCCGAGCGCGCGCCCGACCCGGTCGATCACGTCGGTCGCGGTGCGCTCGAGCAGCGAACGCACGCGCATCACCGCGTCCACATGCGGCGCTTGCGGTCGCGCATCGATGGCGGCGGCGGTGTCACGCAGCAGCGCGGCGGCCGCATGCAGCGCGATGTCGATCGCGCCGAGGTGGGCAGCCGCATGCGGGTTCCGCGCGACGCTGCCGTGGGTCCGAAGCGTCTCGGCGATGGCCGCGGCCGCACCGAACCAGCACGCGGCGATGCCGGCGCCGCCGTGCCAGAAACCCGGGCGTGCGAGATAGGCACCCGGCGCGCCTACCTGCACCGCACGCCCGCGTTCGAAGACCACGCGCCCGCTGTGCACCCGCGCCATGCCGACCGCATGCCAGTCGCCGTCGAGCGCCACGACACCGGGCTGCTGCATTTCCACCAGCACCAGCACGCGCTCGCCGTTCGCATGCGCGGTGACCAGGGCCGCGTCGACCAGCGCGGCACCCGAGCACCAGGCCTTCGTGCCGGATACGGTTGCCGTACCGTCGTCGCGCGCCGTGAATTCCAGCCGCGCATCGGGCGGCTCGGCGGCCCAGACGGCCAGCAGGCGCGCGTCATCCGGTGGTGACGCGCCGAGTTCGGCCAGGATCGCGCGGGCGTCGTAATGCGCCTCCATCACCTTGGCCAGGCAGACATCGGCAGCCGCGATCGCCGCGAGCAACTGCCAGCGCTCGCGCGTTGCGCCATGGCCCGGCAACGGCAGTTCGGGCCGCCGCAGGCAAGCCTGGCGCGCAGCCGCGCCGAGTGCCGCGACCGGATCGGGCGCGAAGGCGGCGGGCACGACGGGAGGCGCGGCGACTCGCGGCACAGATGCGGAAAGCGACATGGCGCGACTATGGAAAGCACCCGATGAAGGCGGTGCGAGCCGTGCGCCGCGCCGCGGTGCGGCGTCGGGCAGAAGATTCAGACCCCGGTCGCGTCCGCGGTGGCGCGTGCCGGCGGGACGCGGCGGAGCAGGCTGTCGAGCGCTTCGGGACGCCCGAGGTGGAAGCCCTGGGCCTGATCGCAGCCCTGGGCGCGCAGCCACGCCAGCTGCTCGGGCGTCTCGACGCCTTCGGCGATCACCTGCAGCCCGAGCCCGTGCCCCAGCGCGATCATGGTCCGGCAGATCGCCGCACTGCGCGGGTCGCACTCCACGTCGCGCACGAATGCCCGGTCGATCTTCAGGTGGTCGATCGGCAGATCGCGCAGATAGGCCATGCTGGAGAAGCCCGTCCCGAAGTCGTCGATCGACAGGCAGAGCCCCTCCTCGCGCAACTGCATCATCAGCGCGCGCGCTGCGTCCGGGGTGCGCAGCAACACGCTCTCGGTCAGCTCGAGATGCAGCGCACTGCGCGGCAAGCCATGCGTCGCGCGCAACGTGCGCATCGTCTCGTGGGTGATGCCGGCATCGAACTGCAGCGCCGAGACATTCACCGCGACCGCGATGTCGGCCCGCCCGGCCTCCGCGAAGCGTCGCCACGCGCGCGCGGCCTCCTCCAGCACCCAGGCCCCGATCGGCACGATGAGGCCGGATTCCTCGGCCAGCGGGATGAAGTCGGCCGGCGAGACGGTCGTGCCGTCACCCTGCGGCCAGCGGATCAGGGCCTCCACCGCGACCACGCGCGCATCCGCCAGCCGGTGGATGGGCTGGTAGACCAGCTCGAACCCGCCGTCTTCGACCGCGTCGCGCAGGCGTCGCACCAGGGCGAGCCGCTCGGCCGCCTGCGCCGACAGGCCGGGATCGTAGGCGATCACACGGGCGCGCTCCCGACGCGCGCGCAGTGCGGCCAGCGCCGCGTGTGCGACCACCGCCTCGGCGGTGCCCGCCTTGCAACTGCCGCGAGCCACACCGATCCAGGCTTCCAGCGCGAACGTGGCGCCGTCGACCTGGACCGGTGTGTCGATGGCCGCGGTGAGCGCCTGCACCATGGCATCGAGCTGCTGCGGATCCAGCGCGACGACGACGAACGTCTCCGCCGGCGCATAGGCGGCATGACCGAACTGCGCCGCGACCCGTGAGATGCGCGCGGCAGCCTCGCGCAGCACCATTTCGCTGGCCTGCCGGCCCAGCGTGGGCGCGATCAATTCGAGATCGCGCAGCGACACACACGCAACCGCGAATTCGGCGTCTGCGTCCCCTCCGCACTCGGCGCCGAGCAGCTCGGACAGAGCGGGCAAGGTCAGCATGCCGGTGGTGGGGTCATGGCTCGCACGCCACGCGAGATCACGTTCGTAGGCCAGGCGTGCACCGACGTCCTCGGCGAGCATCAGGCGCGCAGGACGCTGCTGCAGTTCGATGTCGCGCGCATGCACGCGCACCTCGATCCGCCGCCCATCCTGCGCGAGCACCGTCCACAGGCGCTCGCGGCGCCCGACACAATGAGCGGCGAGATCGGGTGTTTCCGCACGGGCTGGCGCGGGCACCAGGTCAGTGACCGCGAGCGCGAGAAACGCGTCCCGGGAATAGCCGTAGGCCTCGAGCGCGGCCTCGTTGACGGCGAGCATGCGCAGCGACCCGGTGTCGTACACCCACGATGGCAAGGGGTTGCGTTCGAAGAGCTGGCGGAACTGGGATTCGGCGCGCTCGATGCGCGCCTGGGCGTCGCGTTCGTTGGTGATGTCGCTGACGGTGCCGGTCATCGCGGCTTGCGCGCCCGTGCCGACCGCCGCCCCCTGGGCCTTGAGCCAGCGCACCCGTCCGTCGGTAAGGATCACGCGGTACTCGTGAAGCAGCGTGCCGCCCTGTTCCTGCGCCGCGGAGAACGTCGCGCGCGCCAGATCCGCGTCATCCGGGTGCATACGTTCGAAGAACGCATCGAGTTCTATGCGTCCGTCACAGGCTTCGAGCGCGTAGAGCGCCGCGAGTTCCGGTGATGCGCGCACTTCGCTGTGGCCGCGCTCGATGCGCCACACGCCCGTGCCCGAGGCCAGCTGCGCCTGCTGCAGCCATTCGCCCTGGGTTGCGATCTCCTCCAGCATCGCGTCGCGCGCACGTTCGTCGGCGCGGAGCCGGCGCACCACGAACGCGAACACGGTCCAGTAGACCGCAGACAGCACCAGCGCGCAGATCACGAAGACCCACCACGGGCGCATCGCCTCGCGCACGCCGATCCCGCTGCTGACCACGAGCGGATAGCCGCTTGTGGCAGTGAAGGTCGCGGTGCGCTCGATCTGGTCGAGCGGGCTCACTACCGTGACGCTGAAGCGCCTGCGGGCATCCAGCCCTTCGGGAAATACGACCTGCCGGCCGACGTGGGCGCCGGTGCGGCCGTAACGGGTGATCACGGTGCCGTCAGCGTCGTAGATCGCGACGCTGCCGTCGACGCCCGTGTCGAGCCCGTCGATGATGTTGGCGAACTCCTGCACCCGGAACCGGGCAACGACCGCGCCTCCTTCCGGCGATGTGATCGCGAGAGGTAACTGCCAATCGCCACTGTCATCAGAGAGGAGCGGACCGATGCGCAGCGACGATGACGCCGCGCCCTTGGCGAGCCAGGTCGGAGGCCCCGGCGCAGCGTCTTCACCACCCGCGGGCGGGTAGTAATCGATACGCGCCAGTTCCTCGTGTCGCGACGTGACCCCTGCCAGTGACTTCGCACGGCGGCGTACGGCCACCTCGCGCGGTAGGTCCGCATCGGCGTCGATATCGGCCAGGATGCCGCGCAGGGCACGTTCGATATTGCGCAGTTCAACCTGCAGCAAGCGGTCGACACCTGTGGCCAGCGCTAGGCTCTGCCGCTCGGCCGCGGCGAGCCGGGCCTGACGATCCAGGCCGACCAGCACCGCCAGCCCGGCGGTGATGACGAGACCCAGGCCGATGCCCACGCGTCGCATCGCGCGTGCCGACGCCAGGCGGCGCTGCCTCCATTGACGTGCCAGCTGTCTGCCCATCCTAGGCCCCCTTCGAACACCCGCTCACCCTCGCGCATCGCCCGGGCGTGAACCGTGAAGAACCGGTGCGCACCACACCCTGCAGCGGTCCTCGCGTGCACTACGCCGCGTGGTGCATGGCCATCGCCGTGCGGGATTCGACGACCGCCGTCCGCCTAGTTCACGCCCCATGGCCGTTCCCCGGTCCAGGGTGGCTCGACACATGTCCGAGGATAGGCCCATGACATCCAAGAATGAACCCCGATCGGCGACCAATCCCGACCAGCCCCGCCAGGCCGACCACGTGGCCGAACAGGACCGCATCAGCTCGCGCGGCGCGGATTACGCCAAGGACGACAACGCCTCGGCCGAAGGCAATGACGCGGCGCTGATCGCGGGCCCGGCCTTTGTGCGCCGCGTGAATCCCGATGGCACTGTGCAGGCGGTGCCGGCGTCCAGTGACGATCCGGCAGCCCCCTCCGGCGAGGCCGATGCAGACGCCGATCCAGACACCAGAGGCCCGAACTGACGCGATCGCGCCGCGCTGTCGCGCGTCACGAGGCCGTCGACATCCGGCGCGCCGATCGTGTTCCGACGCCGCACGCCCGACCCGTCCTGCACGAATTCCACTGCATCCGCATGAAACCGGAACGATGCGTTCACGGCATCCACCCGAGGATCGCGGATTCGCCAGCCCGCATGCCCCCGCATGCACTGCCCGCCCCAGGAGCGCTCCCCCATGTCATCACGTCCCCGTTCCACGCCGCCCAAGCCCGCCACGCGTGGCAAGGCGGCCGCCAATTCCCCGTCCGGCACCGGCGCATCCGGCGACCTGCCGCGCGGCGACGGCGACGAAGTCCAGCAGCAGGCAGGTGACGGGCATCCCGTCCTGACCACCGCGCAGGGCATTCCGGTCGCCGACAACCAGAACTCGCTGCGCGCGACGCCGCGCGGGCCGACCCTTCTGGAAGACTTCATCCTGCGCGAGAAGATCACCCACTTCGATCACGAGCGCATTCCCGAGCGCATCGTGCATGCGCGCGGCTCCGCGGCGCACGGCTACTTCGAGCTGACGGATTCGCTGGCCGACTACACGACCGCGAAAATCCTCACCGAAGTCGGCGAAAAGACGCCCGTGTTCACCCGTTTCTCCACCGTCGCCGGCGGTGCGGGCTCGGTCGATACGCCGCGCGACGTGCGCGGTTTTTCGGTCAAGTTCTACACCAAGCAGGGCAACTGGGATCTGGTGGGCAACAACATCCCGGTGTTCTTCATCCAGGACGCGCTGAAGTTTCCCGATCTGATCCACGCGGTGAAGATGGAACCCGATCGCGGCTTTCCCCAAGCCGCCAGCGCGCACGACACCTTCTGGGATTTCGTGTCGCTGATGCCCGAGAGCATGCACATGATCATGTGGGCGATGAGCGACCGCACGATTCCGCGCTCGCTGCGCACGATGGAAGGCTTCGGCGTGCACAGCTTCCGCCTGCTCGATGCAGAGGGCCGCAGCACGTTCGTGAAGTTCCACTGGCGGCCGAAGCTCGGCATCCAGTCGACGGTGTGGGACGAGGCGCTGAAGCTGCAGCACGCCGACAACGACTTCCATCGCCGTGACCTGTTCGAGGCGATCCAGGCCGGTGATTTTCCCGAGTGGGAACTGGGCGTGCAGTTGTTCACCGAAGAGGAAGCCGACGCGTTTCCATTCGACCACCTCGACGCGACCAAGCTGATCCCCGAGGAACTGGTGCCGCTGCGCATCGTCGGACGCATGGTGCTCGACCGCTGGCCGGACAATTTCTTCGCCGAGACCGAACAGGTGGCCTATTGCCCGGCGAATATCGTGCCCGGCATCGACTTCAGCAACGATCCGCTGCTGCAGGGCCGGCTGTTCTCCTATCTCGACACCCAGCTCAGCCGCCTCGGCGGTCCGAATTTCCACCAGCTTCCGATCAATGCGCCGAAGTGCCCGTTCGCCAATCATCAGCGCGACGGCCACATGCAGATGGCCGTGCCCAAGGGCCGGGTCGCGTACGAGCCGAGTTCGCTTGAGGCCGACAGCCCGCGCGCGAGTCGCGAACAGGGCTATCGCAGCCACGCCACGGCGCCCGACGATGGCGTCAAGGGGCGCGTACGGGCCGAGAGTTTTGCCGACCACTACTCGCAAGCGCGCCTGTTCTTCCGCAGCCAGTCGAAGCCCGAGCAGGCCCACATGGCCTCGGCCCTGGTGTTCGAGCTGTCGAAGGTCGAGACCGTCTACATCCGCGAGGCCGTGGTCGGTCAGCTGCGCCACGTCGACGAATCGCTGGCACAGCGCGTCGCCGACGGCCTCGGCCTCGACGCATTGCCCGATGCACCCGATACCCGGATCGCACCGCAGGACATGCCGCTGTCGCCGGCGCTTCGCATCATCGACCGGATGAAGCCGACGCTGCAGGGCCGCGCGATCGGCATCCTGTTCCACGACGGGTCCGACGCGAAGACGATCCAGAGCCTGCGCAAGGCGGCCGAAGCGGCCGGTGCCACGGTGAAGCTGGTGGCGCCCAAGGTCGGCGGTGCCACGCTGTCGGATGGCAAGAAGCAGGCGGCGGACGGCCAGCTCGCCGGTACGCCGTCGCTGGTATTCGATGCGGTGGCGATCGTGCTGTCGGCCGATGCCGGCAAGCAGTTGGCGAAAGAGGCCGCGGCGGTCGATTTCGCCCGCGATGCCTGGGGCCATCTGAAGGCGATCGCGGCCGATGCCGGTGGTCAGGCGCTGTTGAAGGCCGGCGCGGTGGGCAAGGATGCCGGCACCGTGGACGCAGTGGACACGAAGGGCTTCATCGAAGCGGCGAAGACCCGCCAGTGGAGCCGCGAGCCGAAGCTGCGCATGCTGGCCTGACTCCGGCAACACCGGCGGCGGCACGTTGCCGTCGCCGGTCCGCTGCGTGTCGCCATCGGCGCACAGCGGCATGCCACGGCTCCCGGCGTCCCAGAGTGCGTCCGGTCGCTGTCGTCGCCTCCTCAACGTTTACCCGACATGTCGAGGCGCGGCCCGTGCATCACGGGGCGCCATCGAAGTGCCGTCGAAGGCGCTGGTTCGCGAGCCGGTGCCGGTCTTGTCGATCCCGAACGCGTCGCGCTGCCGACGCCGCTTCCGAGCCATCGACTGTCAGCTCGCCTCCCGTCCAGGGTCGAGCCCCTATAGCGCATGACGTCTGCCTCTGATCGCGTTGCCGTGCTGCGCACCTCCGCCGGCCCGTTTGCCGTGGCAGCGGGCCTGGCTATTGGTATGCGCCTGTCCACACCGCGTGCGACACGCGTTCAACAGGGCACGAATTGCCCGATCGGGCACACCCCTCCATGCAGCGCCCTGCGCATTCTGCCGCGCGCCCCACGCGCGCATGTCGAGCAAGGCCGACGGCGATCTTCTAGAATCCACGCGCCCCCGCCCCTCGGAGTTCCGCCATGACCGCACCCCTCGCCTACCGCCGCGTCCTGCTCAAACTGTCCGGCGAAGCGTTGATGGGGGACGAGGACTACGGTATCGATCCGAAGGTCATCGGTCGCCTCGCCGACGAGGTGATCGAGGCGCAGAAGGCCGGGGCCGAGGTCGGCCTGGTCATCGGCGGCGGCAACATCTTCCGCGGCGCCGGCCTGGCCGCCGCCGGCATGGACCGCGTGACCGGCGACCAGATGGGCATGCTGGCGACGGTCATCAACGCCCTCGCGATGCAGGACGCGCTGGAGAAGCGCGGCGCGCGCGCGCGGGTGATGAGCGCGATCAAGATCAACGATGTCTGCGAGGACTACATCCGCCGGCGCGCGATCCGGCACCTCGAGAAGGGTCGCATCGCGATCTTCGCCGCCGGTGTCGGCAGCCCGTTCTTCACCACCGACTCGGGCGCGGCGCTGCGTGGCATCGAGATCGGCGCCGACCTCTTGCTCAAGGCGACCAAGGTCGACGGCGTCTACGACGCCGATCCGAAGAAGGTGCCCGACGCCAAGCGTTACGAGCGTCTGACCTACGACGAGGTGCTGAGCCAGGGCCTGGAAGTCATGGACACGGCGGCGTTCGCGCTGGCCCGCGATTCCGATCTGCCGCTGCGGATCTTCGACATGAGCCAGCCCGGCGTGCTGCTGCGCATCCTGCGCGGAGAGGCCATCGGCACGCTGGTCCAGGGCCGCAACTGAGGTCGTACGCGCGGCGTCGATGCCGCGCTGCAGCGCAGACCCCGGCCCCGTCACCGGCCGGGGCCGCTTATAATCGGCCGATTCTGCACACGGACCGGGCCCGATCATGCTCAACGACATCAAGAAAGACACCCAGACGCGCATGGCCAAGAGCGTCGAGGCGCTCAAGCACACGCTGGTCAAGGTGCGCACCGGGCGCGCGTCCACCGCCCTGGTGGAACACCTGAAGGTCAACTACTACGGCTCCGACATGCCGCTGAGCCAGGTCGCCAGCGTCGCCGTCAGCGATGCGCGTTCGCTGACGATCACGCCGTGGGAAAAGCAGATGGTCGGTGCGGTCGAGAAGGCGATCCTCGCCTCCGATCTCGGTCTGACCCCGAACACCGCCGGCACCACGATCCGCCTGAACCTGCCCGCGCTCACCGAAGAGCGCCGCCGCGAGCTGTCCAAGGTCGTCCACGGCGAAGGCGAGGATTCGAAGGTCGCGATCCGCAACATCCGTCGCGACGCCAACCAGCAGATCAAGGAACTCCTCAAGGAAAAGCTCATTTCCGAGGACGACGAGCGCCGCACCGAGGACGAGATCCAGAAGATCACCGACGCCGCGATCAAGGACGTCGACGACGTGGTCAAGGCCAAGGAACAGGAACTGATGGCGGTCTGATGGGCGCCGGGATTCGGGACTGGGAATTCGGGATCGTGCGCGAGCCGGAGCAAGAGAACCACGCCATTGACTGATGCCGCCCACCCGCAGGATTCCGCCCTTGCGAATCCCGAATCCCGACTCCCGGGTCCCCGGCATGTGCCCAGGCACGTGGCGATCATCATGGACGGCAACGGCCGCTGGGCGGCGCGGCGGCGACGGCCACGGGTGATCGGCCATCGCGCCGGCGCCCGCACCGTCAACCTGTGCATCGATTTCTGCCTCGAACGCGGCATCGACGCGCTGACCCTGTTCGCGTTTTCAAGCGAGAACTGGGGCCGGCCGGAGGACGAGGTCGGGGCGTTGATGAAGCTGTTTCTCGGTGCGCTCGATCGCGAGGTCGGTGAGCTGCACCGGCGCGGCGTGCGCCTGCGCTTCATCGGCGAGCGCGAGCGGTTCGGCGACAGGCTGCGGCAGCGCATGGCGGCGGCCGAGGCGCTGACCGCCGGCAATACTGCGTTGACGCTCAACGTCGCGGCCAGCTATGGCGGACGTCAGGACATCACGACCGCCGCGCGCGCACTCGCTGCCGATGTCGCGGCCGGCCGGCTGCGGGTCGAGGACATCGACGAGGCCGCCCTCGGCGCGCGCGTCGCCCTGGCCGATCTGCCGGAGCCGGATCTCTTCATCCGCACTGGCGGAGATCTGCGGATCAGCAATTTCCTGCTGTGGCAGCTGGCCTACACCGAATTGTGGTTCACCGACACGCTGTGGCCCGAGCTGGGCGTCGAGGAACTGGAACGCGCCCTGGCGGTCTATGCGTCGCGCGAGCGCCGTTTCGGACTCACCAGTGCGCAGATCGCGGCCGGCGACGGTCCACCCCTGGAGACCACCGCATGACGCGCACCCGCATCCTCGCCGCACTGCTGATGGCCCCGACCGCGATCGCGGCGGTGCTGCTGCTCAACACCCCGTGGATGGCCGCCGTCTCGGCCATCGTGTTCCTGGCCGCGCTGTGGGAATGGCTGCGGCTGTCGGGCATCGACGACACCCTGGCGCGCACCGCGCTGCTGGTGCTGAATCTGCTGCTGATGGTCGCGATCGTCTGGGCCTCGGCCACCGGTGGCGGCTCGCTGGTGCTGCTGAAGATGCTCGCGATGATCGGCGTCGTCTGGTGGCTCGCGGCCACGCTGTGGCTGCGCCGCTACACCTTCGCCGCCGCACACGATGCGCGCTCGCGCGTCATCAAGTTGCTGGCCGGCACGCTGGCGGTGATTCCGGCCTGGGCCGCGCTGTGCGTGATCCACGCCAACGAGGACGGCGCCTTCGGCAACCGCTGGCTGCTGCTGGCGCTGGCGATCGTCTGGGCCACCGACACCGGCGCGTATTTCGCCGGGCGCCGGTTCGGCCGACGCAAGCTCGCACCGCGGATCAGTCCGAACAAGACCGTCGAAGGCCTGATCGGGGGCATGGTGGCGGGCGTGGTGGTGGCCGTGGCGTTCGCGCCGCTGGCAGGCGCCAGCGTCGCGCAGCTGCCTCTGGTGGCCCTGGTCGCGTTGTTGACGGTGCTCGCGTCGGTCGTCGGCGACCTGTTCGAAAGCCTGCTCAAGCGCCACGCGGGCGCCAAGGACTCCGGCACACTGATCCCCGGCCACGGCGGCGTGCTCGACCGGATCGACAGCGTGCTCGCCGCACTGCCGGTCTTCGCGTTCGGCCAGATCTGGTTCGGCTTCTGAGCACCGCCATGCCCGCAGTCCGCGTCTACGACGCCCCCATCGCGCGGCCGGGCCCGGCCGCATGATCCGCACCGTCGCCGTTCTGGGCGCGACCGGCTCGATCGGGACGTCCGCGCTCGACGTGATCGCGCGCCATCCTGAGCGCATGCGCGCCAGCGTGCTGGCCGCCGGCCGCAACACCGACGCGCTGGTCGCGCTGTGCATCGCGCATCGGCCCGACCATGCGGTCATCGCCGATCCGGACGCCCTGCCCCGGCTGCGCGACGGCCTGCGCGCCGCCGGCCTGGCGACGGTCGCGCATGCCGGCATGGACGCACTGGACACGCTGGCCGCGGACGCGGCCACCTGCGACACCGTGGTCGCCGCGATCGTCGGCGCCGCCGGCCTGGATTCGACGCTGGCCGCGCTGCGCGCCGGCAAACGCGTGCTGCTGGCCAACAAGGAATCGCTGGTGCTGGCCGGCGCGCTGATGATGCAGGCCGCCCGCGAGGCCGGCGCGACCATCGTGCCGATCGACAGCGAGCACAACGCGATCCACCAGTGCCTGCCCCCCGATGGCGACTGCCGTGGGGTCGCGCGCATCGTGCTGACGGCCTCGGGCGGCCCGTTCCGCGGCCGCAGCCGGGGCCAGCTGGCCGACGTGACGCCTGCCGAGGCGGTCGCCCATCCCAAGTGGTCGATGGGGCCGAAGATCTCGGTCGACTCGGCCACGCTGATGAACAAGGGGCTCGAACTGATCGAGGCCCACCACCTGTTCGCGATGCCGTCCGACCGCCTGGACGTGCTGGTCCACCCGCAGAGCCTGGTGCACTCCCTCGTGGAGTTCATCGACGGTTCCACCCTCGCCCAGCTGGGATTGCCCGACATGCGCACCGCGCTGGCGGTCGGCCTCGGCAGCCCTGGGCGCATCGCCTCCGGCGTTGCCGGCCTGGACCTGCTGCAGCACGGCCGGCTCGATTTCGAGGCGCCGGACACCGACGCATTTCCCTGTCTGGCCCTCGCCCGCGCGGCATTGGTGGCCGGAGGCACCGCGCCGGCGGTCCTGAACGCGGCCAACGAAGTGGCCGTTTCAGCCTTTCTTCAGGGACACCTCCGTTTTCTAGCCATCCCTGCGCTGGTCGAGCACGTGCTCGCCACGCTCCCTGCCACCTCCGCCGATTCGCTGGACGTGCTGCGCGATGCCGATGCGCAGGCGCGACGCATCGCCGGACAGGCGATCGACTCCGGAACGGTGGGCTGAGCGTGCGCGATGTCTGATTTCTTCGGCTCGGTCTGGTGGCTGATCGTCAGCCTGGGCGTGCTCGTGACCTTCCACGAGTTTGGCCACTACTGGGTGGCACGCCGCTGCGGGGTCCGGGTGCTGCGGTTTTCGGTCGGCTTCGGCCGCCCGCTGTGGTCGCGGCGCGGCCGGGACGGCACCGTCTACCAGGTCGCGATGATCCCGCTCGGCGGCTACGTCAAGATGCTCGACGAGCGCGAAGGCCCCGTACCGCCGGCCGACGCCGCGCAGGCGTTCAACCGCGCCTCGGTGTGGAAGCGCATCGCGATCGTCGCGGCCGGGCCGATCGCCAATCTCGTGCTGTGCGTGGCCCTGCTGTGGGCGATGTTCGTCATCGGCCGCCCGGACTATGCGCCGGTGATCGGCCAGGCGACCGGCATCGCCGAGAGCTCCGGCCTGCAATCGGGCGATCTCGTCACCGCTGTCGGTGACCGGGCCACCCCGACCTGGAACGAAGTCCAGCTCGCCCTGTTGCCGGCAGCGCTGGACCATCGCGATGTGCGCGTCGACGTGGTCGATGCGCAATCGCGGCAGGCGGTCCGCGACCTGCGGCTGTCGCAGCTGCCCGACGATTTCGACCAGCGCCGGATCGCCCAGGCGATCGGCGTGCTGCCGCGCCATTTCCTGCTGCCGCCAGTGATCGGCCGGGTCGAGCCCGACAGTGCCGCCTGGGGCGTGCTGGCCGAGGGCGACCGGGTCACGGCCGTCGACGGCCGCCCGGTCCGCGCCTTCGACGACATCGGCCCGCTGGTCCAGGTGCTGGGCGATCAGGGCGGTCCGGCGATGATCGAGGTCGAGCGCACAGGCGAGCGCCTGGCACTCGAGATCACGCCCCGGCAGGTTGAACGCCCGGACGGCAGCGGCCCCTACTGGGCGCTCGGCATCGCGCCGCCGCGCAATATCCCGCTGCCGGCCAAGGACGCGATGCAGCGTCACGGCCCGGTCGAGGCGCTGCCGGTCGCGGTGCGCGAGGTCGGGCATCTGACGGGACAACTGGTGGGCATGATCGGCCGGGCGTTCACCGGTCGCGTCGCGATCGAGAACACCGTCGCCGGCCCGATCACGATCGCGCGGGCCGCCAATACCTACGCCCAGCAGGGCGCCGCCTGGTACCTGACGATCCTCGCCCTGCTGTCGCTGAGCCTGGCGATCCTGAACCTCCTCCCCATTCCGCTGCTGGATGGGGGACACCTGTTGTATTACCTTATCGAGTTGGTCAAAGGCAGCCCCGTGAGTGAGCGCGCGATGGCAGCCGGGCAATACGTGGGACTGGCGCTGCTGGCCAGCCTGATGGGCCTGGCGTTCTACAACGACATCCTGCAACTGGTGCGCTAGGCCTGCTACCGACCCGGATTCCCGCGCCGCACCGCGCCGGAACCCCTTCCCCTGACGGATCCAAAGAATGACGCGACTCCCCGACCGCCGACTGCTCGCCCTTGCCCTCGCCACGGCGATCACTGCTCCGGCCTGGGCCCAGACGGCGGCCAACGCGCCTACGGATGCGCCCGCGCTGGCGCCGCTTGCACCGCCCACCGCCAGCACGTTCACCGTCAGCGACATCCGTGTCGACGGGCTGCAGCGCATCGGCGCCGGCACGGTGTTCACCTACCTGCCGGTGGAACGCGGCGACACGGTCAACCCGACCCGCATTTCCGACGCGGTCCGCGCGCTTTACCGCACCGGCTTCTTCGAGGACATCCAGGTCGCGCGCCAGGGCGACATCCTGGTGTTCACGGTCACCGAGCGTCCGGCGATCAACCGCCTGACCCTGACCGGCAACAAGGACATCAAGACCGAGGACCTGACCCGCGGCCTCAACGACATCGGCCTGTCCGAAGGCGAGACCTTCGACCGCCTCGACCTCGACCGCGTGACCCAGGAACTGGTGCGCCAGTACAACAACCGCGGCAAGTACAACGTGCGCATCACGCCGACGGTGTCGCGTCTCGACCGCAACCGCGTCGACATCGCGATCAACATCGAGGAAGGCAAGGCGGCCAAGATCCGCCACATCAACATCATCGGCAACGAGATCTACGATCTCGACACGCTGACCGACAGCTGGGAATCGGGCGAGTCCAACTGGCTCAGCTGGTACCGCCGCGACGACCAGTATTCGCGCGAGAAGCTCGAAGGCGACCGCGAGAAGCTGCACAACTTCTACCTCGACCGCGGTTACATCGATTTCAGCGAAGACAGCATCCAGGTCGCGATCAGCCCCGACAAGGCCGACATGTTCATCACCGCCGGCATCACTGAAGGCGAGATCTACAAGGTGTCGGACGTGCAGATCACCGGTAATACGGTGCTGCCCGAAGATGAGATCCGCACCCGCGTCTTCGTGCAGAAGGACCAGGTGTTCTCGCGTGCGCTGCTCGAGCTGAGTTCGGACGCGATCGTCGCGACCCTCGGCAACATCGGCTACGCCTTCGCCCAGGTCAATCCGATCCCGGAGATCGACCGCGAGAACCGCACCGTCGCGATCAACCTGCAGGTGGTCCCCGGGCCGCGCGTGCAGGTGCGCCGCGTCCAGTTCAAGGGCAACAGCCGCACGTCGGACGAAGTGATGCGCCGCGAGATGCGCCAGTTCGAGGGCAGCTGGTATTCGCAGGCCGCGGTCGACCGGTCCAAGGTCCGCCTGCAGCGCCTGGGCTACTTCGAGTCGGGCAGCGTCAACGTCGAGACCCAGCCGGTCCCGGGCAGCAACGACGAAGTCGACGTGGTGTTCAACGTCACCGAGACCACGTCCGGCAGCTTCACCTTCGGCCTGGGCTACTCGCAGCTCGCCGGCGTGACCACGTCGGTGCAGTTGTCGCAGAACAACTTCCTCGGCAGCGGCAACCGCGTCTCGGTGGAAGCGCAGCGCAACGTCTACCTGCAGCGCTACTCGTTCTCGTTCATGAACCCGTACTTCACCGACGGTGGCATGTCGCTGGGCTACAACCTGTGGTGGCGCGAGTTCGACAACTCCGAGTTCAATACCGCGCAGTACTCGTCGACCAGCGCCGCCGGCCAGACGATCCTCGGCATTCCGCTGACCGAGAACGACTCGATCTCACTGCTGTTCGGCGTCGATCGCAACCAGATCTTCGCGTTCGAAAACTCCTCACCTGAATCGATCGTCGACTACATCGACGCGTTCGGCTCGCGCACCTTCCACGCTTGGCGCAGCGAGCTGGCCTGGGCCCGTGACACGCGCAACGACTTCCTGCAGCCGACCCGCGGCATGATGCAGCGCGTCTCGCTCGAGGCTACCCTGCCCGGCTCGACCGCCGAGTACTACAAGCTCAACTACGAGATCTCCAAGTACTGGCCGATCAACCGTCACCTGGTGCTCAATACGCGCGCCGAACTCGGTTACGGCGACAGCTACGGCAGTGACGTCGTGCGCAACCTGTGCTTCACCGCGCCGACGCTCGTCGACACCACCGGCGACGGCCTCATCGATACTTCCATCCCCGGCCCGGCACCGAGCGACCCGTGCGAGACGGCCTCGGCCGACTACGTCCGCACCGTGACCGCGACCGGCCTGCCGTTCTTCGAGAACTTCTACGCCGGTGGTCCGCGCTCGGTGCGCGGCTTCCGAGACAACACCCTGGGCCCGCGCGAAACCGCATTGGGCAGCAGCTTCCTGCAGGCGATCGGCGGATCGGTGAAGACCATCGGTTCGGTCGAGATGTTCTTCCCGCAGCTGATCAAGTCGCCGGCCGCCCGCATTTCGGCCTTCGTCGACTTCGGCAACGTCTACAAGGACGTCGACAGCTGGGACGCGAAGGAACTGCGTGCCTCGGCCGGCGTGGCGCTGATGTGGCGTGCACCGGTCGGTCCGATCTCGATCAGCTACGCCTACCCGCTGCGCCAGCAGAAGGAAGTCCGCGGCGGCGCAGGCGACCTGATCCGGCAGGCCGACGAGGTCGAGCGCCTGCAGTTCACCTTCGGCGGCGCGTTCTGATCGCCGCCGCGAGGTGACCCGATGGCACAGCCGCCGATCCGATACAGCGCTGCCGCGCTGGCCGAACGCTTCGGCCTGACCGTCCACGGCCCCGCCGACACCGAAGTCGGCGGCGTCGGGACGCTCGCGGCGGCCACGGCCGACCAACTCGCGTTCCTGTCCAATCCGCGTTACCGCCCGCAGTTGGCCGACACCCGGGCCGGCATCGTGGTGTTGCGCGAAGGGGACGCCGCGGCCCACAGCGGCACCGCGCTGATCGCACGCGATCCGTACGTGGCCTATGCGCGCATCGCCGCGCTGTTCGAAGCCCGTGCGGCCGCGCCGGCCGGCATCCATCCTTCTGCGGTCGTCGACACTTCGGCGCAGATCGACCCGACCGCGTCGATCGGTCCGCACGTCAGCATCGGCGCGCGCAGCGTCGTGGGCGCGGGCGCGACGATCGGCGCCGGCTGCGTGATCGGCGAGGACTGCATCGTCGGCGACGGCAGCCGCCTGGTCGCGCGCGTCACCCTGGTCGCACGCGTGCGTCTGGGCAAGCGGGTCACGCTGCATCCCGGCGCCGTGCTCGGCGCCGATGGCTTCGGCCTGGCGATGGACGACGGCCACTGGATCAACGTGCCGCAGCTCGGCGGCGTGGTGATCGGCGACGACTGCGACATCGGCGCCAACACCACGATCGACCGCGGCGCGCTCGACGACACGGTGATCGAGGAGGACGTGCGCCTCGACAACCTGATCCAGATCGGACACAACGTGCGCATCGGCGCGCACACCGCGGTCGCGGGCTGCGTCGGCATCGCCGGCAGCACCCGCATCGGCCGCTACTGCCTGCTCGCCGGCAAGGTCGGCGTCGCGGGGCATCTTGAAATCTGCGACAAGGTCGTCGTCCATGCGATGACGATGGTGTCGGCATCCATCACCGAGCCCGGCGAATATTCGGCCGGCATTCCTGCCCAGCCCACGCGCGAGTGGCGGAAGAATGCCGTGCGGATCCGCCAGCTCGATTCGCTCGCGCGCCGCATCACGGCGCTCGGCAAGGGGGAAGAATGACGCAACACATCGAGCTGCCGATCCACATCGACGGCATCCACGCGCTGCTGCCGCACCGGTATCCGTTCCTGCTGGTCGACCGCGTGGTCGAGTTCGAAGCCGGCAAGCGTGTGCTCTGCTACAAGAACGTCTCGGCCAACGAACAGTTCTTCCAGGGCCATTTCCCGGCTCATCCGGTGATGCCGGGCGTGCTGGTGATCGAGGCACTTGCGCAGGCGGGCGGCATCCTCAGCCACCTCACCCGCGGCAAGAGCTGCGAGGACAACCTGTCCTACCTGGTCAAGGTGGACGCCGCCAAGTTCTCGCGCATGGTGGTACCCGGTGATCGCCTGGAGCTCGAGGTGTCGATCAAGCGCGAGATCCGCAACATGACGATGTACTCGGGCATCGCCCGCGTCGACGGCGAGCAGGCGGCCTGCGCGGAGATCCTCTGCGCCGAGGTCAAGCGCTGACATGGCCGCCGCGTCGATCCACCCCACTGCGGTCGTCGATCCCGGGGCGCGGCTGGGCGCGGATGTCCGCATCGGCGCGTTCACCCTGATCGGTGCCGAGGTCGAGATCGGTGACGGCACCATCGTCGGCCCGCATTGCAGCATCCACGGCCCCACCCGCATCGGCCAGGGCAACCACATCCACGGGCATGCCGCGATCGGTGGCGAGCCGCAGGACAAGAAGTTCGCCGGCGAACGCGTCGAACTGGTGATCGGCGACCGCAACACGATCCGCGAGTTCGTCACGATCAACCGCGGCACAGGCGACGGCGGCGGCGTCACCCGCATCGGCGACGACAACTGGTTCCTCGCCTACACCCACGTCGCCCACGACTGCAACGTCGGCAGCCACTGCGTGTTCTCCAACAACGCGACGCTGGCCGGGCATGTCACCGTCGGCGACCACGTGATCCTCAGCGGCTTCACAGGCATCCACCAGTTCTGCCGCATCGGCGCGCATGCGTTCATCGGCATGGGCGCGTTCGTCAACGGCGACGTGCCGCCGTTCGTCATGGTGGCGCAGGACGGCTATGGCCGCCCGCGCGGCATCAACGCCGAGGGCCTGAAGCGCCGCGGCTTCGACGGCGCACGCACCTCGGCGATCAAGCGCGCCTACCGCGCCGTCTACGTGTCGGGCGATTCACTGGCCGATGCCCGCGCACGCCTGGCCGAGATGGCGCATGACAGCGACGACGTGCGCGCCTTCCTCGATTTCATCGATGCAGGCGAGCGGCCGCTGTTGCGGTGAGCAGACGCGGGAGTGGGGATTCGGGATTGGGGATTCGGGAGTGCACAATGCGCTCACCTCAACGATCTCGCGACACGGCTTTGCCGAATCCCGAATCCCGAATCCCGAATCCCGCGGGCTCCCCGCTGCGCGTGGCGCTGGTGGCTGGCGAAGCCTCGGGCGACCTGCTCGGCGCCGGACTGATCGAACAACTGCGCGCGCGCCATCCGCATATCGAATTCGCGGGTGTGGGTGGCGATGCGATGCGTGCGGCGGGCATGGAGACCTGGCACGACGCCACCGAACTGGCGGTCATGGGCCTGTCGGAAGTGCTGCGGCATCTCCCGCGTCTGCTCAGGTTGCGCCGCGACGTACGCGCACGCGTGCTCGGCTGGCGGCCGGACGTCTTCATCGGCATCGACGCGCCCGACTTCAATCTCGGTCTCGAGCGCTCGTTGAAGGACCACGGCATCCGCACCGTGCACTACGTCAGCCCCTCGATCTGGGCCTGGCGCCAGGGCCGCGCGGCGAAGATCGGGCGCAGCGCCGACCTGGTGCTGTGCCTGTTCCCGATGGAGCCGCCGATCTATGCGACGCACGGTGTCGATGCGCGCTTCGTCGGCCATCCGCTGGCGGAGATGCTCGCGCTGGAACCCGACCGCGCGGCTGCGCGCGACGCGCTTGGATTCGCGCACGACGCACCGGTGCTCGCAGTCCTGCCGGGATCGCGCCTGGGCGAGATCGGGCGGCTCGGCGAGGTCTTTCTCGACGCCGCCGCGCGTGTCGCCGCCGCCCTGCCGGGCCTGCGCATCGTCGTTCCGGCCGCGAACGCCGCCTGCCGCGCCGCAATCGACGCCCTGCTCGCGCAGCCGCGTTTCGCCGCGATGGACGTGCAGGTGATCGATGGCCAGGCACGCACCGCGATGGTCGCCAGCGATGTCGTACTGCTCGCCTCGGGCACGGCGACGCTGGAAGCGCTGCTCGCGAAGCGGCCGATGGTCGTGGGCTACCGCATCGCGCCGAGCACCGCGTTTCTCGTCCGTCTGTTCAAGCTGATGAAGGTCGATCGCTTCTCGCTGCCCAACGTGCTCGCCGGTCGCACGATCGCGCCGGAGTTCATGCAGGAGGCCTGCACGGCAGAGAATCTCGCCGACGCCGTGCTGCACTGGTTCCGCGACCCCCGAGCAGCCGATGACGTGCAGCCGGTCTATCGCGAGCTGCATCTGCAACTGCGCCAGGGCGCATCGGCGACTGCGGCCGAAGCGGTCGCGCGTCTGGCCGTGCCCGCCCTGCCCGCACCCGCGACACCGGAGCGCAGGCCATGACGCGACGCCTGCGCACCGCCGGCGTCGACGAGGCGGGCCGCGGGCCGCTGGCCGGCCCGGTCGTGGTCGCCGCGGTGATCCTGCATCCGCGCCGGCCGATCGACGGCCTCGACGATTCCAAGAAGCTCACCGAGAAGCGCCGCGAGGCGCTGTATCCGCAGATCGTCGACAACGCGCTCGCGTGGCGCATCGAGTTCGTCGGCGTCGAAGACATCGACCGCATCAACATCTACCAGGCGACCCTGCTGGGCATGCGTCGTGCGGTCGAGGCGCTCGCGCCCGCCGCCGAGCGCGTACTGGTGGACGGCAATCGCGTGCCGCCCGGACTGCCCTGCCCGGCGCGTGCGATCGTCGGCGGCGATGCCATCGAACAGGCGATCATGGCCGCCTCGATCCTCGCCAAGGTCGCGCGTGATCGCGCGATGGTCGCGCTGCATGCGCAGTTCCCCGACTACGGCTTCGACCGGCACAAGGGCTACTGCGCGCCGGCGCATCTGGACGCGCTGATGACCCACGGCCCATGCGTCCATCATCGCCGGAGCTTCGCGCCGGTGACCCGCCTGCTGGCACCCGCGGCCCCGGACACACCCGCGCCGATGGCCGACTTGTTCGCGGCCGACGCCATCGCCTGAACGCCGTCCGGGTCGCGCACGCGGCCGCGCCGCGGCGCGCCGCCCCTGCGGCCCTGTCAAGCCTTGTCCGCCCCCCGGCCGGGCCCTACCCTGACCCTCCGGCCGCCTCGCCATCGCAATGCCCGCGCGCTTCGTCCATCTCCACGTCCACAGCGAATACTCGCTCTCCGATTCGACGATCCGGATCAAGGGGCTGGTCAAACGCTGCGCGCAGCTCGGCCAGCCGTCGGTCGCGCTGACCGACCGCAACAATCTGTTCGCGCTGGTCAAGTTCTACCGCGCCGCCGAGAGCGCGGGCATCAAGCCGGTCATGGGCGCCGACATCGCGCTCGCCGAAGGCGACGATCCGGCGTCGACGCTGACCCTGCTGTGTCGCGACCACGACGGCTACCTGTCGCTGTCGCGGCTGCTGACGCGCGCGTGGATGGAAGGCCACCGAACCGACGGGGTGGTGGTGCGCCCGGAGTGGCTGCGCGACTGCAACACGGGCCTGTTCGCGATCGCGGGGCGCAACGGGCCGGCCGGCCGGCTGCTGGCCGGCGGCCGCGACGACCTCGCCCGGCAGTGGGTGTCGCAGTGGCGCGAGGTGTTCGACGAACGCCTGTTCCTGCAGCTCTCGCGCTGCGGCTTCGACGACGAGGCGGTGCACAACGCCCTGGCGCTGCAGATGTCGTCGGACCT